>JBLHSN010000207.1:0-10584 GCA_047626195.1 Myxococcota bacterium
CGTTCACGCAGTTCATGTACCACCGCCTCTTGCTCACTCTGGGCAAAGTCCGCCTGCAAAAGCGTTCGGGCGGCATGCTCCACACCGCTGTACAACTCACGGAGCGAACGGGCCCATGCTGGCGCGTCATCGGCTTCATTATAGGCCCGGCCAGACCACGATAGCGCACGTTCTAGGCGAGTCTCTGCGCGACTCGCTGCGAATTGGGCGGCCGTTCGGTTTTGTTGAGTAGCGCTGAACTGATCTTCCGCCGCCTCCAACTGTCCGCGAAGCTCGGCGAGGCCGTCTCCATCCGCGTCTTTGCGAAGCACGCGGTCTCGACGCAGCTGAATCTCTTCAACGATCGCGTTGTCCGAGAGCCCTTCGATGGACAGACCGCTGACCCGGAGCAGCGGCGACAAAGGGCCCACCACAAGCGCCTCGTTGCCAGCCCCAGCTGGAAGGACAATGTGCCGAGTCACGCTGACGCGATCTTCAAATACTTCAATGCGTTCGAGGGACGACCCCGTCTCAATTGCCACGACGTTCTCCCCCATCTACTTCGTACTTGGAACCAATACTCATGTGCCAATGCAACGTCGCCTTGCTCTCACCACCCGGGGGAATGTGCAGCTGTTGCCGCAGGCCCCCCCGAAGCGCAGGCCCGCCGGGCTCGCCAGACCAAGGAGACGCCGTAGGCTCGGCAGACTCAAGCAACACCACAACACTGTCGTCACCGGCGACCGGAATACGATCGAAGACCTCAACCGAAATCTCGCGCGGCAGAGATGACGCCACGGTAAGTTCCACTTCGGCATGCACACGTCGACCTCCACCAAACAAGCCGGTCGATTCCTCACGATATCGGACGTTTCGAGCAACACGGATGGCATCTTCAGGGCCGAGTCCAAGTTCAATGGGACTGTCTTGACCCGAGCCCTGCCATGGCGTTGTCAGCTCGAGGCGACCGCCAACGTACACATCAACCGGACCCGGGAGCAACGGAAACGCGCTGACCATAGTCGCCGACAACGAACGGAAAACGCGGGGGTCCTCACGCGCGATGAGTCGGTATTGGACCCGCAGCTCCAGCGGTTCGGACACCAACGACACACTGTGCCACTGACTATCGGCGGGAATGTCGGCGCGACCTTCCATTTCGTAGCGAAAGTCCGCTCCCGTGCGAACCGACGGGCGCGAGTGGTGAGCAGGCACCGGCAACACCGCGACATCCTTACTCAATCGCTCCAGCGTCCACTGTGCTCGTTCCACATGGCCCACTGCATCCGCAGGTACACCAGCCGCTAGCGCCTGATCGATCAATGACAATCGCGTGAGCCGGCCGCGCGTACCCGGTGCCGCGTCCCAGCTGGCAATGCGCAACGAACCGTAGTCGAGTGCCTTGGGGATGACGGGTGCGTCTCCGAGCGGTGCAGGTATTGGTGCGCGCCGAGACTTCTTTGGCTTGCGAGCGGCTGAAGCTGACAGACTGCCAACCACAACTATGCCATCGTCTTCCATCGCCGGTGCGGCGAAAGCTTCCGGCTGTGACGCTTGTACAGACCTCGCACGCGCGTTCCGCTCCACAGCTGGTGGGGGCGTGGAAGCGGCTCGCCGAGCCCGTCGTTTCGACCTTGGGACTTCGGTATCCACAGCCGTGGCGTTGTCATCCGACCCGAAAGCGTCGGGGGCTTGTACGCGTTTACGCCGACCGCGCTCACGCGGGACCGCTCCGGACTCCAGCGCCATCGGAAACAAGGACTCCAGATCCGAAGGTAAGGACCGCCATGCCGGACGTGAAGGGGGCTGAGCACGACCCAAACGCCGAGCCTTTAGCGTTGGCGCGTCCACCTGTTGGACCATCGGGGCTGTCGACAGCGCGAGCGACACCTGCCCCCAGTCCTCCCCCGTCGCTTGAACGACCAGCGCACGAAGTACAAGGCGGCCGGTCCGGAAATCCGGGTTGACATGCAGCGCGTAGGCAGGCGTCCAGCACGCGCCAGGGACGCGGTACTCAATCTCCACGTCCACATCGCCGGTTCCGTCCACGGTCACTACAGCTCGCCGTGTCGGCGCCCAGTGACGCCACGAATCGGCACCACTCACCTGAACTGCCTTGTTTCGGGCCACATCCAGCGCCTCTCGCAGCCGAGCCAGCTTCCGCACAAGCGTTGGGTGCGAGACCAACACCTCCGTCATCCACGCCGCGAACACACCATCCACCTTGGCCCACTCGGCCAACCGCTCCGCCGATGGAAGAGATGCATCCGCACTCGGCTCGGCGGGAGCGACCTCATCCAACATCGCCAATTGCTCCCGTCCGGCATTCACCTCGGCCTGTGCGAGGACCACTTGTTGTTCCAGTTCACGGACCGCTCGCATCGCCTCAGGGGGTGGTCCTCGATCAATCCCCTCCACATCTAGGTCAAGAGAGACCGACAACACAGTGGTTGAACCACAACTCACTCGAATACTGGCCTCATGCAGCATCAGCGGAAGGCCAGTGATGACAACCTGTCCATTAATGACGTTTAAACTACCGACACGGCGAACTCGCGCGCCGTCCCGATGCACGATGACCTGCTCAATAGGTAGCTGCACGAGGGCCCTCCGGACAGAAAGCCTACACCGGTGTCGGTTTGGATGCTTGGCAGAGCGTCCCAGAGTGGGTAGTCGGACGGCTCGGAGGACGGATGGCGCTTGACGGCCTACTCACTGCAGCACGCACTGCAGCACCACCACGCGCTTGGAGTGCCGGCGTTGAGCTGGCACGGAGCGGTAGTGTTATTGGTCTTTCCGACGACGGGGACGAAGTTCACTGCCATGTGAAGGCGCGAGGGAGGGCAAAGCCCTTCGACGTGTATCTTTGGCCGGGTGAGCCTGACTGGGGCTGCGACTGCGGTCTCCCCGGACGGTGCTGTCTGCATGTTGCCGCCGCGGTTATTGCGGTGAATACGGGCCTGAATACGAATGGAAAGCTGCCTAAGGCCGGGAAGAAATTCAAGGTCAACGTAGGCTACTCGTTCCAGGCGAAGGGCACCACCCTGACCGTATCTCGGACCCTGTTGTGGCCGGACGGCCGCATCACTCCGCTGAAGAAACCGCTCGCCCAGAGCGATGTCATCGCCGAGCGCGCCGACATTCAGGCCGAAGCCATCTTGGCCATGCATCCCGGAGGCAAGGTCAACGCCGACAGCCTCCGTCGCATCATTGCCCAGCTAGCCGGTACCAAGCACGCGACCTTGGACGGCAAGCCAATCGAGATCTCCCGCGAGCCTCTTCCGTTCCGCGTACGCGTCAGCGACGAGGAGGAAGGCTTCAAGGTCCAGCTGGTCCGCCCGTCGAACCTCGACACGCTGTACCGGGGCGCCGCACTCACCGGCAACGTTCTACAAATGACGTCGCACGGCAGCTTGTCCTCTCAACAACGGAAGACCTTGGTCCAGGCCGTTTACTTTGCTGCCGATGAAGTGGGAGGTCTCGTTGCCGAGACCATTCCACGTCTTCGCGAGCGCATTCCAGTAGACATCGCCACAGAACGCCTTCCGAAGGCCGCACAGTGCGTCCCCCGCGTAGCCATCACCCTGGAAGATCAACCGACGGGCCTTCGGGTCACCGCACAGGTGGTTTACGGCGACCCGGTCATCGCAAAGTTGGAGTCGGGAATTCTCAAGCGGCTGGGCGATGTAGTTCCAGCCCGAGACCTTGGCAAGGAACGTCAGCTCACTCGCAAAGCAGAGGATATGCTCGGTGTACCCATGGGTGTGCCTCGCGTTCTTCCGCCTGCAGAGGCTGCTGACTTCCTCCGGGAACGATTCCCCAAGCACGACGGCCCCGTCTACGGAAAGGCCGACATCGAGCGCTACCGTGTCACGCACAAGCCCCTCATCCCTCACCTCAATGTGCAGCAAGAAGACCATGGCTTCGGCGTGGACGTGCGATTTGAGACGGAGGACGGCGAAGCAGATGTCGACGAGGTGCTTCGCGCCTGGGTCACCGGTCGCTCGCTCGTACCGCTCATGGACGGAGGCTGGGCACCACTACCCGTCGACTGGCTGGCCCAGCATGGCCCGATCCTTCGCGAGCTCCTCGAGGCCCGCGACAACACGGGTGTTGTCGGGCGTCAAGGCACCGCGGCCCTCGTTGAACTCCTCGAAGAGACGAAGATGGAGGTCCCCACGGACCTTCAACGCCTGCGTGAGTGGCTCGAAGGCGACGAAGGACTGCCCGATGTCGAGCTGTCTCCGGACTTCGTCGGCGAGCTACGCGAATACCAAAACACCGGTGTTCGCTGGCTACGCTTCCTGCGCAACGTCGACCTTCACGGCATCCTTGCCGATGACATGGGCCTCGGTAAGACCGTTCAGGCACTAGTTGCGTTGTTGGACACACCCGGGGACCACCTGGTAGTGGCGCCAACAAGCGTTATTCGAAACTGGGAACGAGAAGCCGCTCGCTTCGCGCCAACCATGACGGTCAACGTCTACCATGGCCCGAACCGAAGCATGGACGACTCGCGCCTGACCCTGACGTCCTACGCTCTGCTGCGTCTCGACAAAGACTTGTTGTCCGAGCGGGACTGGTCGTACATCGTGCTCGACGAAGCCCAAGCGATCAAGAACCCCGACAGCCAGACTGCTCGCGCGGCCTGCTCGGTTCCCAGTCGCTATCGGCTAGCCCTCTCCGGTACGCCTGTGGAGAATCGTCTAGACGAGTTGTGGAGTTTGTTCCGTTTCTTGATGCCCGGATACCTGGGCTCACGAGCGTCTTTCCGCGACCGCTTCTCCAAGCCTATCGAAGCCGGCGAGCAGAGTGCGGCGACCGCCCTCCGGCGTCGTGTCAAGCCTTACGTTCTTCGCCGTCTGAAGAAGCAGGTGGCAAAGGAACTCCCAGAGCTGACCGAAGTGGTCATCCGCTGCGAGATGTCCGACTCGCAACGCAAGGTGTACGAGGCCATGCGCATTGCCGGCTACTCGGACGTCCAGCGTATGTTGTCGACCGGCGAAAAGGGCCGTACCTTCGATATCCTCGAAGCCCTCTTGCGCATGCGTCAAGCCGCCTGTGACCCAGCACTCCTTCCTGGCGACCACGCCGCGGCGGGTTCTGGAAAGCTCGACCGGCTGGAAGAGTTGTTGGTCGACGTGGTCACCAACGGGCACAAGCTCTTGGTATTCAGCCAGTGGACTTCGCTGCTCAACCGCGTCGAGGAGCGTCTAAGGTCGCTGAATATCGAGTGGACACGCCTCGACGGTACAACCCGAAATCGTCAGGGGGTCGTCGACCTCTTCCAGAGCGACGACGGGCCGCCGGTCTTCCTCCTGTCGCTCAAGGCAGGTGGTACCGGTCTGAACCTGACCGCCGCCGACTACGTGGTCATTCTTGACCCATGGTGGAACCCCGCCGTGGAGCAGCAAGCCATGGACCGTGCACACCGTATTGGCCAAGAAAAGCCAGTTGTGGCCTGCCGATTCATCGCCGAAAACACGGTTGAGGAGCGCATTTTGGAGCTGCAAGAAGCCAAACGCGCCCTCGCCGATGCCGCCCTTGGAACGGACGCTGGGTTCCTCAATGCCCTGTCCGGTGATGAGCTGCGCAAGTTGTTCGAACCGGCCTAGGCTCGTTCGGCGAAAAACGTCCTGCTCAGATGGGTATCCGCCTATTCTGCTCACGAAGAACCCCGTTCGGCGCCGTGTGAGACGGTACCGGGCGCTTCGTTGGGTTTGTGCGAGGCGTTGTTCTCTGATGAGAAAATGAGGCAGGTTTCGACCCGTGCGAAGATGTCGTAACGCCGCCGTCTGCCAACCTGAGCACCGGCTCGTGGCGACCCGACCACAGCCAGGGGTCCCTACATCGAGCCGGATAGGCTACAGTGCTCCCCGTTGCCGCATGCACTGACGCATGGGGCAGTCCGGTTGGAGCCAGCATGGCACGCGAACGGTCTGCGGGTGGTATCCGCATCCTCCTCTCCCTCGGCATTGCAGCAGTTGCCGCTATCGCTTTGGTGTTGCTCGTCGTCAACATTATGCGCGACTACGAAGCGCAGATTGCCGAGGCCAGCGCTCCAGCAGAAACGGTGACCGCCATCGTCGCAATGCACGACCTGTACCAAGGCGTGACCATTACCGAAGACGATTTGTACGCCGTCGCCGTGCCCATCGACATGCTGGCCGACACGGTCTACCGCTCCCCGGAGCACGTGGTCGGGCGCATTCCGCGCGAGCGCATCCTGGGCGACGAGTTTGTTCGGGAAGAACGTCTAGCAGATGCCGACGAAGGTATTGGCCTCAACGCCATTATCCCTCGTGGACAGCGCGCCATCTCCATCAATATCAACGATGGAAACGCCCTGTCCGGCCACCTGGCCCCGGGCAACTACGTTGACCTTCTTGTCACTATCCGCGACGCCGATGACCGGGACAGCCGCTACACTCGCACTCTACTGCAGGCCGTCTACGTGCTCGCCGTCAACAACCGCAAAGGTACCGGTAACTACGACGAGGAAGACCCCGAGGCCGAACGTGAAGCCGCTCGCCGCTACCGCCCGTCAGTGACCTTGGCAGTCACTCCAGACCAAGCACAAGAAGTCGCGCATGGCGCCGACCAAGGCGAGATCACGCTGACCCTTCGCTCGATGCAGGACATTGGCTGGGAAGAGACCGATGGCGTCACCACACGCGATATCACCGGTGAAGAAGAAGCCCGGCCTGTCGTACGTCCACGTCCACAAGCAGCGCCAGAACCCAGGGGTACGACACTGCAAATCATTCGGGGTACTGTGGTCAACGAGGTCGAGATCGAAGACGGTCAGATCGTAGTTCCCTAGCGGACTTTGACGCTAGCCACTGAATACCTGCAGTGTATGTTCGCGCTCCGCAAGAATTCCGCCCCAATGTTTCATCAGGTCTTTCGCCGTGAGCCCAACACGAACGAAGGCCGGCTTTTTTGCGTACCACTCGAAGTAATGCTCGTCGGCCACAACCCCCGAGACAATGTGATGGTCGAGCTCATCCGCCACTTGCAGCCACGCCGTCAATCGTCCCAGTGGACCGTTGTCCAAAAAGCAGGCTTCCTGTTGGTGATGCTGGGCCACAACGCGCGGGACAGGTTCAGGAATGTCCCACTGGTGCAGCACCCAGCCTCCTAGGACGGCGTGGTCGTACCCAAGGAGTACGCGCTCGCAGCGAGCTAAGTCGTCACCACGTGCCTTCTCAGGCCCGCCTATAGTGGCGTAGTTGACCTCTCCAGCTTGGTGCAGAAGCAGCTTGCCAAAATCATGAAGCAACCCACACAGAAACGCCTCATGCATCACCTTTCGGTCTAGCGCGCCTGTCAGCACACGGACCACGGCTGCGGTGCCTGCACAGTGTTCGCGAATGCGACGCGCTTCGCCGAATGGGTCCGAGTAGGTCGCTAGCGTAGCCACCGACAGGGCCAAGCCACGAACCATCTTAAATCCCAAACGCTGTACAGCCTGCCGTAGGTTGCGGCACTCGGTGCGGCGGCGCAGGTGCGCTGAATTCGCCAGTCGCAGCATCTTGCTCGCCAGCGCGGGGTCAGACTCAATGAGCAGGCACAGGTGCTCAAGGTCCACATCTGGCCGAGACGTGACGGTCAACACCGCGTCCGCTACCTCGGGAAAAGGTCGAAGTCCCGTAGCCATAGCCACAGTCCCAGCCATGCTCTTAGCAGCCTGCTCGCGTGGACACGCCGGGTCCTCTTCTTCGGGCCACATCTCGTCGATGAACGTACCCTCGGCGCGAAGCGGACTCTGAGTGTCGAGGCGCTGAAGCGGATCCCTGGGCACAAATGCTACATTCATCTACACTCCCTAACCCGGACATCGGATCAGAAACGGTCCGTCCTTACCGCAAATGTGCGCTGCAGCGGGATAGCCTCGAGGTATGACTCTTTCCGATGCCATCGTGCAATCCACACGCCCTCTATGTGCGTTTGTAGGTGACGAACGGCGCTTGGGCACCGCTTTCTGGTTCCGACGCCATCCGAGGACAGCACCGGTCTTAGTCACCTGTCGGCATGTGGTGGAGGGGGCCGAACGCATCACGACCGGTTCAGGACGGTCCATCAGCGGCAACGCAGTAAGATTCATTGACGGCGTGGACCTTGCGATTCTGCAAGTGACGGAGACCCCGAACGCCTGGATCGAAGCGCAGTGGATTCCCCGCATCGAGACCCTTGGCGCGATTGAGCCCATCGTGATTCTGGGTCACCCATTGGGTCTGGTAGACGAGGAGACTGGACGACCCATTGCACGCACTGGCATCACTGCTACGGACCCAAAGCTGCCTTTTCGAGGACGCCCAGAGTTCTTAGTCGATGCCCCCTGCTATCCAGGCTCGAGTGGCTCGCCGGTGCTGCGCTACGCGCCAGGCGAAGCACAGCCTATCGGACTGCTCGGTGTACTGATTGGGGGTCCAGCATTGCTGGAAGACGCCCGAATCGGCATACTCAGTGACTGGCCCAAGGCGGATACCTTTCACCTCGGTACCGCTGCAGACGCCCGCTACCTGTTGATCTGAGGAGTGACCACGCCACGAGCCTCAACTACGTCGTCACCATCCCGGTAGCCGTCGACATTCAACAAAAAGTCGGGGGTCGCGGTAAACCGAAGGAACCCGTTGGAGTCTTCCCAGTCGATACCCGCCTGGTCTTCGGCCATGCCCACAACATCGCCCTGAGCCAAGACAGTCATGTCTTGAGTTGGAGTCGCTCCGGCCATGACGAACTCTAAGCGTACGTCCGAGCTGTTCTGAATTTCATATCGGACCCCGCGCGCCAATCGGAGCGTAGGATTGTCGACGTCTAAGGCCGCCAACGCCTCTTGCTCATATGCCGGAATCACTTGGGTTACCAGAATCGCGGCATCGCTGCCATCAACGAGAACCAACCGCACGGCAGGTGTGCCCGGTACGACGGTGGCTTGGAAGCCATCCATGAGGTCAGGACTTTCAATGTCGAGATCGGTGCCCTCATCGAAGACACCGTTGTTGTTGGTGTCATTGAACAACGTTGTAAGCAGCTGGGTACGCCCCGAGAGCGGGGCTGACAACTCCACATTCAGGTCTAGCGTATCACCGGAGGTCACCAAAGCGCTTCCAACCACCACACCCGCCGCACCGTCAAGATCCTCTTGAACCACGACGAACCGGTCCGGCCCTAAGTAGCGAACCCGATCGATGACAACCACAGTCGTCAACTGAACCACCTGATCGGACACCACCAACAAATCTGACTCCGCCTCGGTATCCGTGTCCACCTCAGTGTCCGTGTCCGCCTCGGTGTCCGTGTCCGTGTCAACGTCGGTACCGGTACCCGGATCCGAGCTATCACCGGTTTCTTCAATGATAGGCGGGGCGCAGGCTGAAAGGCCGGCGATGACAAGCAATAGACTGGGGATGTGCATGAAGAGTCTCCGGCCATAAGAACGGCGCGTTGCGGAGGGATGTACCATGGACCAAGTCGGACTGTTCGGCACGACCGCTCCAGTGGTGACCGCTTGTCCCGTGAATGCCCCCACTCAGGCTCTCGCAGACCGGCTTCCCACCACCATACGTTTGGGTACATCGTCCTGGACCTTTCCAGGATGGGCCGGCCATTTATACCGAGGTAAGCCCTCAGCAGATGCACTGGCCAAACATGGTCTACCTGCGTACTCCCACCATCCGCTCCTGCGAACGGTTGGGGTGGACCGGACGTTCTACAAGCCGGTTGAAACCAACGTCTACGAGCGGTGGCGGGACCAGGTTCCGTCAGATTTCCGCTTCTTGGTTAAGGCGCACGACCACGTCACTACAGCGCGATTTCCAAAGCACCCGCGTTTCGGAAGACTGGCCGGAACCGTCAATCCGCGGTTCCTAGACCCTACTTACGCAACAGAAGCGGTGGTCAAGCCAACGCTCAACGGCCTCCAAGACCGCTTGGGCGTGCTCTTGTTTCAGTTCCCACCACATGCCCCAATAGACCTCGGCGATTCACCGCGGGCATTCGCCATTCGTTTGTACCGATTCCTTAAAGCACTGCCGAAGGACGCTCGCTATGCGGTGGAAGTGCGCAACGAGTGGTGCCTTGGCAAAGACTACGCCGGAGCCCTGCGCGAGAGCGGCACCTCGCATTGCTTCAACATTCAATCGGGCATGCCGCCACTGTCCGTCCAGCGCGACATCGTTGGAGCGAGCGGACCGCAACGGGTCATCCGATGGCTTTTACGCCCTGGTATGTCGTACGAAGACGCCAAAGCGCAGTTCGCCCCTTTCCATACCATGGCCAGCGAAGACGCCGCCTCCCGTGATGCTGTCGCCACACTCATTGAAGAGGCGCAGAGCATTGGAGAGGACAGCCTCGTTATCATCAACAACAAAGCGGAAGGCTGCTCACCCGCAAGCGTCGAGTCACTGGCAAAGCGCCTAACCCGAAGCTCGCGGTACTAGCCGCCGAACAGCGACAAGATCCCCGACAGCATGCCGCTCTCATCCTGACCGGAGAGCTTCTCAAGCTCTCCTTGGTCGAGCAAGACGCTTCCGCAGTCGTCGCACACCTCGATCTCTACGCCACGAAATGGCTTGGTGTGCATCGCACCGCCACAATGAC
>JBLHSN010000208.1:0-10549 GCA_047626195.1 Myxococcota bacterium
CGACCCCCGTGCCCGAAGCACTGCACGCAAAAGCGGATGCCGTCGACATTCCAGGGTTGGTGGTCAGGCCCTTTCGCTGGCGTCATGTCTGGGCGGATATGAAGCGGGCCTTCGCTGTGTTCGACCAAGCGTACCGGACCGTGCCGGACACCGCGACAATGCCGTTTTCACAATTCGTATCGCTTGCCCTACCGTTCATGATCTTCACCAGTCCACACCTGGTTCAGCTGGCACTTGTTGATGGAAAGCCGGCAGGATTCGTACTGTGCTTGCCAGAAATCAACGAGGCCATGGGCGAATGGCGCGGCACATTCGGTCCACGGGGCGCGCTGCGCTTTGCCCGACGGTTCCGCAAGATTGAGACGGCGGCCTTCAAGCTCATTGGTGTCATGCCCGAGTACCGAGGCACCGGCCTACACGCGAAGATGATTCTGGCGGTCGTCGATGGTGTGCGAAAGGCCGGCTATGACAGAGTCGACGGCAGCCTTATCGATGAACGCAACAAGCCCATGCGCGGTGTTGTTGAAGGCATTGGTATGGAGGTTTACCGAACCTACCGATTCTTTGAGCGCACTGTCGTCTCGGTCTGAGCTCCATCACCCACTCATGACACGCCCTACACTCCTCGTCAGCGCGCTCGAAACGGCCTTGCGAGCTACCAGCCAATCGACTCGCAAGTTTTTATTGGGTCGGGGCAGTTCGCACCCCCGGTCACCCTCATCGACGAACACCTGTGCGACGACATTGCACAAAGATGGATGTTTGGTCTGGAGCCGCGGGGAACCTTCCTGCAGTTGCGAGTCGCTGACGCTGACAACACCCGCAGCGGTGTACTGTTCGCCGCGGCCAACGACACTTCGGGTCACTGCGATAGGGTGCCAACTAGGAGGCCGCCATCCTACCGCTACTCATCGCCCTCGCGTCCGCACAGACACCCCAGTGGACCGTCAGCGTCGACCCATTGACCACAGCCCTGGGCTTTGTCCACCTACAGACCGAGCTGGCTCTCGGACGGCGGTTTTCCATCTACGCCGGTCCCAGTCTCAAGCTGTTTGACTTTCCCGGAACCGAGCAGCTACCCATCCGAGGTGTTGGCGTTGAAGTCGGTATTCGCTGGTTTTTTGCCGCCGGGAAGAAGCCTGCCCACAGGAGCGCACCTCAAGGCGCTTGGGTGATGGTTCGAGGTCTCGGAGCCAGCATTTCGACAACCTCTGGTGTCGAGGAAACCGACTTTGGAGGGTACATCAGCGCTCTTGGAGGCTACACCTGGATTTTCGATGACGTCTTCGTGGTGGGCTTAGGTCTGGGCATTCAGAGCATCAACTACACTGCAGACAACATGGGCATTGCGGGCATTCTCCCAGCCGCCCACACCACCATCGGCATTGCATTTTAGTTGGACTCCATCCTAATGACTGGAGTGCTCACGTCCCGGGTGCTGAACTTAGGTGGCGTCATAATCGACCTGAATGAGCGCACATCAACGGTCAAGGGGACAACAGACTCGGTGACCGAGCGCCAAGCTGAACCGCTAGGGTGCGTGGCAGACCGCGACGGCGAGGTTGTATCCAAGCGTCCGATGGAGCCAAACGTCTTGTAGTTTCGCGCAGGAGTCCGCTCCCAAGACGTCTCTGTCGCAATGCGCCAACTCCGAGCGAACATCGGGCCTGACGCCTGCAATCCCGCTGTACTGCTTACGGTCCAAAGGCGTGGGATGGAAGCTGATTGCCTCCAAAGAAGAGTCGCCCGCAGCCCCCTTCAGCCGGTGGCCAGTGTTCAGTACAGCCTTCTTCGACACGCCTGATGCAGTCAAAGCCGTGCCTGACTTGGTAGCAAGCAAAACATCGCATTCTTACTGTTGTCGGCCCAGGTGGTGCAGGTAAGACGCAACAGGCGAACGAGGTGGCATGTTGCTCACTCCTGCCCAACAGGGGAGTGCCGTCGGCGTCGACCTCCCCAGCACAGCAGCCAAGCACAACGCTCCGCACCTGGACGGTTTGCCACTGCCCCTAGAACTGTACGCTGCACACGCCGGATTGTTCACCCCAGCACGGCTGGTACAGCGGGTCACGAGTGCAATGGACCTGAAGCTCTCGCGGCGTGGAACGGCCGAGCGACTGTCGTGGGTTGCCGAACCCATGGCTTAGAGTCAGTCGGCGCTGTCCGACGAGGCACGCACCGTGCTCCATCACTGTGCGGTCTTCCCGTTGGTTCGACGTGGCTACCGCGACTACGCTACTGCCACACTCTTGGTGGTCGCTAGTCTGCGCGAGAAATCACTCATAGTGTAGGAACGAGTTCACCTTTCCCTACTCCAATCTGCACGCGGATTCGTAGCCAACCGCGTCGACGGTGTTCAGTTGGCGACCCTGCTGAGCCGCCATCGAACGCATAGAAAGCGAACCGCTGGACGCGATGATCCGCTAGGAGCACCTTCGTCCTAAGCTGAACCGAGCCAAGGGTGCCGCAGGCGACCTCGGAATCTCCGCCACACTCGCACTTGCTTGTTCACTCGCCGTGCGCGGCATGCCCAATGAACGGTCGGCACGACTCGATGACCTGACAATGGATGCCCCACGTCAGCTCAACAGCATCACCGTCGCACGTGCCGCGGCCGACTACGACTACGACTCGCTCGACCTAGACGCAGTCTACTAAATCCTAGATGGGACCCACAGTCCAGATGCTGGCCTATTGAAAGCGCGAATCAACAGGAATCGCGACAACTTCGAAGAGACCCTGACCCAGCGGAATGACTCCAGCCTCACCGTTCTTCAGCGTGCGATGGCACTTGTCGCACGCGCAGGTGTCTACGCGCGCAGTGGCAAGTTGGACGACGACTCAAGCGAAGGCGATACCCTGTGCGCCCAGAAGCCAACGCGCAAGCAACGCATCGGCGTTTGGATGACCCGCACATCCATTCAGGCGATACACGGCCAGTTCGCCGAAGCGGAAGATACTCTCGACCGCCGTATGCCAGAAGCGGACAAGCGGAATCTGGAGTGGGCCATCGAAGGCGCCCAGCCCATCTACGCGTTTGCCTTGTCGGAGCAGAACCCCAATTTTGCCGGTATATATCTGCAACCATCGGTCGCCATTTCGCTGCGTACCGGAGACTCCGAACGAGAGATATTTGCCAGCGATATCGACGCTACATCCAAACGCCTCGAAGCGGTCATGGCGTCTCTTCCACCGCTCGGGGCCGACGTGATACCGCTAACGCTTCTATCCCGGCGCTCATTCGGATTGCTCATGATCGAATGCCATACAGACGAGCAATGTTGGAGCGCATCGACAGCGCGTCAATTGGCCGCATGCTGCATGACAAAGGCATCGGGGCTCTCTTTCCGTCCGTCTGCCACACTGCCCTGGACCTTGCAGACAACAACTTAGAGGGCCCACGTAGGCGGCCCGCTCAAGTCCGGGGACATCTCATCGGTGCGCCGCGCAGTGCACATGTTTTTCCACCACTCCGTGAGTCTCATAGACGCATCTCACGACGACGTCCGCTAGACACCACACAAAAGCCGACGCCTACTCCACCGCAGGCAGTGGCTGGGCCTGAGTGAGCATTGAGAAGCGCGCAACTGAGTGCGTTTGAATACTGGGAAAGAGTCCTGTTATCGGCTGATAAGGCGCTTCTACCGTCAAAACGACCCACCTTTCTTCGCCGAACACCGGCGTCCACTCGGCGGTAACCCGACAGTCCTCATCGCAAGGGATCCCGTTTGCTTCTAGCACCGAAATCGCATGGTTAGCCGCGTTCTCCCTAATTAGCGCCCCGGTGGGCTCGTGGCCTTCCAAGGTCGAAGAGCCCACTCGTGCTCCATCTCGAGCCGCACGCTGTAGGTAGTGGAAATGATTCACAAATAGGCTGTATTCAGCGATTCCGAACACCAGTATCACCATGAATGGAAAGACCAAGACGAACTCAATGGCAGCAGAGCCACTACGCTTAAAACGACTCATCGTTGCCATTCCAACAAGGTGAGAGTGGAGGCCGAAAGTGTAATCTCACTCCCCGACAGGCCTAAGAGGGGAGTGACTGTCCACGTCGCCTCGCAGTACAGCGTGCGGGAGGGCGACTCCCCTTCGAATTGAGCAAAGGCCGTGCAGTTCGTACAGTCACCAGCGCCGTATTTGGAGAGCGCTGCAAACATCTCGTCTCCTGCACGCTCCAACACTTGCTGCGCACTACCGTCGCCAGAGCCAGGGTCCAACAATGAGGCTTCACGGCAGCCTTCGGCCACGGCAGCATTCATCACACTGTCTAAGTAGAAGACCCAACCGAACTCAAGGGAGCCCAGAAGCAATGCCGTAAAAATAGGCAGGAGTAACCCGAACTCGACGGCATTCACTCCGCGGCGATGGTGTCGCTGGGTTCCCATCAGTCCGCCAATACCACCGGGAGGCTCTCCGCCACCCGCTGAAACTCTTCGACCAAGTTGGCGCCAGTACTGACACGCGCGTAGTAACCTTGGCCCTGTTGCATTCCAGATAACGACTGGTTGTCGGCCACGAACGAAATCATCCACGTGTGAACTGACATCTCATTCCACATCTGCTGGGTCAGAGCTAAGCTGTCCGAGTAGATAGCGCTGTTGCTATGCGGGATAGGACCAGTCGTTCCACGCCAACGTGTCTCTTCGTACCGGTAGTAACTGCGATAATTGAGTGTATAACTCGGGATTTCATTGGGCCGGCCGTCGGTCAAGAAGATGAGACCACGAAACGAATCGTCGTTACCTTCGTCAAACATGGTCTGCGCCATCATCAAGCCAGGGGTGTAGTCAGTGTACCATTCATAAGGGTAAAGCCTGGGCATATTGGGATAGAACCCACCGGCCAATGCGTCGAGTTCATCAGTATTGTATCGCCAAGGCCACTTGTAATAGCCGTTACAACCCCTCGGCCATCGACACCGTGAAATCTCCCCGGCCATGGATGCCAACTGGAGCGAACTCCATTGGGCTCGAATGTCGGCGACAGCACTGGGGTCATCCAACGCCGTAAACGGGGTCAACTCCCAGCTGTGCGGTCCGTTGTAGACCACCATACCGATACGGTCACCGTTGCCAGCTGATATAGCTAGCGTATCGAGGAGACTCACCGCAGCGGCTCGGGCCTGCTCAAAGTCTCGTGGGTTCCACGACACGGTGATGTCCATGGCCACTATCAGTTCGAGTTGACGACTTTCGGCTACCGCAACTGCCTGCGTGTCGAACTGGTCGTAGCCCCACAAACGGGCAAAAAACAGTGACGGAGCCGCCGAACCCGTGCGTCCCGCTACGACACGAACCGCGCTTCCATTCTCGCCAGCACTGAATTGACCGTCGTCGAACTCACCGAAATCAATGTCCAGGCAGTCAGGAGCTTCACCGACAACGACGTTGGCCTCGCACGTTTGCAGCGCGGTGCGACGGGCCTCTTCAACGTCGGAGGTACGTCGAAGCGTATACATGGCGGCCGTAGCAGCGGCATCGGCCACATCCTGAGACTGACTGTGCGCCAACCGCATGTAGCTAGTGTCAATCGCCAATGCGCCCAGCCCGACCATCACTGGAAGAACCAAGACCGCCAGCGCCGCATAGGAACCGCGGCGGGAAGAGGGCGCGACAGTTTTAGGTTGCTTGGGCATGCAAGACCTCCAAATCATGGATCAAGAACAATCTGTTCGCGGCTTTGTTCGCCGATTATTTTCGACGGATGCACACCACCTGGCTCATCAAAGCGCGAAGGCTCGGTCCGAAAGCTCGGGGCGTTAGCCAGGGGCGTGGTGGAGATCGCCAACCGGCCCGCTGGAGCCCCTCGGGCCCCAACTCTAGACCCGGACTCAGCCGTGGATGGGTCCATGGTCATCCGAGCCCTACCAGACACCGAGACAGGTACGTCTCCAAGCCACGGCGCGAGCACCGTCAGCTGGCTTGCGGACAAAATCTGATCAGCGACCAACGGCGTCTTGTCGAGCGTTAGCTCACCATTTTTAAGGGTGTAGGACATTTCAAGCGACACAGGCTCCGACGGACCGGCCCAAGTTGCGACCAGAGTTCCAGGCTCATCGGCGGAAAAATCGACATGCAAGTAGACATCCCGACGGGTGTCCCAAACTCGGGTTGTGAGGGCAATGCCAAGGTCGGGCTCATCATCCGAGCGCCAGCTACCCAGAACCACCTCGGCTCGTCCCAAGATCGTTCCATCTGCATGAGTTCGGAGGGTACCCGCGGTGATGGACGCATCCGCGACCACCTCCCCCAGTTGTATTTGGAGTGTGCCATGGGCAAGCCACCACTGGGTCGAAACGCTGGCCGGATGGTCAACGGAGGACTCGTGAGAGGACACCGATTCCGTAGATTCAACCGCAACCCGGATGGGCAGCGGCTCTGCACATCCAACAAGCCCAAGGGCGGTGACGGAAGAAAGTAAAAACGTCTTGTACATGTTCTGCATCATACATGTTTTTTTACAACGTCGAAAAGTTTTCATCGGACCATCTTGGAAGCGCCTTTTCGGACATGCCAACCTTACGAATGGTTGGGCCACTGCTTTGGTATCTGTCGCGGACCACCGGCTGAACATCCGCATTCACAAGTCAGAACCCGCTATATCGTCCCATATTTTGGTGAGGCTCGGGGTACAACCTGACACCAACGACCGCAGCCCGTTGCGCCGTCGAGCCGATGTGCTGACCCAGCGAAGACGGACCGGACCCGCCCTGTCTGTGCTTGACCGCACTGGTGTTCATCTCCTCATTCCGCACCTCGAATACCGTTAGGTCGCGGCCGATATAAACGGAGCAGAGCCATCGATTAATACCGGCCATCGCGCGGAATGCACCGCCCGCAAGGACCATGCAATCGCATGCCTCATCCATCCTAGACATCACCCGCGAACGGCTCTAGCGTCACCCCACTCTTCAACACTACCTAGTGAGGTCGTGAATCGCCCGACCACTCAAAAAGTTGCCGACCGGGTAGCTGTTTTGTACCAAGAGCTTCGTATGTTGCTGACCGTAAACTGCGCAATCAACGGGGCTAGCCCGATCAACTGACAAGCCTGGTTCATGAATGCTACAGGGGTGAGCGACGGGATTGATGGAAGAAACCAGCGCTAGGGTGCGTTCAGGGCGGCCGCCAACTGACGACATTGTACCTGGTTCCTACTAGGTAGGTGGCGGCCGAACGGGGCACGCCAAAGCGTCGGGTTCGAGATCAAGACCGATGCTCACCCCTGTAAGCAGAGGGTCGCCCCGCGCAGTGCTGGAGGGATCCATGTCGTCCGGACCCACATTCCAACGCCCGCCAGCACACTCGACCTCATCACTCTCGACTAGGCCCAGAGCCGTTTGGAAAATGCAGAACCACGCAGTACTCGTGCAATGACAATACGGCGGAGTGACTATCGCCGTGGTTAGTTCTGCAACGGACCTGTCGATTCGCACTGTTGAACGTAAGTGGCGAACGGGCCGGGCGTTTCTACGGACTGCCCGGGGCACCCGCTAACCCAACACTTTTTCAAAAAGATGGCGAGTTCCGACCTCCGATTGCGATGCCAGTCTGAGGGGACCCCTCGCAGCATCTCATCGGGCCCCGAGTAGTGCGGGACGATGAGACGCATCAGGGTCGGTCTACGCGCGCGAAGTGCGGAGCATCCAAGCGGTCTTCTCGTGAAACTCGAGGCGCTGGGTCAACAGGTCAACGGTGACTTCGTCATTCGCGTCGTCGGCAATGGGAAGAGCAGCGCGAGCCGTCCGAACCACGGCTTCATGACCATCCAACAAAAGCTGGAGCATGTCATCCGCAGTGGGAACGCCCTCTGTCTCTTCAATCGATGCGAGCGCCATAAAGCGCTTGTAGGTCGCTGGAGCAGGCTCACCGAGAGCACGAATACGCTCTGCAATGACGTCGATATCCGTCCACATGGCCGTGTACTGCTCTTCCCACATCAGATGCAGCTCACGAAATCGTGGACCCTTGACGTTCCAATGGAAGTTGTGTGTCTTCAGGTACAACACGTAGGTGTCTGCAAGCAACCGAGACAGGTGCTCCGCAACCGCTAGACGCTGATTTTCGGGAATTCCAATATCCATGATGTTCTCCAGTGCCTCTGCCATCGCCCGTTGGATACAGGGAAGCATGTCCGTGAGACAAAACCCGACTACCCCATCATAGGTTCCACCCACCGTATGTCCGACTCTCCCGATCCCCCCTTATCGCCCAATACTGCTGGACTCGGATGCGGTGTCATGGCTGGAGCCAGCGCGGTCAGCTTGTTGTTCTTCTCAAGCGCCCTGTTCATGCCACTAGCCGCCGACGTGTTGGGCATGGACCTCTCCGGGAGCCGGTGGACGGTAGCATCCCTGCTCGTCGGCATTGCCATTGCAGTAATCGTGGGCCTCGCATCCGCGAGTGCACTACGACAAATGCCGTGAACTAGCGGCTCTCCGCGCCGAACATCTCCACAACCCACACAGACACAATGAACGCTTCATCGTTCGTCACATCCACGGGCTCCATTCGGCCATCTCCGAGGACCACCACCGCGGCGACTTCAGCCGGGGTGAGCGTCTGCAAGCGGACGGTCAGATCTGGACCTTCCGAGGTGCCCCGGCCGTCGTCATCATGACACTCGGCACAGTGCAGAGCGTACAACTCCTCACCCGACGCCAGCTGTTCAGCATCCACATTCGTATCGAAGGTGAGAGACGGCTCTGTGGACCCACAGGCGGTGACGACCAGCACAGCTGCAACAGCGAGTGTGCGCAATCGCTGCTCTACGGGGCGGTGAATAGGCATCGCGTCACCGGCTGGTACACATCTGCGAGAGCGTACAAGTAGTAAGTCTCACCCGAATCAAGCGCCATAGGTGCGCCACTCTGCGGGTAAGCTTGCGTGGCTCCATCTGGAACCACGCCGTACGAGATACCAGTGGTCACGGGGTCTGCGGTGGGTGCAACGTCAACCCGCCAGAGTGTCCCTTCCGGCATGTCTAGGTTCGGAGGCACACCGGGCGCCATTGAGGTTTCGCCCATGATGTACACGTAACGAGCACCGCCGCCGCTCCAAGTGATGGTGCCATCTGCGCTGATGCCATTCGACCCCGAACAAGCACCGGCTTCGTACACCAGTTGGTCGTACAGTGGGCCCCCAAAGGGAGGGGTCTCCGAGAAGTCTGCTTGGGTCAGACCTCGACCGGCCAGCTCCCCTTCAAAGAAGGCCAGCATGCGGTCGGGGTCGGTGGTCGGGACACCCGTCGTGTCGCGGCTGAAGCCGTTGTTATCTTCTGGCGGGAAGGCGCCAAAAGCCACGGAGCTGACCCAGTCAGCCATCATTGCCATGCCGTCTTCGTCGAATGTGTCCGTCCAGATCGGCTCCGCCTCTAGGTACCAGCCCGAAGCCGCACCATCCGGTGCCAGCGCGGTGCTGTGGCAGCAGGTACACGCCGACGCTTCGACTTGCTCGGTCACCCAATCATACTCTGCGACCCAGTCGGCATCTGACAGCCGGGGGTCGTCTGCGGCCGTGTCATTCGCAACGGTCGCTGCCCAGTACGGTCGCTGGGTCAAAACAGCACTGCAGTCTGCATAGTCCGAGAACTGACGTCCCTCTTCCGTAGACCCGGAGATAGCCTGCCATGTGCACACTTCGCCGTCTGCACTCTGGCCAGCGGATTCGCCTGCAAGCGGTTCGGTACAGACCTGAACGAAAGGCGAGAAGACCGCCACGGAGCCACCTGGCCCCGTAGGCTGGTCGCAAAGTTCAGAAGCCACATACTCGCCACCGGCAAACGTACAGCCGATGCTCAATCCGTCGCAGCTGTCTCCAGCGACGCCCGGAAAGACCAAGGTCGAGGCTTGGTCAGTGTCCGGGTCAATGAAGCACTCGCCAAGGAAGCTCGTGCGATCACAGCCGACATCCAACACAAGCTCACCAACCGCTCCAGGCACAGGAGCAGCGCAATCGTCTTGTAGAAGCTCGTCCGTCCAGCCCTCTCCCAAGTACTCTTTGCACTCTTCGCTTTGAGAGAAGCTGTTCAGGTACAAGCAGCTACCAACCGCGGCAACCGTAGTCACATCCCCCGTATCGACGGCTTGCGTGTCGCCCTCACTGGCACAACCAGCCGCCAACACCGCACTAAAAATGAGCCGATTCATACAAGCCTCCGGGGCGAGTCGTGAGTGTAACTCTATGCATAGGTTAAGCACAACCTTTTGTATTCAATATGCATAGGGTTTGCACGGGCCTTGCCTGACGACATGCATGACAGGTACGTCGCGCCATGTTCCACATGCCTCCTTATCTTTCACAGCACCCTCCGAACTACCGACGAAGGACGACGAGCCCAACCCTGTGCAGTAGCACTCCAAAATCCGATGCACACTGCGCGAATCTGTGCAGACGGTGCGCAGAGGCTGTGCAGCTCTGGCGTTAAACAGAAATCCACGCGGAAGATGGCTTAGGCAAACTGCACCCTCGGAGGCTCCCGTGCAGTCCACTCTCTCCTCTATTGAGACCGTCACATTCTGGACACTGACGGCTGCTCTCGGAACAGG
>JBLHSN010000209.1:0-10486 GCA_047626195.1 Myxococcota bacterium
GTTTGCGCAGCGAGGTCCAGCCGGACGGCTCGGAAGACCTGACTGCGTCCCTGCGTGTTGTTCGCGGGAGCAGCGCCACGGCGGGGCGTTTCGATGCGGCTGAGTGGGTCATTGATGGGTTCACGATTGGTGGCGAAGATGTCGACGGTGACGGTATTCCCGATGCGTCAGCGGACCTAGACTTGGGCGAAGGAACGGTCTACCGCACGCGCTGGGCGACGCCGCTGTGGCCCGCTGCTACGGCTGTCGAGGTTCAGGCAACGCTCACCAATATCGACGGGTCCTCCGACAGCTTCACCGACTTCCAAATGCTCGACCTGATGGGCGAGACCGGCCTTGCCGAAGCCGCCATTCGTCCGCGCAACCGCGGCGGCTACAAGCTCAACCTGTGGACCCAAGCGACCGGGGATGTACCGGTGGGCAGCGTGTTCGCCGAGGTGAGCGACTCTGAGTCGGATGAGGTCCTCGCACAGCTCGACCTAGACAGCCCGGTCGAGACGACTACGATTGTTGTAGCCACGCTTCCGAGCACCTTGACCCCAGGCGAGCGCGTGTCTGCCGCCCCGGTCATCTTCGACGGAACAGCCTACTACGACCTGCCGCCCTTCACATTCCAGGCCACCCCGGGTCTCGTCGATGCCACCTTTGGCGGCGAGGGCGCTGTGCGGCTGTTCAAAGCGGCAGTCTATGAAGCGGACGACGGCTCCTATGAGCTCGCCTTCTCCCTGGTTGGAGAGGATGCTGAGCGGGTTGAGAGCGCGACGGTCAGCGTGAATGCGCGGACCACTGCCGGCTCTGTAGATGCGGCCGTAGAGACGCGCTGGCAGCGGTGGACCGGCGTGTTCACCCCAGATGCCGAGGCCGAGACCTTCGGCCTGTCCACCCAAGTCCGCGACGGCGAGGGCAACACGGTGGATGGGTGGGACTTCGACATCCAGGCCCGGTTCGGGTTCGGAACGCGGTCGACTGCTTCACAGGCCGACGGCAAGTCTGAACTGCTGTAGAGGTCGCTACGGGTCGAGCGCCTGTAGGGCCCCGGCAACGTCGAGGTCCCAGGTCGCGTTGAGCTCGGCGAGCAGGTCCTCTGCGGGACGGTCCTGCCGCGACAGATCCCACACCCGAACCGTTCCATCCCAGCTCCCGCTGAACAACTGGTGGTCGGACGCCCAGACCACAACCGCCACGCGCTCGGTGTGGCCGTCGAGCACCGCAACAACCTTGCCAGCATCGACGTCGTACACCGTCACCACCCCGTCCAAGCCGGCGAGTGCGACCCACCGTTCATTGGGCGACAGCGCCACGTCGAGCAAGCTGCCCGGCTTGCGGGGCTGGCGAGACACAGCACCGTCCGGTCGTACAAGCGCAATGGTGTCGGGCTCAGCGAGGACGACCAAGCCTGAGTCGCCCACGTCTACGGCGCTGGCATCTGGGAACTGGCCACCGTCTTGGGCGGGGCCTTGAGCTGGGACACGCCACAGTACGCCGTCCTCCGCGAGAACAGCGGCCTTTCTGCGGTCTGGGCTGGTGCCGGCGTCAAACCATGTTGGACCAGACTGACCTATGAACGTTTTCATGGGGTCGTCCATCGACAATCGCGTTCCTGGGCCACCGTAGCGTAGGACTAGCAAGTCCCTGCCGACGGTCACGAGCCTGCGCCCTGGAATATCTGCCAGCTGGACATCTTGGGCTAGGTCGCTGCTCAAGCGGTGTAGTCCGCCCTCCACGCCCACAACCACGTATCCATCGCCATCGGGCAGCTCAGTGATGCCCTTCAGTGGTCGAGTCGACCAGCGTGTGTGCCCTAGGACCTCGCCCGTGTGCAGATCGTAGCGATCCACAGCGCCATCGCCGCGAATGACGAGGACGTCGTGATCGGAGCCAAGAACGAGACCGGTGATGCCAGCGCCCGCACCGATTGTGGAGGGGACGAGCTTGTCAACGTCCCACCGAAGTCCGCCAACGCGGTCAATGATGACGCCGGACGGTCCGCTCATGCCGACAACGGCGCGGTCTTGCATAGGTAGTCGACCGAGTCGTGCGCCAGAGGTCGCGTCGATGAGGATGGGCGAGCCGCCGCTGACAGAGACCACGAGCCGGCGCCCGTCGGCCGTCCATCGCAGTTGGTTGACCGGTGTCTCAAGGTGGGTCTCGAAGCGTCGCCCGGTGGGGCTGACAACGATGACATGCCCTCGGTCGGTGCCGACCGCCACTACGCCATAGGGTCCTCCAGCAAGGACCCGGGCCGTGGCTTGGGGGTCGCGCAGGTCAATGTCTAGAGGTTGGCCTAGCGACGTGGGACTCGTGAAGCGGACGACGCTCTGCTGGCCGCAGATCACCGCCAAGGAACCGTCTGTCAGCTCCTCCACTCCAGCGACGACAACCCCGGCTCCACACACATCGAACAGGACTCGCTGTGCGTGTACCGGGTCGAGTCGGGCCAGCTGGTGACCTGCCGCTTGCCATGCGAACACCGATCCCGACTCCACGCCAACCGTTGTGGGTAGATCGACAATCTCACCGACTTGCTGGCCGGTGACGGGGTCAATCACCAGGGCCATGTTGCCGTCGACGGTGACGACGAGATGCTCTCCCGCGGACGCGACATCCCTCGCGGCGACGTCAACGACCGCACCCAGAGGCCCGGGCAGGACCACCGAGTCCGCGCGTGCACAGGCCCAGCCGAACGCGGTGGGGTGGCGCGTTCCTGTGCAGGGAACCAGGTCGACGGGGGCGCGCCTGGGCGGTGGTGATGCCCCGGTAGCCGCCAAGATGCCTCGGGCAACAGCCGACGGCTTTAGGCTCAAGACCCCGGCAGCAAGGACCTCAGCCTCCGGGCGCATGCCCTTTGCAGCCGCAGTCCGAGACGCGAGCGACAGCGCCTGAGCCAGGTGTTCGTCCGACTGCTGAAGTGCCTGAACAGCGAGGTGTTCGGCTGCCACGGCGGTCTGTCGTTCGCCCACCACGCGGACAGCAGCGGTGGTGGCGACGGCGATGAGGACCACGGTAAAGAGGAGTGCAATGCCCACAGCCAGCTGATGCTTGCGAACCACCCGGCTGACCCGCTCCACCGTTGTGTAGCGATGGGCGTTGACCAGCTGTCCATCCAGAAAGCGCGCGAGGTCCGCCGCCATTGCCCCGGCGTTGGCGTAGCGGGCGGACGGCTCTGGCTGTAGGCACCGTCGAACAATCGCCGCCAGGTCCGTGCCTACACCGGCGAGTGAGCGGCTCCGGTCGCTGCCGGCTCGTACGGATTCGCCCGTGAGCACCTCGCGCAAGATCAGGCCGAGCCCCCACACATCCGACTCAGGCGTTGTCGCCTCACCGCGGACTTGCTCGGGTGCCATGGTCGCGGGGGTGCCACCGCTTGCAGGGTTTGGGCTCGGACCGGCCAGTCCCCAGTCGACCACCTGGACCTCGCCGTGCTCACCCACCAGCACGTTTGCCGTCTTCAGGTCGCAGTGCACAATGCCGCGGTCATGGGCGTAGGCAACGGCTTCCACGGTGGCCAAGACAGGTCGGAGGAGCGCCATGCGTGCGGCGAGTGTTGGGGTCGCGTCGATGACCGCTCGAAGGGTGCGCCCACGGATAAGGCGCATGGTGTACCAGGGCGTTCCGTCGGCATCTTCGCCTGCGTCGTACACCGCCACAATGCCGGGGTGCTCGAGCGTTGCTGTCACTGCGGCTTCCCGGGCCAGAGCATCTGCGGCGCCAGGAACGTCGGCGCGAGGTGACTTTCGGGCGATCTGACGGCCGAGCGCGGCGTCGTGTACAGCGCGAACTTCGCCCATGCCTCCGGTTCCAAGAAGTCCGACGTCGACATATCGGTTCTCTGGCGCAGTCTGTCGGGCGGCCGATACCGCTGCGGGTACCGAGAGAAATGGCGCGGAGGCGTCGGGATCATTCATGATTGGTCAGTTTCGAAGGTGTAGAACATCGTCTGCATACCGTAGCAGCTCAATATGTCCCGACCCGGATGCTTGCACCAAGTCGGTCCGAATTCCCGCCTCGCGTAGCCTCGACCGTAGCCTAGAGAGCGACACATCTAGGCGCCTGCGCAGGCTGTCGCGGTTGTCCTCGGATGGCCAGATCTCACTAGCGAGCCCCTCCCAAGACAGCGAGGTCTCCACTTCAGCCAGCACGCTCAGCAGTCGCGCCGAGACGCCGCCCAGGAGCACAGGTGGCACCCCGGCTCGCTCAATGCGAAACGTGTCCCAGCCCGCCGTCATGACCAACGCACCGCCGACTCCACCCTGTGCGACGGTCGCGTCCACACCTGCCCGCTCGACCTGCACCTCGGTCAGCGAGAACTGGCGCCCTTGAATCTCGAAGACGTCGCCAGGGTGTAGGTCCTGGGTAGCTCCCCCTGCCACGCGCAGCCTCCAGTCGGCTCCCATGGACCACAGCCACGCACAGGCCTCAAGGGATGTTCCCGGAACAAGGCGTGGCGGAGGACCGGTGAACAGAGAGCTCGACGCCGACAGCACCTGCGCGGGTAAGCCCTCTCCCTGCACCGCAGTGAGCACGTTCGGCAGCAGTACCGACCGAACCGTGAGGTCGATCCCGTCTGCAAAGGATAGCACCTGACCCTCTGCCAAGACCACCTTGTTCGATGGCCGTCCGTTGACAGCGAACATGCCGCGAAGCGACAGGAGCTGAAGCTCGGCGCCGCGTAAGCTGACCATGGCATGGCACTCGGAGACGCGGGGGTCGTCTAGGACGACGGCTGCCGTAGGCATGCGGCCAATCACGTCGCCGGGACCGAGCGTAGCGATGGCGCCATCGGAGAATACAAGCTGAACGTTCGCGAGCACGCTGACCCTCACCTGCCGGAGTGCCGAGAGCGTAACCGAGTTGTCGCCTACAGAACGGGCGCGTCATCAGCGAGGCGTGAATCCGCATGAAGGGAATTGGTAGGACGTCAGCAGTGGGGTGCGCGCATAGCGTTTGTGTGGAGGACGAAGGCATGATTGTTCGCTTGCGAGCCGCGATGATTCTTGTACTGCTGCTCGGCGCTTGTGGCAGCACGGACGAGGACCCCGATCTGGAGGGCACCGATCTCGACACCACCAGTGACACCGATTCCGGCACAGACGCCGAGGCAGACACAAACGCCGAGGCAGATACAGACTCGGAGACCGTCGACTTGTCCCGCTGTCAGAGCTGCGTGGAGAACTCGTTCAGCTTTGTGGCGACCTGCTCAAGTGCATGTGTGAATGAGCCGACCTTCTGTCACCAGCAGATGTGCCGCTTCGCCTGTGAAGACGACAGTGTGCAGCGTCGCCTACAGTGCTTGGACAACTTTGCAGAGTGCTCCGATGCCATCGTCTTGGCCGAGTGTGAAGAGAGCTGTCGCGACACCTGGAGCGCGTGTACGTCGGGGTCACCGTGTCCGCAGGGAAACAGCGGAAACTGCCAGGACAGGCTGTTTGAGTGCATGGGTGACTGCAACTGATACCGACGCTCGCCGTCGCGACTGCTTCGCCACCGGTCCACTGGTGGTGGCAATCAACGCAAGTGGTTGTTGGAAGTGACATGGATTCGAGTAGAGGGCTTCACCATCTCACTGGACGGATACGGAGCGGGTCCGAATCAGGACAGCAACAACCCGCTCGGGATTGGTGCGCAGAAACGGTATTAGTGGTTTGTTCCCACACGTACCTTTCAGCGTACCCCTGGCGCCAGCGAAGGCACGACCGGCATCGACGATGACTTCGCGGCCCGCGGGTTCCACAACATCGGTGCCTGGACTCCCGGGAGGAACGTGTTCGGCCCGGTTCGGGGTCCTTGGGAAGACCCGAGCTGGAACGGGTGGTGGGGTGACAATCCGCCGTACCACGTGCCCGTCTTTGTCGTGACGAATCACCCGCGCCCACCCCTTGAGATGGAGGGTGGAACGACCTTCTACTTCGTTACCCAGGGCATTCACGAGGCGCTCGACCAAGCGCGCAACGCAGCCAACGGGCTCAATGTGGGTATTGGCGGTGGAGCATCCACGATACAGCGATATCTTTCGGCTGGCCTCATTGACGAGTTACTTAGTCCTATTTCTCCAGTTCTCATGTGGCAGGGCGAGAGGTTGTTCGACGGGGTCGACCTCCGGGCTCTTGGCTACGAATGTGTCCCGTTCGTTCCGTCGGAGCATGCGACCCATATGGTCCTCCGACGCCAGGACGGTTGAGCACCCGAAAGGGGGGCGACGATGGGCGAACGGTCTCGTCACCCTGATGTTGTACGCTTCGGGCCTAGCCGAGGTTCGTCCTGTCGCAATCGCCGCTGTCTCTCCTCGAACGGATGCTCGTTGCGGGTGGTTCTCCCTCTGATTTCGCCACCTACCCGGACCTGCCAAGCACCAGCTATTACATCGATATTGACGGGCCATTACCTGGTTTCGCCCCAATGCAGGCGTACTGCGACATGGCGGCTCGCGGCGGCGGCTGGACGCTCTGCTGTGATGCAGATGTGGCCTGAGGTCCGGTGGCCATCACAGGCTGGCATAATCGACTGAATACAACCGCTCGCGGCGGCGGTGAGTACAGCCGCGGCTGCCGCGACATGACGGGGCAGTATTCGTTGCCCGAGGCCAAGGTCGTCTACATCGACGGCCCGTACATAGAAGCGCGGCACACCGTCGCTCCCACGCTAAACAACAGTGGATACTGGGAATTCAATACAGGCATGCCGTCGCGACCTAATCGACAACGCGGAGCTTCCATGTGATCAGCCCCAAGTAGCGGGAGTCACAATTGGGCAGGTTCCATCCGCTAGCGTCTCGACAGAAGGTCGTCAATGCATATGATAGTTGTGAACCTAGTTATCGTGATATTTGTGAGCGATTTTCTGTGAGTGAAGCGTCCGTGAACCGATGGGTAGCACTCGAGCGCAAGACCGGCTGCGTGGCGCCCAAGCAGCAGGGACGGCGAACCGGACCCACGAAAGCGACCCCCAAAGTCGTCGCGTTGATTCTACGCCTGGTCGATGATGAGTCCACCATCACAAGTTCGGAGACTGTAGAGGTCATCAGCAGGCAGCTGGATGTTCACATGTGCCGACAGACCGTCTGCAAAGTTCTGTCGGAAAGCGGGCTTAGCTCAAAAAAGAGGTCTTACGTCCGCGGGCATACCGAACTCAAAGGGTCGTAGAACTACGGCGTACGTTCAAAGAGGAAGTGATGCCCCTTCTCGATGTCCCGAAGCTAGTTTTCTGGGATGAAACTGCGGTTTACGTGTCCATGAACCGCAAATACGGATGGTCTAGACGCGGTGAGCCAGCGATAATCAGCGATAATCCATATGGTAAGCTTATTATTATCGTCGCAGGCATTGCTCACGATGGACTTCGAGGGCGCATGACTTTTGAAGGAACCCTAAACGGTCCGAGGATGTTGGAGTACGTCGAACACCTTCTGGGACCCAGTCTCCACCCTAAAGACATCGTAGTTTTGGACAACTTGAGCGTCCATCGAATGAAGGGGGTCCGGAGCGCAATTGAGACGTTCGGGGCCACAGTATTGTACTTGCCGCCTTACAGTCCCGAACTCAACCCTATCGAACATGTCAGGGCGTAGGCATGATGAATGGAGCTTGAACACTGATCATCACCGTGTAACAAGGCTCGGTTCCCATTCCGAGGTCGCCGATGTCCGCTCGAAAAGTCAAAGCCACTGCTGTGACGCCCATGCTCAAAGTGGTGTCTGTGATTCGCGACCCTTAGGCCGAGAAGAGCCGCGTGCATCCGCTCATCAACATCATGGTTATTGCGGTTTGTGACACCCTTTGCGGTGCTGACGGGTGGGTAAGCATTGAGGACTGGGCGAAAGCGAAGATTGAGTTGTTGAGGGAGTTGCTAGATGACATGTTCGGCCGGGTGTTTTCGATTCTGTCACCCACGGCGTTCCAGGCGGCATTTCTTGAGTGAGCGTCCGGTCTGAATATCGATGTTGATGGCAGGGTCATTGCCATTGACGGCAACACTCTGCGTCGAAGCCACGACCGAGCCAACGACAAGGGCGCCATCCATGTAGTGAATGCTTGGTGCACGGCGTTTGGCGTCTCGCTTGTACAGGTCAAAACCGCGGAGAATTCGAATGAAATTAAGGCTATACCCCAGATTCTCGACCTGTTGTCTCTCAAGGGGGCAATCGTGACCGCTGACGCAATGGGATGTCAAAAGCACATCGCTGAAGAGGTACGAGAGAAAGAAGACGACTACCTGCTAGCAGTCAAAAGTAGCCATCCAACGCTGTATAATGACATCAAAGACCGCCTCGATAGTGTCACGGCGAAGGAACGGCCCAACCAGGCGCTGAAGACAGTTAGCACCCGTGAAAAGGGTCATGGCCGGGAAGAGACGCGCACAACCTGGGTCCTTCCGGCTCCGAAGAAACTGCATGGATACGCCGAATGGCGCGGCCGGAAGAGCACCGTAATGGTGGAGGGCTTGCGAAAAATCGATGGAAAAACGGCGACCCACCACCGTTTTTACATTAGCTCTTTGTCTTCCAGCAACGCCCAACGCTTCCACGACGCAGTCCGACACTATTGGGGCGTGGAGAACGGCCTACACTGGGTCCTAGACATGGCCTTTCGAGAGGATGAGTGTCGCATCCGTATGGGGCATGCCGTCGAGAACATGGCAAGACTCCGGCAGATGGCGTTGAACCTGCTCAAGCGCGAAAAATCTACACGATTGGGCATCAAAAACAAGCGCCTGCGGGCAGGTTGGGACGACTCCTACCTACGACTACTTCTGGGACTCCAGCGAGTTGAGGTAATGGCGGAAGGTGCCAACGGAGCCACCTGATTTATCATGCGATCGCCCTGGCTCGGCACCACCCTCGAGCGCACCGGTTTGGACCTTGAAGATGTGTACGCCGGAGCCCGTCGCTCGTGGACTCAGCTGGGTCGAAAAGCGGGCCATGTGCCGAATGACACCGAAGACACGGCGCTGTTGAGGACGATGGGGCGCTTACTTCCTGTAGACGACCCCGAGCGATTGCGGGCGTGGTGTAAATGGCTTGCGCTGTCGTCTCCGCCAAAGCTGTTGTCGCTCTCAGCCGACGAACAAGCACTCATCGCCATGTTGGTCGTCAGCGTTGGAGATGCTCGTCGCCCGGTTGCCGAGATGGACGATGAGCTGACGCGCATCTGGTCGTACTCGGAGGTCCGTCGGGAACTGACCGAGCTTCTGCATGTACTCGACCAGAGAACTCGTCGCCGAACACACCGGCGAATGCCCGATCTCACTGGCCCACTGTCTGTGCATGCGACGTACAGCCGACGCGAGGTGGTCGCTGCGCTGGGAGTAATGTCAAAAGGGCGCTTTCGCGAGCACCGAGAAGGTCCGTTGTACGTGCCAGCGCGCGCTCTGGACGCCATGTTTGTGACCCTGGACAAGTCCGACGATGTGTCCAAGCCGTCGATTCGCTACGCCGACTATCCAATCTCACCCACGCATTTTCACTGGGAGTCACAGAACCGAATCCACGACGACACCCCTACTGGGCGACGGTACGTAGAGCGTGGGTCGTCCGTTGTGTTCTTTGTTCGCGAGCGCCCGAGCGACAGTCGCGGCGAAGCGATGCCGTTTCGTTTTTTGGGTAAGGCGACGTATCTGACGCACCAATCGGCTCGACCGATGCAGATTGAGTGGCACCTGGACACGCCGATGCCCACGTCGTTGTGGACTGTCGGGCAGCGTGTTGCTCGCTGAGGCGACAGTCCGCTACGACACTCGAAACACATCCACCAAAATCGGCGGGTCTAGAACGCAGTGGTCGCTACTCTAGAGGGCCGAGTTCGGTGCCTGAAAATGTCGGATGGCTCGGGCCGCGACGGGAACTACCGGTCGAGATGCAGACGACTTGGAGCGAGACTACGATGGTTGAATTGCTCGTGTTTGTTCCTTGAATCTCCCAGCCCAATTCTCCCTGGAACGACACTGGGAAGCTTGCAGTGAGGTCGAAACCCGTGCCTCCGCCCGGCTGGTTGGTAAAATAGCCGCCGGTCATGACTTGGTCGCCCGGGTCACAGGCTTGGGTCATTAAGAACCAGTTGTTGGCTGGGATGGTGTCTGCAAGCGACTCGACGTACACCGCACTATTGTCCACGAAACCTCCTGGGCCTGCGGGACCGGTCTCACCGGCGGGGCCTTCGGCTCCAGCTGGACCTTCGGCTCCAGCTGGACCTTCGGCTCCAGCCGGACCTTCGCTTCCTACCGCGCCTGCGGGACCCGTCTCACCGGCGGGGCCTGCGCTTCCCGGTTCGCCTTGCTCGCCTGCTGAGCAGCCGCCCAACGTGACAGTGAAGAATGCCGCGACCCCTATCAATCGAACCGTCGTCATAGGTCCTCCTGGGAGCCCGTTAGCGTCGTGGGGGCCGTTGTACGGAACTGCGCGCAGTTGTTACCGCAGTCACAGCCGGACCAGCAGGGCGGGTGGACGTCCAACGCTGGCTCCGCGGGCTCGCGCCATCCGGCTACGGCCACCACC
>JBLHSN010000210.1:0-10478 GCA_047626195.1 Myxococcota bacterium
CGATTCGTAGTTCGACTCCACCATAAACGCCACGTGTTGACATCAGAAGGCGAGGTTGTTCACCTAAAACCATCGCTGAAGAACGCAACAACGCGGCTCACTCGGAGCGTAGCGCTGTCAGCCCGCAGCTCTACCAAAGCCCCACCCAAAACCACGCGAACGGCATCACGAGATGAACGGCTGGCCACCGTGGAAATCAGAACCACCACCGCCAACATTCTGCGCATGAAAGACTCGAAAGAGCACCTCGCTGCACGTCATCTGCGCATTGTTCATGTCATTGAGCCAGACCCACCCAGCGATGAGGTACCTATTGAGTGGATTCTAGTCACTAGCCATCCGCTCGATTCGGCAGAGCAGTTCAAAGCGGTCGTGGACGCCTATCGAGCCCGGTGGCTCATAGAAGAGTGGTTCACGTCTCTCAAGACGGGCTGTGCCTATTAGAAGCGGCAACTCGGCTCGCTCGATTCGCTGTTGACCGCGTTTTCAATACGTGCTCCCATTGCCACTCGCCTATTGTTGGTTCGCGAGGAACGAACAGAACAGACCCGCAACAGACATCATCAGCCAATCCGAGTTGGACTGCCTACGCCTCATCGAGAAGCGTCAACGACGACCGCTACCCAACCAGCCGACCGTAGGGGACGTTCTGTTTGCCATTGCATGCATGGTAGGCTTGCTCAAGCAGAACAAATCGACCGGTGGTAGCCCCCTGGCCGTGGCTTTGAGGGGTTTCAAACCATGTTTAGTGTGTTCCAGCTCATGAGAGGTGCAAATGAGGAGATGTGATCAATCATGAGCCGTGACCGCTGGAGGGGAGCGCTCGGAAGGGGTTGTGGTGGGTACCCTGGTTGGGGGTTGCAGTGCCTGTACGGTAGCCAATGGCGGCGGCGGCGCCTGGCCCTCCCCTGAACAAGCGAAGAATAGCAGACACAGGGATATTCGCATATTTTCTCCATTTATCTGACCCTACACTAGCCCACAAACATCGGCAACTCGATGACTTCCGGCGCCCACCGCCTCGCCTCAACTTGGTGAGTGTAAGTGACCTCTCGGCAGCAACGGTGTCCGGAGTCGTCCGTGCTGGCGAGCGATTGTCGGCCTGTGGTTCCTTGACAATCGCTGAAAGAAGTCCTCCAAGCGGGCGGCGAGGGCGGGTCTTCGTCGCGGAAAGGGTCGACGGCAGTGGAGCACCTCGGAATCCGCGTGTTGAAGGGCTCGAGACGCAGGACGGGCGGGGAGCGGCTCCTCTCATGGGCGTCCCGACCTTCTGGGCCTGCGCGAAGGTGCGGCAGAGCGCGACGGTAGTGTCGTCGTCCATCATCTCGTCACCCGCGTTGACGAACACCCAGATGCTCACCGTCTCGTGACCGAGCGTGTAGGCCCCGAGCGACATCAGGAGGGATAGGAAACAACGGATCGATGATTCCAACGCCCTTCTCTCCGTACCGCGGGCGGTCGGCTCGCATCGCGAGAGCCGCGAATCGATCGCCGGCGGCTCCCACGACCCGATGACTCAGATCAGCTGGACCCTGTTCAAGGAGGTCATGTACCGGTGGCGTAGTCGGGACATGAACCTGTCCGTGCGAGACCGGTACCAGGGGTGGATGACCGGAGAACGTCCGCCCAAGCTCTGAATTGTGGGGCACGAGCACAGTCCGGCCGTGCTCACGTGGTCGGACCGTACGCTGCTGGTGACCGGTTGCTGGCGCAACGAGTATGCGTTGTCGCGCGACGGGCTGGTTCAGCCGCGTCTGCCGAACGTGCACGCTGAGGTGTTGATGGACGGCATGAACGTCGTGCGTAGCGAACTGGTGGAGGTCGCCCGCCGCCGCTTCCCGAGGGGTATTGCCCGGAGTCGGTGTTCGACATCTTGCCGCAGGTCCGGTGGCTTCTCGCGTCGTCGCCCCAGCGCTACGCCGATGCGAAAGCCCAGAAGGCTCAGGAAGCCCGCGAACAGCGCTGAATGCAGCGGGGCTCGTCGTGTGAAGCACGGTGACACTCCGTTGCTCGGTGGGGCGCACCGGACCCGATACAGCGTCGCCTTGGGGGCGGCGTGCGGACGTGCGGGACGTGCGGGCGGGTGAAACGGATAGTTGGTTCCAACGCCCTTCGCTCCGGACCGCGGGCAGCTGACTTGCGTAGGAAGAGCTGCGAACAGGTCGCCAGCGCCGATTCTGCCGGGGCTGACAGCACTGTGGCGCCCAATGCCCCTCCGAATCGGGCACAGGCCCAGCACGAGTCGCACGTGACCGGACCCACAGCGTTGTGCTGCGGCTCAAGCGGATACGGCGAGGCTGTCAGGCGTCTTCCGCAGAAAACAGCAGCAGCCCTCGTCTTTCCGGACCAACGTATTCGCCTAGGTCCACCGGCGCGTCTTGGCGTCCGTGAATGAGCCATGCGTGGTTAGGCAGCGCGCGCATCGCCAGCGGAGCCGTCGCTGTCGGCCGGTTCTGTTCCCGATGATGCATCACCACAATGAGCTGTGTTTGCACCTGAAGCGTCGGAATTTAGTCGCAAATGCACCGGGTAAGGTGAAGTTCACACCCGTCGCAGCGCTCTTCACGGTGGCTTCGTTGTCCCATGTCGGCCCGGCTAACCGCTCCGCATCGTTGGGGGAGGCGACTTGGTGACGCGGCTACGGCACCGGGCTCGACTCCGACTGCGTCGGACGAGATGACGACGCGTTCACGCCATGTACCGGTGAGCTGACAAGTCGACAGTGAAAGCGAAAGGGTTCCGTCCTAGTGATTTGAGAAACGTCCCTCGGTATCTGGCCCGTCCCAAGACGTCCTCCCGCACCGGCACACGCTTGTGGAGGGCAGCGTCGGCACGCTCGAGCGAGTTGTGGCGACGGATGGAGGTCGTCTGCAACGTTAGGCCCTGCACTGGGCTTTCCGTACGTTCAACGAATGGTAGTCGCAGAGCAAGCCTCAAATAATCTCCATGAACGGACGCCGCTTACGTTAACCTGAAGGCATTGTACTACGTCGTCTTTGGACGCCTCCCCCAACTCTTCATGAGGGCTCTACATGGCAACCAATGATCGTCGCGACGCGCATGAGCACGCTCCAACCGCTGACGTCTCCCGTTCTGATTCGGACTTTTCTTCGCCGTCTTTGGATTTCGCAGGGAACCACGAGATGGCGGGTGTCCTCAATGGGGCCGAGGTGGGATCCGCTTCGGGTCTGACGATGGCACAGATGACGTGCACGGCCATGGGGGTTGACGTGCAGGCGGCCACCGCGTCCAACTCGGTGATGCGTCGGGTGATGGCTTCGGAGGAAGGTCTCGATCTCGAAGCTGCCCAACGAGACATTGCTGCAAGCTCCGGACAAGCACTTCCCGGCGCACAGCGCCAACGATTCGAACGGGCATTCGACCATGACTTCGGGCACGTCCGCGTTCACAATGACGCTCCCGCACAGCGGGCCGCTGAAGCGCTGAACGCCTTTGCCTTCGCGCTCGGTTCGGATCTGTACTTTGGCTCTGGAGCGTTCGCCCCTGGCACATCAACGGGGGAGCGCCTGCTCGCTCATGAATTGACTCATGTGGTGCAGCATGATGAAGGCCGGCTTCCCTCCGCCTCATCCGATGGTCTGTCCGTCTCATCTCCATCGGACGCTCACGAGCGCGAAGCGTATGCCAATGAGCGGCACATCCCGCGGTTGATATCCCAGCTAGCCCTCGACCGGTCGGCCAACGAACTGGGCGCATCGGCCTTCGTCGCCGAGGCGCGTGAGCTCGATACCGCGCGCACTCCACCTGACGTAATCGGCACCCTGCGAACCATGTCGGCCGCTCTGGGCCTCGGGCCGAATGCCGTGACCGTTCGGACCGATGAACAAGCCGTGTCCCAAGTTCGTGCACTCGGAACGCGCGGTCTCGCTGAGGGCGGAACGATCAAGCTGGACCCGTCAGCGTTTGACGCACGGTCCGCGGACGGTCGTTCGCTTCTGGCTCATGAGCTAATTCACGTCGCTCAGGACACCCTTGGCTCAGCCGCACATACCGTCGACGGCTCGCTGGCAGAGGCCGAAGCCCACACCCTCGGAGATGCTCTCGCCGCAGGCCACGCCGTTGACAGTCCGGTCGTGGGTATTCCGAGCGGACACACGGCCGCCGAGGGGCCTGGAGGTGGTGCAGCTGCAGCATACGCAGAGTTCAAAGGGGCGATGGACGCAAAGAAGGAGATCGCCGCCAGCAAGAAGCCGACGATTGACCCATCCAACCGTCCGAGCAAGCCGACCCAGAACCGAGAAGAAAAGTTTAGCGAATACAACACGGGCCTAGAGGGCATCGCCGATATCATTGAAGACCTCGGTGAGTTCGATGCCCTGTGTGATGTGATCTCGGAAGACAACACCTCCCAGACCCGAGCAGAGCTCAACAAGCTCCGTGCCAACGAAGACTACAAGCGCATGTGCTCGATGTGGCAGGGTGCGAAGGACGGCGAAGAAGACTCTGGCCGCATGATGAGCGCGTTCGACAGCAAGTTTCGCGATCGCGGGTGGCTAGGATCGACCGAGAAGACCTGGAACTTGGTCTTGCGAACCGCAAAAATGGACGCCAAGCGGACGGCTGAAGCCGAGGCCGCAGCGGCCGAAAGGGAATCGGCGAAGAGCGGAGAGTTGCCCAAAGGCGTTGACAAGGAAGCCGGTGAGGCAGGCGCAGCCCCCCAAGCGACCAAGGCAACTGGGGCAGCCACCACCGGCGAGGGAACAGCGGGCACCACGGCATCCGGTCCCGTACCCAAGGAGTTTCCTGCCACACCCGCCTATGCCCAGGCCCAGATGCGCAAGGGTGGTGTAGCCGAGTCCGTTTCGGCCGAAGTAGGAGACTTCTCTGCTCGGTCCGACGCGATGAAGGGCATCGCTTCAGGCGGAACCGGCTCGCGTGCGCTCGCTGTGTTCGAGGCCAGCTTCGATGGCTTCACATCCGGCTTTATGGGTGGCGCGTCCGATGGACTGAAAGACGGATTCATCACCAATACCCTGACAGACTTCGCCGATCAGGGACTCAACAAGCTCGCCGGAGGGCGGCTCAATAAGGTGCCCGTCGCAGGTGCGGCCATGACGCTGTACCAGAATGGTCTTCTGAAAGGCGATTTCAGCGGATACATGGACGCCAAAGGCCAGGCGGCAGAGAAGATCACCAAGGGCTTCTCTGGCGGCATGGACAACTTCTCCAAGGCCATGGATGCCTCGGGAATGGATGCCTTCGGCCTAGTGGTCGCTGGCATTGCCGACTGGATCGGCGCCTTGGCCGATGTCTTGGCGATGGTGTCGGACATCCTCGGTACATTGGCGGCACTCTGCTACATTGCCGGTGCCGTTCTCATCCTGTTCGGCATGGCCTTGGTGTGGCTGGCTGGTGTGGGTGCGCCGCTAATTACGGCCGGTGGCTGGGTCATTCGAGCGGGCAAGTTGCTCGACAAGGTCAAGGGAGTCATCGACCCCATCACGGCCATCCTCAAAGGCAGCGTGTTGTTCCTGCGCATGCTCGCCGCCATGACCGTTCCAGACGAAGCGTTTGCTGACCAGCTTGCGGCCGTGGAGTCCGAGAGCCAAGCCTACGGCAGCGCCAAGGGCAGCAAGGTTGCCGATACCGCCGTCAAGGACGTCAAGAACGAGGTGGTGGCTCGGCAGAATAAGAAGCGGGAAGACAAGGCTACTGCAGAGAAAGCAAAGCAAGACGCCGCCGCGCAGCAGGGCGACCAAGCCATGAAGAAGAAGGATGCGGAGCTCAAGCAGATCGCTGAGCAGGGCGACGCGGCGTTGCAGCAACAGAAGCCAAAGAAGCCGGGCGATGAGGGTGCAGTCAGCAAAGACCAACTCGGCGCCATCAAGACCGACACACAGAATGACAAGGAGAAGGCGGCGAACGCAAACAACGAACGCATGAAATTTGGCGCTGAGGCCCAGGATGGAAAGCCCAAGCCTACCAACACTCAGCGCGCACTGAACTCGTTCAAGAAGAACCTGCGGTCCTCATTCGACCCCACAACCAACTTTAAGTCTCTCAAGAAGGGCTGGTCCGACCTGTCGACTGAGCTCAACAAGTGGTCGACCAAAGATGGCCGCAACCTTCTGCAGTACGAAGCTACGTACAACCTCAATGACCTCAAGGACCGCAAGGGCAAGGTCCATGAGATGGTGAACCGAGACCGTGAGAAGCGCGCACTCGAGCACCTAAGTGAGCTTAAGACCGCCTCACAAGACAAGATGCTTCAAGCGCACGCCAAACTGAAGACGCAGATGGACAGCCTCGAAACGCTCAAGAAGCAGCGCGACACCATTAATGAACAACCCAGCGGTGCGGACTTTCAGACGCGACTGGTGCTCTCGCAGACCAACCGGCAGATTGAGGCGACCCAGAAGGCGCTGTCGGACTCCCAAAGTAGTTTGAAGAACTTGGTCTCCAGCTACGAGACACTCAAGTCCACGCAAGACAAGGCGTACAAGGCCATGAAGGAGCGGGACCAAAAGTACGTGGAAGACCCTGTGTACCGCGCTCAAAAGACTCAGACTCTGGCAGACGAAAACAAGAGCTCCGAAGCCGCCAAACAGACCGCCATTCGCAAGGTCGAAGCCGCGAAGAAGCACCAAGAGAGTATGTTTGAGCAGTATTTGACTGCGACCGGCAAGGTTCATTCCCAGGACCCGAAGCAGGACCGTAAGGTGTCGACGGAACCGTCAGTGGACGACTCCAAGATCGCCATCAGGCTCGCCGAAATACGCGTGGCGAACGCTCAGAAGAATCTGAAGGGTGCCGAGCAGGTGAAAACCAACGCTACGAACCACCACGAAGAGACGACCGACGCAAATGCCAAGTTTAGCGACAACGTCGCCGACCACCAGCACGAGCAGAACGCGAAAGAGGTTCCCAAGCTTCAACAAGCCTTTGACGCGCAGACGGCCGCCTTCGATAGCTACGCCAGGGTGGTCGGTAAGCGCCACCCAGAGGACACCCGGGACGCATCGCAGATCAAGCTTGGCAATAAACGACCAGACAACGGCCTGACGGAGTTCATGCACAAGCAGTACGACCGGCATGTTCAGGCGGCGATGGGTAAGGCCAAGACCTCTCAAAATGAGCTCGACGCCATGAATACCCATGCCAAGACCACTTCGGACAAGCACAACACTACCGTTGAGCAGCTCGCCCAGCAAAACGAGGCCAACAAGCCGCCTGCACCTCCTCCGTTCTGGGAGCAGGTCCTCGAGCAGCCGTCCGGTGGCAAGGACATTGGTCATCGGGTGCTGACACCGCTGATCAAAGCGTTGCCCAAGCTCTTGGCTACCCCAGCCAAGTCGTCTCCGAAGAAAGACAATCAGGCGAGTGACAACAAGGCGAGCGAGCAAGGGGCCAAGGCGTCCGACGGCAACGCCGTGCAAGCTGCAGCCACACCTGAGCCCTATGGTCTCGACGAGAACATGTTGAAGGACAAAGCGACCCGCGACAAGGAAGCCGGTCAAGGCAAGAGCAGTACGAATGTGGCGGCATCTTGGTACGGAGACCTGGGCAAGAACGTCAAGGAAAGCACGCTAGGCGTGCTGGGCGGTCCCAGTGGCGCAAGCTTGCTCAAGGATGCCCCTCCCCACTCGCTGACCGCTCTTGCAGATATCTACCAAGAAGCCGACTCAGCATTCGGTGAATTCGCAGAGCACCACGCCAATGCCTACGTGGCGTCGAAGGGCACTGAAGTGGCGGATGCGAGTATTGCTGAGACCCAAGCCTTGGCGGACCACGGAACGAACGTGGTGGCTCAGCACGCCAATGCCGTACAGAGCAACGTGGCTGACGGCGAGCAAACGGCAGCCGACCGACAGTCCCAGATGAGCGGCAATCCGATTGAAGCCCCGAAAGAAGACAAAGAGAGCGGTAGTCTCATTACGCAGGTGTTCGCCAAGCTGACCGACAACCAAGACCGTATGAACGATGCGCCAACAGAAGGTGCAGACAGCGGGAATGTGGCCGCCGGGGGAACCGGAACGGTGGCGGAGGGAGCCGACGCTTCGAAAGAGATGCTCACAGGTGGTGCGGTGCAGCAGCAACAGATGCTGGGCACGCTCAAGTCGGGAGCGCAGACCACTGAGGCCGATGCCACGAGTGCGAGTGAAGAGCTCAAGGGCAAGGCGATGAGCGAGACTGAGATGCGCAATCAGATTGAGGGATACAAGACCAACGAACTGGCTCAGCGCGATACCGCCCTACAGACGGTGGAGTCGAAGTCCGAAGAGTACAGCGCATCGCTTGATGACATGGTCATTTGGGCCCAAGGCTACCGTGGAAAGAGAGAAGCCTTCGAAAAGGCTGGCGGTAAGCCAGTGGCCGTGCCTCCAACAACGGAGTCATGATGAACCGGGTCCAGACGATTCGCGAGGCACTCCGCGGACTCCCCAGCCCACAGGAGGCCGGCCCCATCGGTCCGCTGCTCGAACAGCTTCAAAACGCAGCGAGCGATGCTGACGATGATGCCCTTGGCGCCCTCATTGAGGGCATCGCAAGTCGCCAGGGACAGGACCTACTCACGAAGCTCAAGGTTCAGCTCAACGAGGCGCTACAGCAGGTGGATGCCCGCGTTCGTGGAGTCGGCCCTCTTCCTGAAGCTCCACCCATCCCTGAGGACTTGGATGGGGCCGACGCCCTGCAGAATCTTGTCGACCACGTCGGAAGTGGGCAAGGCGCTGAGTTCCATCAGCAGGTCATGTCGGAGCTGCCCTCTGCCATTCACGCCATTCAGCTTGCACTAGACGCCGGCGACACCAAGGCTCTTCAACGGACAGCCCGCTCACTCGAGCACATGTCCGAAGACGCCGCCACGACCCTGCAGCAAACCGCAGAAGGGCTGCATGCGGCTCTCGAGCTCATCGCCGAAGACCGGTCCACGGATGCGGCGGTCCAGTTTGCTGACGCTCTACGCCAAGAGCTCGCGGCAACACTGAGTGGACAGACCGTAGCGACTCGCGTGTGGACCTCGGCGTTCGATTCCGCCATTCGGGTGCAAGACTTGGCCATCGCCAACGCGTGTGCGGAGCGCCTGTGGGCCGAGGCTATCGACGACCAAGACATGCACGGGGTGCGCGACGTTGCGGACATACTTGCTCAGCTTGCACGCGACCAAGACAACCTACCGATCGAGGCCGAAGCACGGGTCTGCGGGGCTTTTGCCAGTATCGCGATGGGTGACCTCATCGAGGCGAATCTGTTGGTTCACTCCCTCGTCGACCGCGTCACGCCATCGCACCCGACCGGCGCGTCCGTGTGGTTGGCGGCCGCCCAAGTTGCCCAAGGTCTCGATGAATTTGATCGGGCTGAAGCACTCTACGCTGCGGTGTACTCAGAGGGTCCCAGTCTTGAGTTGCGCGCAAGGGCCGCTCTTGGCCTAAGCGCGGTGGCCAATCGTTCGCTGGCCTCTACGTTCGAAGAATGCCTCGCTGACGCCGAGCCGCCTTTGTTGAGCCGAGTCGGTGTTGCCTATTCCGACGAACTCACCCAACAAGACAAGGTTTCGGAGTGCGCTCGGACTGTCCTGAGAGCCGCGCGACGGCTAGAGGACCTGGGCTTTCGACCGGGTCTCGTTGCCATTCGCGACCAAGTCATCGAACTGTCCCAAGCGTTTGGCGACGAACGATTTGCTGCTGCGCTTGAGCAGCACACCCCCAACGCTTCATAGATAGACGGTATCGTTTTCAACGGTGTGGGAGCCCTCGCTCCTTCCAGCCGGCGTTCGCGTCGAAGATGCTCACCGGCGTTTGAGCGAAGGTGTGTGGATAGACGCTAAGCTGGAGGTTCAAGTGCGACGCGTGCTGTTCGGCTGTCTAGGCCTCTTGTTCGCGTGTTCTGGCAAACCCGGGCTCGATAGTCCCGGGGTGGATTGGGGCCTCTTTGAGGCGTCCGGCGACTCTGTGTACGGAACGCGAAATTCTCGCTACACGGACACGTACGCCGTGCGCGCGACAGACCAGGCCCTGGTCTGGGCAGTCCCGGTGGCATCCGATTTGGTGTTTGCCCACCCTCAACCCTCCGTGGGGCCCATGGACGTGGTGTTGGCGCTGCAAGACAAGGAGTCGATTCGTCTGACGGCTCTTGGCTTACAGGCAGGAGAGATGCGGTGGACGACCGCCGTGTCGGGGTCTTTGGATGGGGTAGCGGGTTCGAGTAGCAGCCCGACTCCGATCGCGTTTGATGGCGCACGCATTGCTGTCGCACCCGGCGAACGCGTCGTGGTGTTGTCGCGCGATGACGGCTCGGTGCTCATTGACCAAGTCGTGCCTCGTGCCGGTCCTATTCGTGGCCTGGGCATCCACAACAACGTGGTCGACACCAACTCGGTTCGGATCTGGACAGAAGACGGAACCGCGCTGCCGGCCGTCGAAACGTACTCGTCGGCGTCCGTCGTGCATGGCGATAGTGTCTTGGGGACGGACCCCGCTGGCGAGCATTGGATACGTCATGGGTCCTCAGAGCCGGTG
>JBLHSN010000211.1:0-10372 GCA_047626195.1 Myxococcota bacterium
GCAGCGGTACCTGGGTGGCGGTCCCCCGCTAAAGCTCGTGAACAGCCGGCCCTATGTGAATGTGACCGCGTTTCGGTACCTCACCTTCAAGCTGCCGGGAGCGCCACCGCCGCGCTTCATGATGGAGCTGGTGCCGCCCGAAGAGGAAGCCGAGTGGCAGAGTCGCTTCGCCGGAATGCCAGATGTCTCGGTGTACTTGTCGTACCTGCGCGAAACTCTTGCGGAGGCACGATGGCGGAGATTTGCCTTCAATCCTCTGACGAATCCGCAGCAGTGGGAGGCGTTTGCCAAGCGGCTGCGTGACGTCCTTCCGGTGTGGGAGCAACCGTGCGCAACCTCTGCCGTCGCGGTCGCGCGCGTCATTGAGCAACAGGCGTGGGTCACCGAATATGTTGGTATCCACCTATGTAGTTTGTTGTTTGCGAACCTCACCTATCAGTTGTTGGAGTCGTCGCTCACCGAGGCGATTCCCGAGAAGGCGGCCTCGTTGATGACGGCGCTCGCTGTCTGTCCGCCAGGCAATCGAACACTGGAGACCAATGCGGCCCTGTGGACACTGGCGCAGCAAGCGAGTCCGGCACAGCTGGAACGCTTGGCCGAAGGAAAGCTCCCCCGTGGTCGCTTTCGTGTGGCCTTGGACGCTTTTTTGGAGACCTACGGCCACCGTTCCATGGCGAGCTGGGAGTTGTTCACGCCACGCTGGCGGGAAGAACCTTCGCAGATGGCACCGCTTCTTCGAGCGTTTGCCGGCAAAGAAATGGCCGAGCCCAATGAACGTGCTGTTGAGCAGGACGTTGCGTTTGCGAAGGCCCTTACTGAGGTGTTGGTGAACACTGTGGGTGCCCAGCGAGGTCGGCTGCACCGGCTCATTGACAGCACCCGGACCTATCTGCTGTTGCGAGAAAACCAGCGCTTTGACTTTGATCGGCTGCTGGCGGCTCAGCAGCGAACACTGTTGGGATTAGGGGCTGAATTCGTCCGCAGCGGCGCCCTCCCTCATGAGGGCGACATCGCACTTTTGACGTGGGACGAGGTTCGCCGTCTCGCGGAAAAAACGTTCGGTTCCTCGGCTATTCGCGACATTGTTGCAGCCCGCGCTCAACAACGAGAGCGTGACAGCGCGCACATGCCACCTGTGTTCCTACAAGGGGACGACGGCGTTGGGGCTCCGGTGTCTGGACCACGCCTGCAAGGGCTCGGAATCAGCGGTGGACGCGCCACCGGACCCGTGGTCATTGTCCATCACCCCTCTGAAGCCAGTCGAGTGCCTGAGGGGGCTATTCTAGTTGCGCGTGCCGTAGACCCAGGATGGACACCCATCTTTGGCAAGGTTGCGGGCATCGTGTTGGAGTTGGGCTCACGTCTGTCGCATGGGGCAGTGGTCGCGCGCGAGTACGGGCTGCCAGCAGTGGTGAATCTAGACGGCATCACGGGAGTTCTGACCGAGGGACAAATCGTCACTGTCGACGGCACCCGGGGCATTGTCTGGACGCATGATTCTGGCAGCTAGAGCGCCGTCTGACGCCAACATCATGCGTCGACAGCGGGGCCCGCTTCGTGGCAGCTAAACGGAGCCGTTCTGGGTCTACCGGTCGGGTGGGTCGAGGTTCCACCGGTACAGGGTGGCGGCTTGGGTGAAGCCGGCTCCAGCGCCGTACATCAGCAATAGGTCTCCCTTCTTCAGCCGTCCTGATTCCCACGCAACGCACACGTTCAGCGGGAGACTCGCGACGACACAGTGACCCTACTTTTTGTAGTGGTCTTCGTACGCCACCCACTTGCTTGGCTCTCCCAGGCCAACCGCCTCGGCGAGGGCTTGACCGAACCATGATGCGCTGTGCGGCAGACAGATGAAGTCGACGTCTTCGAGGGTGTAACCGTGGGTATCGAGCACTTCGTGGCAGGCTTCCTTGCACAGCGTGGCGGAACGAGCGCCCATGATGTGGGTTGCTTCCTGGTCGTCATTTGTGGCGTAAAAATGGCCCTTGTGGATGTCCGAGTGCCACGAGGGAACGTTGGGCTTTCCTTCCGGCAGCATGACGATGCCACGGTGCAGGTCGCCGCGTGAGCGCTGGATGGGGCCTATGTAGACGTGTCCTGGGTCCACTTTGCCGACGACGCTGGCCACTGCGGCGTCTCCTACGTTGACCGAGCCGGGGTAGCCGTAGTCGGTGCACTTGACCATGGCGCCGGACACGCAGATGACGGAGTGTTTGTGTTCGCCGACTTGGGCCATTCGGGACGCTGTCATGATCCTAGGTAAATAGGTGGCGCAGCCCGACGCCAGAGTCGCGGCAAAACTGTCTTCTCTCAAGCCCAGCATATGATGAACCAAGCAGTGATTTTGCGGCTCCACTTCGTCCGGGACGGTCGAATAGCCGTAGTAGGCGTCGATGTTCTCTTTGGCGACGCCCGCGCGCGCGAGAGCCAGTTCCGCTGCACCGACCTCCATCTCACTGGACAGCTCATCGTCGCGCATCACTCGTCTTTCGTGTGCCCCGCGAAACAGGTCGTGTGACCAGCGTGTAGTGCCGCGAGCGACTTCCGGGTCGACATCTGAGCGACCTTCCCGTACAGCTTTGTCGACGCCAGCGGTTACATCAGCCTGGAACCGGGGTGTATAGCGCTGACGCCATTCCTCGCTCTACAAGTCGTTGGTGCGAACTTGTTTGGGTACGTACTTTGCGATGCTCAAAAGGCCGTGTCCAGTAGCATCAGTCGTTCTGACAATTCCCAGGGTTAGGGAACCGTACCTGAAGCGCCCGACGTAGCAAGCCATAGGCTGCTCAACGAGACGATGGGCTCACTCTGACTCAGTCGTCTTCAGGACGGTCCACGTCATCGTCCAGTAGCGCCAGTTGCCCGAAGAGGTCTAGGTTGGCGCCTGCTCCTTGCAACTTAGCTAGTTTTGGAACCTTCCTTGCGCGGGCTCGACTGCCGGTACTCTTGGGTTGGCGGCCGCGATTCCAGCGCACATGTTCGGGAACCAAGACTTCGCTTCCGCTCTCCAGCACGCGAGTATGTGCGGCTACGGTGTGAAGCCCTGCGACTTCGTTGTAGCCGCCGAACAGGCCACACTGGATGGGGGGAGAGCGCTTCATGGGCAGATCTTAGCGTAGACGGGCACATTGTGCGTCTGGTTCTAGGAGATAGTTGCAGGTCGGTAACTGTCGATTTGCCGGCTGCGTGACGCCTTGCGAATCGGCTCTACCCGGCCTGACCAATGGGTCCGAAGGCCCTCATACCCTTTCAAATCGGGCTCAAGAGGCGTGCCTGATGTCTGTGGTGTCGGGCTGACGTTCCAACCATGCGGGGCGTTGCCAACGACTTTTTGGAGCGCGCTTTGTAGACTTCGCGAAGCCATCGTGGCCAGCTTGGGTCGATAGCGCCGAAGCAGGCGCCGACGGTATTGGAGCCAATACTGAACAGGCTACCGAGCCCGTCTTCCATCGAAGGGAACAGCCGGTTTTCGTCTGCCGTTAACGCTCGAATCGTAGTCAATGTGTTGCGCAGTCGTGCGGGTTGGTCCAGTTCTTGGAAAGCTACGGCTGCCAGCGAGTCTCGCGCGTTCTTTGCAGCCTGCGACTTCATGGAGCTTTCGAGGAGAAAGAGGCTTCTTCTCGGTAGCAGGCAGGTGTCAGCGCACTGGCATTCCCGGCGTGGGTTTGCTCCAAGTTGCGATGTACGGATTCTCCGTCAGCGGGAACCGTTACAGCCCGCGCCGGAGGTATACCCATGGGAAATTCCGTCTACGTCACCGGTAGGCTCGCATCGGGATCGGTCACCGAGACAGATGCAACGACTCTGCACAACGCACTTCAGCCGTATCTGACCGGTTTGACATGGCCGGTTGAGAGTTTTTCGACCGACCCCGAGTGGACCCACAGCGACGACGAGTGGGTGGTGGCTACGAAGGTTGGCTACGACATTGACAGGCTGGACCTGCAGTTTGCTCAGGTCATCGCGCTGACCCGGGTTGCCTCCACGGTGTTCCCAGAGTGGGTGTTTGAGATCACCGACGACCTTGCCGCTCTAGAGGGCGAAGACGGGGCACCGATGTCCCTGCAGAACGGGGCATTTCTCAGTGGTGCGGATGACGGAGAAGCCTACCTGGCCGACCACCTCGAGTTCGATGATAAGGGGCGCTTCAAACAAGGCGAGCTGTCTGCACTCGAGATGTCGTTGCTCACCGACGATGACGACGACGATGACGACGACGACGACGACGACGACGACGACGACGACGACGACGACGACGACTCGACGGTTACGTCCACGCCTATCGACCACATCCCTCTGTCCATCAACGAGATCTTCGACGTGCAGCCCCATGCTACGGAGCCGAAACTAGCCGCGTTTAGTGTGGTCTCGATGGGCCCCGATGACGATGGTGATGTGAAGGTTGTCCTGGAAGCGACCGTGTTCAATGCGCTGACTGCGTCCGAGGAGGTCGCAGTGGCAGCCGACCTCTTCGACGCGGACGGCGTTCTGCTGGTGACGCTGTTGGCAAAAGAGGAAGGCCCATTCCAAGAGGGCGAGAACGTATCCGTCAACGACCGAGAGTGGTTCCACAAGCAGGGACTGCCGGTCGGTGTGACGGTCGGCTTGCGCGTGTCGCGTACCGAAGCCACCACGTTCGCTGTGGGGCCAATACAACCGGCCTTTCGCCCGCCAGACAGCGAAGGCGATGTGCGCTTTGACGTGGCGATTGAAGTACAGAACCAAGGTCCCCCGTGGGATGCAGCCGAGGCTACTCTGTACTGGCTGGACGAGCAGGGAGGGCGGAGTGGTGAGGAGAACAGTGAGGATATGGGCGTCATCCCCCATGGCTTCTCGGTGCTCACGGCCTACAATTATCTGCGGGAAAACGCCCGGCGCAACCGAGGGTCGCTCCAGCAAGTCGGGCGCTCGATCTTTGTTGAACTCAAAGCGAAGCGCACCCAGACCTACCCGGTGACTCAAGGGAAGCTCATGCGACTGACCATCGGAGAGCCGAGTGCAGCGCCAGCGCCAGTTGCCGCTCTAGCTCCAGCTCCAGCTCCAGCTCCAGCTCCAGCGGCAGATGGCTCATTGGATGTGGATGGCGGACTGTCTGGCGATGCGCCCGCCATCGTCGGGGCGCTGCTGCACATCGGGGACACAGTGCAGAAGCGCTACGCCACGCGCGTTCGAGGTCTGCTCAAGCACAGCGAGCCGAGTGTGCGTGCCCAAGCCGCCACCTGTCTGGGCGCCATCGGAGGAGCGTCGCTCGTCATTCCGCTTCGCGCTCTGCTCACCGACCCAAATGCCAGCGTGTGTGAGGCGGCGAAAAGCGCAATTGCCGAGCTGATGTCCTAGGGTTTTGGCGTGGCGGCATCGTGTAGGCGGGCCACCATGCAGAATCCAATCCCTCTACTCAACGGGATGCAGAGCCCGATAAATCGTTTCAGCCATCCCGGGCCCAATGCCCGGAACTGCCGCCAGCGTCTCGGTATCCGCGAGTGCTACGGCGGATGCTGAGCCGAGCGTGCTGAGAAGGGCTTTCCGTCTCGAAGGCCCCACACCCTCAATGCCTTCGAGCACACTGGCCAGCGTCTCTTTTCGACGGACCTGACGGTGGTAGGTGATGGCGTGCTTGTGGACTTCGTCTCTGGCGTACTGAACCAGACGCAGCGCTGGATCATGCGGTGCAAGTCGAATCGGGTCCTTGATGTGTGGCAGCACTAGGCGGTCGGTCGAACCACGGTCGCCCTTTTTTCTGTCGGTGCGCGGCTTGCTGATACCGATGATGGGCTGGTCGTGAACGCCGAGGTCGTGCAGGGCTGCCATGGCGGCGGTCAGCTGGCCTCGTCCACCATCCACAACCAGTAGGTCGGGGAGAGGGGCGCCGGTACCCTCCAGAGCGCGCTTGACCCGACGGAACAGAATCTCGCGCATGGAGGCATAGTCGTCGGCGCCCACCACGGTCTTGATGCGGTAGCGGCGGTACTCCGCACGGTCTGGCTTGCCGTCAATGAGTACGGACATGGCGGCTACAGGCTGATTGCCCGCGAGGTTTGAGTTGTCGAAGCACTCGATACGGCGCGGTAGCGTTGGCAGCTTGAGGATATCCTGCAAGCTCTCCATCGCGGATTCACGGCGGGATTCCTCGTCATGCTCGCGTTCAAAACGTACTTTGGCATTGGCCATGGCCATCTCGACCAGTCGTACCTTCGACCCACGCAGCGGCGTGTGCACACGTACTTTGCTGCCCTGGCGTTCCGAGAGAACGTCGGACAGGACTTCGGCGTCATCCAGTGTGATGGGAATCAAGATCTCAGGTGGAATACCGTCGTCGTAGGTCTGATTGAGCAGTGAGCTGAACAGTTCGTTGTCGTCGCCAGTGAGGTTGTCGAACACCGTGCTCACGGGCTGACTGACGTGTCCTTCGCGTACAGGGACAATGGAGACGACACCTCTGCTGCCCTCTCGGTACAAGCCCCACACGTCCCTATTGGTGTCGCCGGCTTCCACCACATTCTGCGCCTCTAGGGTCTTGTCGATCGACACCAACAAGTCGCGGAGCCGGGCAGCTTCTTCGAACCGTTCTGCCTCGGCGGCGGCCATCATACGCGCCTTCAGGCGCTTCTTCAGCGGGCCGGTCTTGCCGTCCAAAAACCACATCGCCTCTTCCACGAGCTTGGCGTACTCTTCGCGGCTGACCAAGTCTACGCACGGTGCGGCACAGCGACCCATTTGGTGGAGTAAACAGGGGCGCGAGCGGGACCGAAGTACCGCATCTGAGCAGGTGCGAAGCGGGAAGTTGCGCTGAACGAACTCTAGGGTCTGACGGGCTCGAGACGCTGAGTGGTAGGGGCCGAAGTACTTCGCCTTGTCGCGACCGAACCGCCGGACCAGCTTGAACATGGGCCACGGGTCTTTCGGATTGATGCGCATTCGGAGGAAGGCGCTGTCGTCCCGTAGCTTGATGTTGTACTTGGGTCGGTGCTCCTTGATGAGCGTATTCTCAAGGAGTAGCGCCTCTTTCTCACTGTCGACGACGATGACTTCAATGTCGTGACTGCGTGCGACTAAGAACGGCACCATGAACCGCTCGTCCTGACCGAGAATGTACTGACGAACCCGCGATTTTAGGTTCTTGGCCTTCCCGATGTACAGCACCTTCCCCTTCTTGTTCTTGAAGAGGTAGACGCCGGGACCGGTAGGAAGGTCGAGGGACATGGGTTCTAGGACGGAGCGAGGCATGGCGCGTCTCTATCCGTCTGCCAGGGTGTTGTCGGGGCGTCAGCGTTGCCGGACCACTCGGTCAGGCCGGCTTTCCATAGGCGCGGTCGAAGAATCCGCTCACTACCTCTACCAAGCCCGCCACGTCTGCGTGCTCGGGGACCGAGATACGGCAGATCTGCACGCCACCGCGCTTCTGAGCCTCCTTGACCTCTGCAGACAGGGCACCCTGTGTCGATTCCTCAGGGTTGATGACGTAGAACGGGTCGGGCTGTCCGTTGCCCTTGGACTGGCCGTAGCTCACACGGTTCTTGACCAGCTCTGGCGTATGCTCGAGCAGCCAGGCGACGAACTCGTCGACTAGGTCGGGGTACGTGGTGGGCGCAGCCGGCAGATAGAACGACAACACGCCGCTGTGCAGGCCAGCGTCGAGCTGTTCCTGCGACATGGTGTACAGGGTGATCTCGTGACCGCGCTGGGCCATCTGCTGATGGAGCTGTTCCGCGAGCTGTTGTGTGTTGGCCGAGATCTTCGCCATGCGGGGTTGGAGGTCGGAGACGCCGTCCACCAGGGCCCGACGCTGATACGACTTTGCGAAGCTGTCAGCCTCGCGGCCCCTCGCGCGGGTGGCGTCGAGGATGTGTTGTGCCATTGGGTTCGGTCCCGCCATGACCAGTCCTAAGGTCGCTTTTCCTCGGGTAATGTACTTCGAGCCGCTCTTGACGATGAGGAATGGCCAATCCTGTGCGAAGTCCTTCTCGAACAGAGGGTACAGCGGAGCCATGGTGGTATCGACGAGGACGGGGACCTGCTGTCCTGTCCGGGTGTGGTACTGCTTCAAACCCTCGACCAAGCGGGCAAAGTCGTGCAGTTGCAGCTCTGGGTTTGTTGGGGTCTCGACGAAGACGACCGCTGGGCCCGCGGGGGAGTGGTCGAGCTGGGCGATTACGTGGTCTACGAAGGTTTCTCCGTCGGAGCCCATCACCTTCAGCGGGCACGCCGTGATGGCTTCTTCAGCAGATAGAACGTCGTGAATCAGCTGCGCGGTGCCACCGTACCCGTTCTCGGCATAGAACAGACGAACCGGTTGTCCGGCCGCTACTACGTCCGCGGCTGCTCCGAAAACAGCTGCCTCGGCGGCGAGGCCGGTGCAGAAGTAGGCGGCGCCATGGATGGCCGGAAGACTCTTGGCCAGCGCCGCATCGCACTCCGCCTCGGTCGCGGAGGGTGAAGCTGGAACGTCGAGACCCACCAAACGGGTCAGCTCAGCCTTTGACGTCACCGCCAACAGTGCCGCTACGGTGCGCTTGCGGATCAACTGAATGGCCTTCGCGTCGAACCGGTCTCCTCGACGAATAAGCAGGACGCCTCCGTCGTTTACCGGACAACACACCGCGTCCGCAGAGAGGTCCGCCAATGGCGTGTCCTCGGGGGCCGTATCTGCGACGAACAGGGTCAACGTGCCGGGGTCATCTTCAGGAAGGGGACCTTGCCAGTTCTCGTGAAAATCGACCTGCCGAAGCCGAAATGCGGCGCGTGTGTCGTCGGACAGCGGGAGCTGACCTCGGCAATAGACGCGCGCTGGCAGCGTTCGGCCGATGACCTCTAAGGGTGCTAGGAAGGCCTTGGTGCGCGACGCAAACGATACAACACGCTCCGCTCCGGTCAGCGCCCGCAGGTAGAGTTCGTAGACCGTCGAGAATGGGCTGCCCAGCCTGGCGTAGTCGTACGGAATTCCGCAGGCGAACAGCGCGCTGGGTGCGTCGTGGCCCGTGAGGATCTGTCGTCCTGCGAGATGGAAGCGTTCAAGAAAGTCGCTCTCGCCGCAAAAACGAGGAAGGTCGTAGGTGGTGACCGGGGGTTCCCAGTCCTCGGGGACCTTGCCTGGCTCCGCAAGGAGACCTCTCAATAGGAGTCGGAGTTCATCGAGAGAAAGGGGGAGATGATTCATACGACTCGCCTCATATCTGGGGCCGCTGGGCCCGACTTGCATCAGTGCCCGCCCCCCCTATCGACCCTCTGGAACGCGTCCATGGACATTGACACGTTGTGCATGCAGCTCAACGTAGGATTCCTTTGGAGGGGGCTGCACTCGACTGACAGGTTCGGCGTTTTTGATTTGACGGGGCTCATCGGGGCGTCAGTCGCCTGGGTGGTGGCCAGATTAGGGGTCTAGCGAGACCGTGTGGAGAATCTTCTCGAGGTTGAGCCGTTCGTCGGGGTCGCCCGTGGTGACGCTTAGAACAATGGTTCCTGGTCGATAAGAAGTAGCGAGCACCGTCTGGTAAACGTTGGCGCCGGTACCAGCTGACACCTCGTACCGCGCCCCCTGGAAAGACCGTCCCGCAAGCGGTAACTCAAGGAGTTCCTCAGCAACGATGGCTAGTTCGGGGGCCTGGACGTACGCCTGTCGGAAGCCGGCAAGTGTCTCTGCAAGCGGCATGTCAAAGGCAAATACGCTGACCCGTGCATGCGTGCCTGACCCGCCATTTCGGACAGACAAGACCTCAATGGGCTCCACAATTCCCAAACCTATGGCATCCAATGCGTACTGGCGCCTTTGCTCCGCATCTGCTGCATCCGTGCGCACAAAATGCGCCGGCACAGTGAGGGCCACCCCAAAGATGGCGTCATGTTCCACCCTGGGCGCTTCCTTGCTGCAGGCCATGCCGCAGGCTGCCACCATCACGCTCAATAGTCGAACCGGTCTCATTCACACCTCTGGGTCAGGCTAGAGCAAACACGCACATTATCTGGCGGCGGACCGTCGTACTCCGCTCGCGATGTTCTGGACGACCGGGTAGTATCCGGCGGGAGATGCAGGGTACCACCGCGCCGCCCAGCGTGGTCGGACAACCATCGGTTCTGCTGGACATTCGACATCCTGACGCTGGTGACAGCATCCGCTATTGAATCAACCGCGCGGAACTCGTACGGTGCCCATCTAGGAACGGAGGCTCCATGCTTTTCTTTGCCATCGCTTTCGCAAGTGCGCTCGTTGTCGGAACGTTCGTCGAGTACTGGGGACACCGCCTCATGCATACGGGGGGCATCCTTAAGAGGCGGCACGCGCGGCACCATCGGATGGGCAGCGGGCAGGGCTTCTTGGGGGAGTTTCGTGACTACGCTTTGCCCACTTTGGCAATTGTGTGGATGGGTTTTCTGGTCT
>JBLHSN010000212.1:0-10336 GCA_047626195.1 Myxococcota bacterium
GGGCCAGTGAATTCGCCGGCAAGGACGTGGCTCTTGACGAAGGTGCTGTCTCCGCGATTGTCGACACCGCTGGCTTCCACGATGGTGATGCCACGGCCCAACTCGAGCTGGCCGCCAAAATCACCGGCGAGGGTACCGCTAACGGCCATGACTTGCTCATTGACGCTGATATCGGTCAGCGCTTGCCACTCACCGTTTACGTCGGTGACACCCAAGTCAAGCCATTCAGCCCGTTGTGGGGAGACCAAGGTGATGGATGGTTCCGTCACGTCACCGAGGGTTGTCTCTGTGTTGGGGCAGCCGGCAGCTAGGGCGGCGAACAACACCGGGGCAATCAGACGGGACATAGACACTCCACACATCAAAATCAGAGGCTCTAAATGCCCGGAAAAACGGTCGTCGTCAACTGCATAGCCTGGTCAGATGACCATTGATTCAGCATGCTGGAAGGAGCGGCCGATGGCAAATCCATCCATCGGAACATCGCCTTCATCCAGTTTAACAAACGTAATATCTGTTCCCGCAGCGACCAAGGCGGTGACAGCTGCGGCATTGAACGGGCCCATCATCGCGCCATGGCCGGAGAATCCGACAGCGCGAATAAGGTTCGGTACTTGTGGATCGAAGCCTAGGAATGGGTTGTGGTCAGGCGTGGTACCGTAAAAGCCGGCGGTCGTAGCGGCGACGCCGGTGAACTCGGCGAGCGCTGGCATCTTCTCCGCAAGCTCCATCCACACTTCGTAGGGAACGGCTTCAATTCCGGCAGTGTGGGTGAAGTTGGGGTCGATAGTGTCCTGATCGTCGTACGAAAAGTCCGGGTCCGTCGCCACGTCATATTTTTTACCGAACATCAGGGTCTCGCTGTTTTCGGGTCGACAGTAGGCACCGCTTGGCGCGATCACCAGGGGCATGGCGGTGAGGGTCTGTGCCGGCATGGCGGTGTCCCGGTGAAGGAACCACAAGTAGCGTTTCAGGGCCTCTACCGGGAGGTGCGTGCCGCCGAGAAGCGCACCTGTCCGAGTCGTCCAGGCGTTGGTGCAGTCCACAAATAAGTCGGCCTCAAACCAACCTTTCGGTGTTCGTACGGCAGAGATTGACCGCCCATCGAATCGGGCTCCGAGGACAGCCGCACCGTTGACGAGGCGTGCTCCATTAGCGACTGCATCACGCATCGCCTCTTGGTAGATGACTTGGGGAAGCAGGAATCCGTCGGTTGGGCACCAAGTTCCGCCAACAATGGCGTCTGCATCGACCCAGTCAAACTGGGCGTGAACTGTGGTGGCGTCGAGCGCTTGGACCTCGGTGAGCCCAACGCTCTGTTGAAGGGCGACCATTGCCTTTGCATCTTCAAAGGTGGCCGGCTCGTCGTGTAGAAACAGATAGCCATTCTGGATAATCGGACTGACACCGTCTTCGGTTTCACTGGCCATCGCTCGATAGCTGTTGACCGAGTGACGCATGGCAATCACCGTTCCAGCCGTTGAGAATTGCTGACGAATACCAGCTGCCGTGCGTGAGCTGCTTCCGGCGCCAAGGTGAGCAGCTTCGAGTAGCGTGACCCGATGTCCTGCTCTGGCGAGCTGACGTGCGGTCAGGGTGCCGGTGATGCCTCCGCCAATGACCACGACTCGGATGCTCATGATCACCCCCACTGCGGCACATTGTGTCCTAGGCGAGGAGCTGTGTCGCCCCGGTGTGTCGAGACATGGCACGTCCGTGACGAGACGTGGCAGAGAGCGGTTATGTGCCCTTCCCTTCTGTGCCCGAGGATTGTCCCGCATGAGCCAACACCCCGAGTCTACGCCCGCGCCCCAAGCCAGTCAGGATGGCGTTCCCGTCCCGGCTTTGACCCACGAACAACTGGCCTTTGCCTACCGTTGTGCGGTTCGGTCGCGTTCTCTCGAAGCGCACATTGTGCGTATGGTGTCCCGCGGCGACGTGAAGTTCGCCATCTGGGGAACCGGTGAGGAAGTATCCAACGCGGCCTTCGCTATGGCGCTCGACCAAGTCGTGAACCCCGACCACTTCGGCATCGTCCCCCACTACCGGTCTGGCGCACTGTGCGGTACGTGGGCCAAGCTCCGCGGCATGGACGACTACGAAGCGCAGGTTCTTCGTCAGCAGTTCAGTCGCGCTACGGACAAGATGAGCGGTGGTCGCCAGATGGTCTACCACTTGCACATGCCCGATGTCGGCATTCTGCCTGTTCAATCACCGGTTGGCATGCAGCTGGGCAAGGCCGCAGGCTACGCGCTTGGCTACCGCAAGCAGGGCATCGATGACAGCGTGTCCATCGGCATCATCGGTGATGGTACGTCCGCAGAAGGCGATCTTCACGACTCCATGAACGCGGCTAGTGTGTGGAGCTTGCCCGTCCTCTTCGTCGTCACAGACAACGAAGTGGCCATTAGCACTGAGCCACATGAAGGCCGTGGCATCCAGAGCTTCTCCGCCTACGCCGAAAGCTTTGGTCTAGAAGCTTTCGACTGTGATGGTCGGTCGTTTACCGAGACCTACGAGACCATTGTGCGCGCTCTTCGCGTAGTGAAAGATGAGCAACGTCCTGTCTTTCTGCACGTTCACCACCTGCCACGCTTCAATGGACACAGCTCGGCAGCAGACGTGACCTTCGACATGAGTCAAGACGACCCGCTGGTGGCCTTCGGTCAGGAGTTGGTGGACATGGGCGTGTTCGCCCCCGAAGACGTCATGCGTCGGAAGGAAGCCACCGGTCGTGACTTCTTCACACACCATGACCTCGGCACGGTCATGACGGAAGAAGATGAAACGAACAAGGCGTGGATTGAGAAAGTTGCGGGTGAGCCGGAGCCGGTTCCCGAGAGCATTTTTGATCACATCCATCCCCCCTACCCGGCTGTCGAGGAGACTCTTGCTACGGGCCAGACGGTCATCAGCTACGCCGGAGCCCTGCGAAGTGCCCTGGACAAGCTGATCGAACGCAAGGGTGGCGTGATGATGGGCCAGGACATCGGTAAGCTTGGCGGCGTCATGCAGGCCAGTGCGGGTCTACTCGCGAAGCACCCGGACAAGGTCATTGATGCGCCGCTGAACGAGCCATTAATTGTTGGAACGAGCACTGGGCTAGCCTTGCACGATGGACTGATGGCGCTGCCAGAGGTTCAGTTCGGTGACTACTCGCTCAACGCGTTCCACTGGCTGGTTCACCTGGGCAATCTGTACTGGTCCAGCAACGGAAATGCGGAGGCCAACTTGGTTCTGCGCATGCCAACCGACCCCTTTGGTGGTGGCGCTATCTATCACTCCATGAGCTTGGACGGCTTCTTTACGCCGATTCCCGGACTCGTCATCGTGATGCCCTCGACCAGCTTCGATGCCCACGGTCTGTTGCTTGCTGCCGGTGAGTACAAGGGACCGGTCATCTTCTTGGAGCCCAAGTGGATGTACCGCCAGACTCTCGGCCCTGCCTTTCCGGGTGAGCCGACGGAGCCCAAGGACATCGCCGCGCTGAAGAAGCGCATCATGCGTGGCGAAATCCCAGATGTTCCAGATGTCTACGTGCCGTTCGGAAAGGCAGCGATTCGTCGCGAGGGGTCCGACTGTACGGTGGTCTCCTGGGGACGTGCGGTGTGGACAGCGGTCGAAGCGGCCGAGAGCATGGCCAAGGATGGCGTTAACGTCGAGGTCATCGACCTTCGCACCCTCGTTCCGCCGGACATGGAGACGGTCCTCGCGAGCGTTAAGCGCACGGGCCGATTGGTCGTGTGTGCCGAAGACCGGAACTTCTCTGGTTTTGTGCGTCAGATTCAAGGCGAAGTTGTGGAAGCCCTGCCCGGCACGCCAACCCGCGCCATTGGTCAGAAGCTGATTCCAGGCATTGCCCAATCGCTGGTTCTCGAATCGGCGACGGTGCTCACCGCGGCAGACATTGTGAACGCGGTATCCGAGGTTCGTACCGAGACGGTTCAAGGCAATGGCGGTGCGTTGTGGGTCGCTCCTCGCTACTTCGTTTCCTAGTCCCTGTTGTGATGTTGGGGGCGTGCACCGGCGCGCCTCCAGTCGCTGAACAGACACGGCTCTCGGCTTCCGAATCGGAACGCTGGGAGTTCGTCGACGGTGGCTGGCTGGTGGGCGAAACGTCAGTCGGACGGTCGCATGTCAGCGAGCGATTTCCGCTCGGGCGCATGTCTGTGACGGTGGTGATGTCTTCTGACGAGCCTTCTGGCACTGCAGCATCGGTGCTCATTGCCGGGCTCCAACAGGGTGTGGGACGCTTCGACCTTGGTCAGTCATCCGACCCAAGTCGTTGGTCTGTCCTGCCGCCGCCGTCGCGGGGTGCGTCGCGTTCCTTTGCGGTGCTCTCTGTCCGAGCCGAAGGCGTCACCGTTGCCGCACCGGGTGGTGCAGAGATTGCCGTTCCTTGTGGGGCCTGCGCTGACACATCGGATTGGGGGTTCGACGGAGTGGCGGATGCCCTAGTCGAGGCCGCAGTTGACGAAGTCCTGGTCGCTTTCTCTCCGACGGTCCCGTGGGGCGCGGTGTTGGCCGGGGTCGATACTGCTGGAGACCGTCAGGTACGCATTGCGCGGGGCGAGTAGCGCTACTGAAACGGGTCGCCGTCGGACAACAACGTCTACATCCGCCGAGCTGCATTCCGACGCCCGAATCCGCGTCAGTCTACTGGGCGGCTGGGGCTGCATCACATGGCGCGTGTGGTTCCCACGCTGTGGGCATCGCGAATCCGGGTGTGTCCCAGCCCTCTGGGGCCGTCCACTCACCCTCTGCCGTCTCAAAGCAGCCGTACGGTACGTCGCGGTGGGTGAGCCCAGCATCCGGCTTGAAAGTGAAGTGCCACCACTCCTTGTAGTAGTGATGGAAGCCATGTTCTGCCATGATACTCTTGAGCAGTAGGCGCCGCTCCAATGCCTCCCCAGTGGCGTTGCGGGTGTGGGATTCCTCGGACAGGGTGTCCCAGGCCGTTCCCATGTCCTGCTCCTGGCCTGTCGACAGGTTGTACAGCGATAGGTCGATGGTGTTGCCTTTGTTGTGGCCGCTGCGACGCGCAATGTAGCCGTCATTCAGTAGGTGCACTTGGTCGGTTCGTTTGGCCCAAGCCACCATGCCGAGGGTTCCGCGCAGGGGGCGGTAGGCGTCGTAGACCTTGACCCCGAGTCCGTGTTCCGCCAGAGCTGTGTGAACGTTGCTGAGTGCCTGGGCAGGCTCATCACGGAGCCACGCACCCTCAGCGCCGTAGCCCGGAAGCACCGACCCGGTGAAGTTGTCCGCTGTGTGGTAGCGAATGTCGAACTGAGCCTGTGGCAAGAGCGCGCGAAGGTCTGTCCAGCCATCGGGCGGTGCGTTGAGCTGGGTGAGGGTCGGGTCCCAGCGGTAGGTGTGGACGAACTGGTAGGGCAGCAGCTCGTCATTGGCTGACTCGAGGATGTAGCCAGCGGTTGTCAGCTCGGTAGTCACCACACCCGGAGCGAGTTTGTGGTCGGGTCCAGGACCTACCGGGAGCTCGCCCGGCTGAAAGTCTACGATTACCAGCCGATGATGGCGCCCAAGCTGTGCGCCGATATGGGCGAAGTACGCTGGTCTATCGGTAATGTGATGGTAGGTGTCGACCATGAGGGCAACATCTGCGATGGGCAGAGTGGGGTGGGTCGCGTCGATGACCAGCGCCAGGACGTTGGGTGTGTTTTCCGCCTGCGCACGGACCGTCATGTGCTCGACCAGCGTTGTCTCAATGTCTGCGGCAATCAACTGACCTTGTGCACCAACCATCGCTGCCAAGGCGCTGTTGAAGTACCCAGTACCTGCCCCGATATCGATGACCGTGTCTCCTTCCTGGATCGGAAGGGCGGCCATAAGATCGTCTGGCTTCTGCCAGGCCTGTCGCTCTGGGGAATCAAAGATGGCTGACCAACGCTCCACGTCGTCAAACCTACGATGGTGCTCGCCCGAGTGGTGGTCCCCCTCATGGTCTTCGTGGGTGACGTCTTCGGTAGTTGGCGTTGGGTGCAGCATGGGAGAGGTTGGTACCGGCGCGGGAGCGCCACAGGCAGTCGCTAAGAGGAGGGGTAGCAAGCGCAAATGGACCTCGAATGAGTCAAAGTGACAAAGATGCGAGAAAGGATGTGCAACATCAGGGGCATCGTGGATAGGTTAAGGCAGTAGCCCGTAATGAATCTCGGGTTGAACCCGGGTCAAAATGACCCATTCACTCGGCCAAGGAGGCCCCACTGCGACGTCGTAGCTCCCGTAACTTTTCTCGTCCAGAAGCTGATGATATCCGTATCAACGCCGCTATCCGTGTTCCCCGCGTCGTCCTAGTAGACGAAGAGGGCAAGCGTTTAGGCGAATTCCTGACGGATGACGCACGCCAGTTGGCTCGTGACCGCAGTCTGGACTTGGTGGAAGTTGCGGCCAACGCGAACCCGCCGGTTTGCCGAATCGCTGACTACGGAAAGATTAAGTACGAACGTAAACGTGCGAAGTCTGAGTCCCGTCGTAAGACCTCCCAGCTCAAAGAACTTAAGGTTCGTCCAAAGACCGACGACCACGACCTGGCTGTAAAGATCCGTCTTGCCCGCAAGTTCCTCGAGAACGGCGACAAGGTAAAGGTCCGCGTCTGGTTCCGTGGCCGTGAGCACGCTCACCATGACATTGGCGCTGATCAGTGCTTGCGCATGGCTGAAGGTGTTGCGGACGTCGGTAAGATTGAGTCCCATCCCAGGATGGACGGGCGCAACATGATCATGGTTCTCGCACCGACATAAGCGGCGCGAGTTCTGCGTTGTTTCGGCGCTCGCGTACCGTGAGGATGCTTCGGCTCCTCTCTCCTTGCCTTCGCACCACGTCTGTCGGTGCGAGGGTTTTTTTTTGGCGTGGACGGAAGGGGCGCGAATTCTGGCGTCGCCCGCGTACGAAGAGTGCGCTTTGGCTTCTTGTTGCTTGCCTTCGGACCTCTTCCGTCGGCGCCAATGGTTCTTCGCGGTCGCGGGCTGGACGATGATCATTCCCCGCTTCGCTTTTGGCGGTGCGGGGTTTTTCTGCGTTCGGGAATGGGGCTTGGCCGCTGGCGGCTTGTGTCAGACCACGATCATCCGGGTTGCTGGGTGGTCTCGTGCCCCCGTGAGGTCATGCCTGCTTCGAAGGAGCATGTTGTGACCTCCGCAACGCCATGATTTCTACTACTCGAATCCGGGCCGCTACGGTTCGGCGTGGAAGTGCAGCGGGTATTTCAGAACGACGATGCCGGTGTCTGCGGGCATGTTGAACTGGGCGGTCTGTAGGGTCTCGATGATGCAGGTGTTGGCGGGGCCTAGGTCTCCTTCGGAGACGAGGGCTTGGCCAACGGTCCCATCTTGTTGGACGACGAGCTTGAGGGTGATCTGGCCATCGGCTGTGGTGCAGGCTCTGAGAGTGGGGAGCAGGGCCTGGAGGGTGGTGTGGACTTGGGCGATGGGGAGGTCGCCCATGATGATGGGCGTACCGCCGGTGAGGCCGGGGATGTCGGCTGATGGGGTGTCAACGCTGGGGTCAGGTGTGCCAGCTAGTGAGCCGAGACCGCCGATGAGCGGTCCTGGTTGGCGGCGACGAGAGAGAGCGGCGAGGCCTGCGGTGGCGGTTCGGATAGCTCGTTGTTGGCGCTCTTCTGTGCTTACGGGGGCCATGGCGTCCAGGTAGGCTTGCTGATGGTCGGAGCGTGAACGAGCGAGGGTCTGGGCGCTGAGGGCGCGTCCGACTTGCTGGGCGGCGAGGGCGGGGCTGAACTGGAATGGGGCAGCGGTGGCATCGTCGGACAGGGCGGCAGCGGTCATGGCGCTAGCGAAGTACGGGTCCGACCAGCCGAGGTGGGCGACGCTGCATCCGGTTGTGCTGAGCTCTGAGGTGACTTGGTTGGGCTCGATACCGGCACAGACGCGGTCCCACAGCCGAGATTGGGCGGTGCCGTAGGCCATGAGCAACGAGGTGTCGTCGTCCAAGGTTGCTTGAATAGCGTCCCCGAGAGCATCGTCGCTGCAGGCTTGGGCGACGATGACAGATGCGAGACCTGGGCGCTGCAGCTCGTTGGTCGCTGCGAGGCGGGGCAGTCCAGCGGCGAGTTCGCCATCGTCACACTTGGGTCGGCCTGCGTGGGCCGTTGTGGCGAGAAGGAAGATGGAGGCGAAGGCGGTCAGGGTTCGTGTCATGTCGGCGAGGCTATCCTGCGCATGTGGCTCGTCGACCAAGTGCGACGGTCATCGACACGGTCGGTTAGAGACGCGTCGCTCCTGGGAGTTGCTACGCCTGCTCAAGTTGATGTCCACAAGCACATGCCGGCGCTCGATGGCGTTCGGGGAGTGGCTGTTGTGCTCGTCATCCTCCACCACGCCTACCAGTTCACCACACTCCGGCATCCGGTAGACCAGGCATTTGATGTCTTCGCGGCCAGCGCATGGCTGGGGGTCGACCTGTTCTTCGTGTTGAGTGGTTTCCTAATCACCGGCATCTTACTCGATATCCGAGATAGTCCCTGCTACTTTCGAGCCTTCTACTGGCGACGATTAGTCCGTATTTTCCCACTGTACTACGCGTACTTGGCCATGGTCCTGTTCGTGATTCCCCGTGTCACCGGCGAGTCGTTGTACCCAAAGGCGGAAGCGAATCAGTGGTGGTTGTGGGCCCATCTGTCGAACATCCCGCTGTCCGAACACTTCATGAATCGTGGGGTGAACCACTTCTGGTCACTGGCGGTCGAAGAGCAGTTCTATTTGGTGTGGCCAGCGGTTGTGTACGTCCTGGGACGCTACCGACTGCTTTGGTTGCTGGCCCTGCTCATTCCAGGAACTGCGCTTTTGCGGTGGTACTTGGCGTCCAACGGAACGTCGGGGCAAGCGCTGTACATGCTGACGTGGACTCGCTTCGATGCGCTGGCCATCGGTGCTTTGATGGCTGTAGCGGCTCGAAGCGCGGGCGGACTGCTTCGCTGGCGACGCCTCGCTTGGGGCGTGGCCGCAATCACCATTCCGGTGCTGGTCTGGTACGCGTGGTCAAAAGGCGGGCTGCACTATGCGAAGAACACGCCGGTAGCGGTGGCGTTGATGTACAGCGGCGTGGCTGCGATGTGTGCGGCGGTCATTGTGCTCATCCTCACCAAGCCGTCTGGGTGGGTATTTCGCGTGATGACCACTCGGATGTGGCGGTCGCTCGGGAAGTACTCGTACGGCATGTACGTCTTTCACATCGGCATTGACTCGGCCCTACGCGCGTACGAGATTCACCCAAAGTACTGGTACACCCGCAAGGATTTGCATATCCCGGGGTTCGTGCTGTATATGATTCTGACAACAGGACTGACCTTCGCCGCAGCTTGGGTCAGTTGGCAGGTGCTGGAGAAGCCGTTCCTGGCGCTGAAGGGACGGTTTTCCTACTGGGACAAGCCACCAGTGAACGAAACTGAGACAGCGGTTGGCTAAGAGGCCGCACCGCTGCCCTTGTCGCGTTGGCTACATCCGCTGCCCGTAGATGACTCCTGCACCTCGGTTTGTTCGGAAGACGATGTCTTGGTAGAAGTCTCCGTTGATCTCACCGATGTACAGGGTATTTGAGCCGGACTGCGTTCCAATGACAAGGCCGTCCGACGCCATCGAAGTCTCCGCTGTGGGCATCGAGGCTAGTTTCCGCGCGAATGGTCGAGTCTTCGCGGATGGTTGAGGTGGTGGGAACCCCCGGTGCTAATGGGGCCATATGCGATGCGCAGGGTAGTGTCGGACTCGCGGATGAGCAGCTCATCATTGCCGTCATTGTCGAGGTCTCCGACGGCACGTAGATTGGTGGCGTCTACGGGAAGGTCGAGGTCGACGGTGATGACGTCCGCACTGCACCAGGTCGGGTTGTTGTTGCTGTCCACGTAGTCGGGGAGCAGGGAGACGGCTTGGTAGTCGCCGTTGAGATGCTCGAAGAGGACAAGGTGGCTGCTCGGCTCGTTGAGAATGCCGGGGAAGGCAAGTACGGCGTCTTGAACGCCGAATTGGGTGCCGCCCCCGTAGTCACCTAGAAGGATGCCGCCGGCCGAGAAGTAGCAAGTGAGACTGGGTTCGGACGCGAACCGGCTAGTCTCACAAACACTCGCTCAGGCGGGTTCTCGCCCGACGGGTCCGTGCGCGACGGGCGGTAGAGGTTCAATGGGTGGGTCCAACTGCATCGCCGAGGCTCCGATGTGGACGTCGTATGTCGCACCCGTCTCACCCAATGATGCGGGTCCATCCGTAAACTCGAATACTCGGTATCGGCTTTGTGCATTCACAGTATTTACGATCGGATAGCTCCAAACGGTAGTCAGCTGCCGCCCAGCGAGACTCGAGGCAATCAT
>JBLHSN010000213.1:0-10327 GCA_047626195.1 Myxococcota bacterium
GCATGTTGTTGAACCTGCCGCGAACCCTCCACACGGTGGACCTCCAAGGTGTCAGCGTCGAAGTCGAGTCCATTCAGCTCGGTGGCTCGGGACTCGCGTCTCTGCCTCTCGGACTGCGCTACGCCAAGTTTGGCTTCGTCAGCGGTGCCGGACTGGCGTCACTGCCCCTCGGTGTGCACCCGCACTCGGTCTTCGTCCGCAATCCGACTGGCCGCCCAGTCTGGCTCGACCGTCCGCTTGGTGCATTCGCTCCGACAGCCAACACCGCACTCAGCACACGGTTGAGCGCCGGAGGCTGGCAAGCGAGCGGCTATCCGGGCGCAAGCTTTGCAACCGCAGCCAGCGGAGTGACCGTGGCCTCGTCCGCTTCCACAGGAAGCAACCGGACTGTTGGAGAACTATACGACCCGTATGAGCCGCTCGACTAGCGCAGACGTCCAGCACAAACGAGCCCTGATGACATGCGTCACTAGGGCTCTTTGCTGTTAGTTGGCCGCTTTCTGGGCGTTGACGAAACGCATGCGCAGGTCGTAGAGCAGAGTGTCCACGAGCTTGGTCTCGTCGTCACTAAGGTTGCCCTTTGTCCGCTCTTTGAGCATGGCAATGAGGTCGATACTGTTGCGAGCCAACGGAAGATGAATGATGGTTGTTCCGCTCTCTGGGTCCGGGGTCTCGCCGAGATGGACCATTGCAGAAGATGCGAGCGATACAATAAACGAACTAAAGCTGACAGGCAGGGCCTCGGACATACAAACCTCCACGGGCGGTGGAAGATAGAGGTACCGTGGGGCGATGGCAAGGTCCCGCGTTGCTTGCAGACAGAAACGAGCTACGCCGTGCCCTCGGAGGCCGCGTGAATCGCTGGGTTTTTCTACTACTGACGGTCGTGTCCCTCGGGCTCTCTACCGGCGCCGAAGCCGCAGAACGGTGGAAGGACCTCTCCCCTGCGGAGCAGTACGAGTACGGTGAACGCCAGCTGCGTCGCGGATACGCAGACCGCGCACTGCAGGTGTTCAACCACCTCCGCAACTTCCACCGTGACGACCCTGTTTCTCTCCGCGCGGAGCTAGCGGTGGCGGATGTCTACTTCCGCCAGCGCGAGTTCGAGCAAGCGCGCCTCGCATACGAGGACTTTGCTCGACTCCACCCGCGTAGCGAACAGATGGACTACGTCGTCTACCGGACCGGGTTGTCGATCTACAAGCGGTCACCAAAGACCGCGCAGCGCGACCAGACGCCTACCTGGCAGGCCATCAACACTTGGACCGGCTTTGGGACTCGCTTTCCAGACTCCGAGCACCGAGAAGAGGTCTCCGTCCTGCTCCAGCGCAGTCGTGACCGCATTGCTGCGAAAGAACTGAGTATCGCTAGGTTCTACCAACGTGAGGGCAAGTGGCTCGCTGTCCGCCGGCGTGCCGAAACGGTACTTGAGACGCAGCCGGAGAGTACGCACGTCCCCGAAGCTCTCATGCTAGCTGGAATCGCCTACTACGAGTTCGGCCGCATCGACGAAGCCCGAGAAACTCGCGAGCGTCTCGCGTCTGCGTTCCCAGAGTCGTCTGAACTGGACCGTCTCGACCGCCGCTTGGCCAAGAAGCCCGGTCGCCCCCCCGAGGAAGAGATCTTTGTGCGCCCCTACCGGTTGCCCAGTGGCGCCGGCGGCGGGCCCGGTTTCTAGGCACCCACGGCGTTTCCGCTTCCGGGTTCGACTGAGAACAGCCAGTTTGCAGTCCGACAAGCGTTGACACCTACCGGTGCGGTCGGGTATTGACCGCGCTCGCGAGATGCGACCCTTTTGGAGGAGACCCTTTATGAACCGCTACGCTGCCCTGATGGCACTGACCGCCGGCCTTTTTGTTGCTTGTGAAACGAAGGACTGTGACCCGGAAACCGAGACCTGTCCCGACGTGGACACCGGTGGCTGTGACAACTCCATCGACGAAGTCTTCCCAGAGAACGGTGAGGCGCAAGCCTTCTTCCGCACCAGCGTTGAAGTCAAGCTCGACGAAGACGAAGCCGGCGCAACCATCACGTTGACGGGCCCTGACGGCGACATCGCAGGCACCTCGTCGGTCGACGGCGACACCATCACCTTCGTCCCCGGCGCCGCTCTCTCACCGAGCACCGAGTACACCGTCACGGTTGATTACTCCTGTGGCACGCCCACCACGACCTTCAGCACCTCGTCGGTTGGCTCCGCCATCACCGCTGCAGATATTGAAGACAATACGTACAGCTTGGAACTCCGTACCGGTCGCTTCGTCGAGCCCCAAGGCATTGGTTCCATCCTCGGCGACTTCATCGACCAGGAAATCCTGATCGGTGTGCAGTCGGTCGGCACCGCTGACATCCAGCTCATCGGCGCCATCGGCGACGGCGGCTCACCTCCCGGACAGGGCGAATGCGATCCGACCATTCCCTTCCCAGAAGCCTCGTTCACCGACAACCCCTTCTTCCAGGTTGGACCCGAGACAACCACGCTGTCGATCGCTGGCTTCACCGTCACGATTGCCGACCTCGAGATCAGCGGCGCGTTCTCCCCAGACGGTTCGCTCATCGCGGGCGCCACTTTGGCCGGCGTCATCGATACTCGCCCGCTGGTTCCACTGCTGAACGCTGACGACAACTGCGAAGTTGACGCACCGCGCTGCTGTGACACCGACGTCGACCCTGGCTGTGATTCCGCCAACGACGTCGCAGACTGCTGTGACGAAGACGCCATCTGTGACCTCGCTGGTCAGATCGGCGTTGCTTGTCAGGCCTGCGAAGGCGGTACAGGCGACTTCTGCCTGACCCTCCTCGTCGACAGCCTGCAGGCTGAGCAAGTCGTCGGTGCTTTCGTTGACCCGCAGCACGCTCCCGCTGACGAAGCAACGGCACCTGTCGATTCGACAAACATCTGTGACATCGCCGCATGCTCGGGTAGTTCAGATTGCCTCGCCGAAGAAGCACGATAGTTCGCACCGTCCGCGACCTGTCGCGGACAGCGCCATTTAGAAAGCCGGCTCTCACCTGAGAGTCGGCTTTTTGCTTTTGTACGCCTCATGTCCGGCATTGCAAAAGGGCATCTTGTCAGGAAGTCGACACGACAGTCCGGCAGACATCGCTGTCTGAGGCTAGGGTGCGCGCCTATCCAATACGGAGACTTCGATGCGCCATCTTTCTGTTTTGCTGCTACTCGCCGCCGCCTGCGCGGACACCGGCATTGATGAAGACACCACTCTCAATGACGCGGACACCGATGACACCGTTCAAGGAACCGACGCCGACACCGACGCAGCGGACACGGAAGCCGACGCCGATACGGACGGTGATTTCGGCGAACCCATCACGTCGGACGGACTCGAAAACCGGACCTACGCCATCGATTACGCCGATGTCACCTGGGTCGCTCCAGCTGGTGCAAGCCTGATCAGCGGCCAGATTCCTGTCGAATACATCTTGCTACACATTGAAGATGCAGACGTACAGACCCAGACTATCGCTGCAGTCGGTGCCCTCGGCGTCAGCGGTTCGACGGGCGTCGAGCAGGACCCCTGCCAAGACGTGTTCAGCTTTGGAGAGCAAAGCTTCACAACAAACCCATTGTTCAACATCGGCCCAACGACTTTGACCTTCCCGGTCCAGGGTCAAGACGTCGACATCACCAACGCAAACATCCAAGCCACCTTCGTAGAAGACGGAGACGCCATCATCGACATCAGTATTGCTGGCCGCTTGGACACCCGAGACTTCGCCGGAGTCACGGACATCGACGTATGCGCTACGCTGGGTATCTTTGGCGCAAGCTGCACAGCCTGCCCAGACAACGAGCCTCTGTGCCTTGACGTCCTACTGACCGTCGACCGGGCCGAAGCCGAAGACGACCTCGTCTTCGATTCGAACTTGGTACCTGGCGGACCTACCTGCCGCTAGACCGGTCGAGACAACCAATTGTGTTGTCTCACTCGTTTGGTTCCACTCGACGCTCAATGCCCAAGGCATCGAGCGTCGCTTGGTAGTCGGCGGGCGGTTCTACGGTGAACACCAACGGCTCACCCGAAATGGGATGCGTCAGCGCCAGCCGCCACGCATGTAGAAGCGGGCGATTCGGTTGAACAAGTTCGCGAACCGTGACGGGCAGCCGACGCCCTTTGCGCTTGTAGACAGGGTCACCCAACAGCGGCCAATTGCTCTCGGTCATGTGAATCCGCACTTGGTGGGTGCGGCCCGTCTCAAGCCGACAGCCAATCAAACAGATCTCACCGGCAACGTCCAGACGCTCCCAGTGGGTGACCGCCAACTTCCCGCTTCGACCATCGGTCGATGCCCATCGGACACGGTCTCTCGGATGCCGCGCAACATGCGTTCTCACCGTACCCGAAGAGACCTTCGGAACCCCGTGGCAAAGCGCCCAATACCGACGGTTCGCACTATGGTCGGAAAACTGCGCAGCGAGTCCGTGGTGAGCAACGTCATGCTTGGCAACGACCAACAGCCCGCTCGTTCCACGGTCCAGCCGATGCACAATGCCAGGCCGAGCCACACCGCCAATCCCCGACAACCCTTCGAGGTGATGCAGCAGCGCATTCACCAGCGTGCCATCGGGATGACCCGCTGCGGGGTGAACGACCATACCAGCAGCCTTGTTGATGACCGCCATGTCGTCGTCTTGGTAGACAATGTCCAGCGGCAGGTCTTGTGCGACGGCTTTATCCGCGACCGCATCAGGAACATCCACCACCAGCTGACTACCCACCCGTACCTCTACCGACACACGGGTAACAACGAGGCCGTCCACGCACACCGCGCCCTGCTTGACCAAGCCGGCAGCACGGGAGCGAGACAAGTCAGGAATACTCGCGGCGACTACGGAGTCCAACCTGCCCTTGGCCGACACCACCGCTTCGTAGCGAGTGATCACAAGCTAGCGCGCACCGTGAAAGCGCTCCATGTAGCCCTCAACGACTTCGTCTTCGTCAAGCTCCATGAGAGTGGCCATTTCCCGTACATATCCACGTACAAATGTCGCGGACGGTAGCCGGTCAAACGCCTCTTCTTCGATGGCCTGCAAAAACCGAACAGCGATGCGAGTCTGCTCGGAGAGGTCTTCCAGAGACATGTCCAAATGCTCGCGCACGGTGGAGAGCATGGTTCCAGTAGGTCCAAGCCGTAGGAAGATGCCAGGCGGACCGGGTGGGTACTGCGGTTCCGGTGGGGCCGGCGGCGGTACAGGCGTGGCCGACGCGACCAAGCGCGGCGCGGGCATCGAAATCCCGGGTTGCTGCATGTTGGGCATCACGATGACTGGGGAGCCCTGATTCGCACCGTCCACCACGCGAAGCGTTGGTTGTGACGATGGCGTTGGCCGGCCAGACAGCGGCAGCTCCACCACAACGGACGGGGTCAGCGGAACAGGCTCGGCGGACGGAGCCGAAGCAAAACCCGGAGGGGTTGGGTAGCCCTCAAGCACAATATCGGTGGTGTGCTGGAGCAACTCAACCGCGGCGACGACCGCTTCGGAGACGATAGCGCCTTCGACTTCGTCCCAAAGCTCGTCTTCATTCTCGGGAATGCCAGATTCAAGCAGGGCGAGCATCGCGTCATAGCGACGACGACGCTCAGGATCCGACAACACCGCGTAACTCTCATCCGCCTGGCTACGGGCGAGCTCAAGCCGGTCCGGGTCTCCGCCGCGGTCAATGAGGGCTTGCCGACGACGGCGGAACTGGGTCACAAGGCGTAGGTAGGCCTCCCGGATGGCTTCCGGGGTAGCGTTGGGCTCGACGCCGAGCTGGTCGTAAAATCCACGAGTCATTAAGTGCCGCCTTAGCTCCTACCGACCGCGCGGGCCACCTGCTTAGCGACCTCTGCGAGTGCTGAATCGGGCAGAGTCCGTACATCGAGAACGACAGCGTCATCCACAATGCGCGCGAGCACCGCCGGAGATCCCATACGTAATCGGCGAATGACGGCATCTACCCTATCACATGGCACTCGACAGGCTTTCGATGGCAGCCCCAGTCCAGGCATTGCACCTCCGCCAGCCGCACTCTGAACATCCGTCACAGAACCCTTCACTCCGTGCGACTCGAGCAAACCCACAAGCTGCAGCGCCCGCGCCTCCAACACGTCCGGCTGTAGCTTCAACATACGGCTAACGGGTGTGTCCTCTCCCGCCAACGCCAGTCCAAGCGTGGCTTCACAGGCCGCAATCAGCGTTTTATCCAACCGCATCGCTCGGTACATAGGATGACGACGCAGGCGCCGAATGGCGGCAGCGGACCCGACCGCAAATCCACACTGGGGTCCACCCAACAACTTATCGCCACTGAAGACGACGACATCGACACCGGCAGCAACGGAATCACGAACACCGGGCTCGCCGTTCACCTCTTCTAGGCTACCGCTGCCAACATCTTCCACATGCAGAATCTCCAGTCGATGAGCCAGCTCAGTACGGCTCACGCGGTCTGCCGTCTCGGTGAACCCTACAATGCGGAAATTCGATGGATGCACGGTCAGCAACACCGCTGTCCCTGCTGATGCGGCAGCTTCAAAGTCCGCGACCCGGGTCCGATTTGTCGTGCCTACCGGTACCAATGTCGCACCGCCAGCTTGGATAATGTCCGGGACGCGAAAGCTTCCCCCAATCTCGACCAGCTCACCGCGACTCGCGAGCACCTCTCGCCCCTGCGCGAGAGCCGTGAGTGACAACAAGAGGGCCGCCGCACAGTTGTTGACCACGACGGCATCTTCGGCGCCGGTGAGCGCACACATGAGCCGCCGTACGCCTTCGGTTCGCCCACCCCGTTTACCAGTATCCAAGGACATTTCTAGGTTACAATAGCCACTCGCATGCGCCGCAGCCTGTACGGCTTGTTCAGGCCAAGGCGCGCGTCCCAAGTTCGTATGCACCACAACACCGGTCGCGTTGAGTACCGAGCGCATTCTCCCGCTGAGCAGCTGATGAACCCGGTCCGCCACCCGTTCAGCGACATCTGGTAGCGCCGTCAGCGTTCCAGCTCGAATCTCATCACGCAGCTCGTCCAACACCTCCCTGGCTATTTTGGCAGACAGACCCGGAGGAAGGGAGCCCAGCTTGGGCGCGGCGAGAATAGCATGAATGGCGGGCAGGTCACGGAAGGAAACAGGCATGCCATCGCCTATCCCAGGTGCCTGCATCCGGGCGTAGTGAGATACGTTGGGCTCCATTCTTCCGGAGCCTCGTCATGACCGCACTGCTGTACTTGATTGTCGGCGTGCTCAGCATTGTCCTGGGTGTCCGCGGATGGCTGCCTGACCGACGCGACGCATCACGCATGGCGTTTTTCGGACTCAGCCTGACCGCCGGTATTTCTTACGCTGCTTTTGGACTGTCGCTGCTGCCAGGCCTGTCCGGACTGCGCTTGCTGTACATGGCCATGGGCATGTGTGTCCCACCCTTTGCATTATGGACGGTCGACCGAATCTTTGCCGGCAAACCACACCGCTTGGTTGGGGTTTTGTTCGTCACTACGGCGATTCTCATGCCAGTCCTTGTGGGCCTACATGCAGCATTTAGCTCCAACGTACCCCGCTCATCCCCCGCGGAAGTCGCCGCAGGGCTGTTCACTTTCGGCTCGTTTGCCCTCGTCATCATCCGACTATGGCAGGCTCACGAGGACGCAGAGCTAAGCGTTGAAAAGACCCGACTGCGCTACCTCATCGCGGTGACCTTGGGGGCGATTGTGTTCGCTCTTCTCGAGCAGGTCGCGCGCAATATTGCTGCGCCTATCGACATGACCGGCATTCCAGCCACCAGTCGCGGCGTGGTACTGCAAGGCACCCTACCGCCGGTATCGGCGCTGTTGACCGGCATCGCCTTGTACTTCATGTACCAAGCACTGGTTTTCTACCGGCTGCTCGACCTCAACGAAGTGTTCAGCCGGCTTATCGCCCTGGTCATCTCCGCTGCACTGCTCGTGTTGGTCGACGGCGTCACCGTGATGTGGATCGGTACGTTCACCGACTACCCACTGCACGGAACCTTCCAGATCTTCCTGGGTTCGCTGCTCTTCCTCGCCGGCTACGACGGGATTCGGGACACCATCCAGTGGGCGAGCCACCGCCTGTTCAACCGTCGTGGCCAGCAACTTCAAGAAGCCCTCGACACCGTAGCCACCGAGCTGCCAACAACGGTCTCCGTCCGCTCCCTTACCGACACCCTCCTGGGGCGCCTGCACGCCACCGGGCGCGTTCCCATTGCGTCATTGTACCTGTGGGACCGAACCCTAGACGCCTTCGCCTGTGTGGCGCATCGTGGCGAATCCGACGCACCGCCAATGGCCGCTGTCGCTGCGGGCCCCTTCTCGGAAGGCTTCGACCAGAACACGCCCGTCTACCTGCGAGGCGCCATGCAGCAACGTCGAGCCAATCCGCTTCATGATCGATTAGCCCTGATGGACGCCATGCATGCGGACGTCATCCTCCCGATGCGGGCACGCTCTGGCCTGGTACTGGGCTGGCTCGCGCTGCGTCCAGAAGCTTGGTCGGACGGGTTCTCAAGTGACGAGATCCAGCGCCTGCGTGAGATGCTGACCGTTGCCAGCACCGTGCTCACCAACATTCGTGGTTTCCAGGCATTGGAAGAGCAGCAACGGCTAGCAGCATTAGGCGCGATGGCCGCGGGCTTGGCCCATGAGATTCGCAACCCCCTCGCCGGCATCAAGGGGGCCGCCCAATTCCTACAGGCAGACGCCTTGGACGGTGACTCGGCAGACATGCTGTCTGTCATTGTCGACGAGACCGACAGACTGGACGTCGTAGTACGCCAGTTCCTTGACTACGCACGGCCGGACACACTGCACCTGACCAGTGACCATATCAACGCGCTGGCCACGCACATTGTTGCCCTGGTAGCTGCACAGGGACTGCCCGACGTCATCACGATTGTGGAAGACCTGGCGCCCGACCTACCGGCCAGCCGCATGGACCGTGACCGCTTGACCCAGGTGTTGCTCAACCTGGCCCGCAACGCGCTGCAAGCCATGCCGCATGGTGGCACCCTCACCATTCGCACTCGAAAACGGTCCGAATCGGTGATTGAAATTGCAATCCTGGATACCGGTGCGGGCATCGCTCCCGAGAACAAGCGCAAGCTATTCGACCCGTTCTTCACCACGAAGCGCGACGGAACCGGACTGGGTCTAGCAATCTGCGAGCGCATTGTTCGCGCTCACGGCGGCAGCATCGACGTGACGTCGTCGGTTGGGCGCGGGTCGGTATTTGCTGTTCGCATTCCGGTGCGCGCGACGGACGACATCACAGATGTGCAAGTGGCGCCCTAGCTTGGTTCAAAGCTGGATTTCCAACGCTCAATTGTGGTGGAGGGATGTCCAAACATCACCTGCCGCAGGCATATCAAAGCGAGCAAATCCCATCCCGAGTCGTGCCCAGACACCGGCAGGTCCGCGAAGATGTATCGGATTTTGTCGATGTCAATGCCTACCGAGAACAGCCGAACGTTCTCCGCTACAATCGGCGCAGAGCGCCGGATGAAAATAACAATTCTCAATCCGAGACAAACAATCAAAAGTGGGCATTAACGCCGACCAAGGCTCTGACCTCTCTTCGAATCGGCCGTAGACTACGCTATCAATTAGGGCTTAACCAAGCCCTTACTGAGGGTGGGCCATAGGTTTTGAAGCTGCAACTATTGCGAGCCAAGAGGGAGGTACAGCCCCGAGCGAGTCGCTGGAAGGCACGGCGAATATCCCCTCCAAGACCTCATCCAAGACCGTCTCCAGGGTACCGTCCAGCTAAAGTCAGCCAACGCCTCCACCGGGGACAGCATCCCGAAGAAGGGCAGGAAGCAGGGTAATATTGGCGATTTTTGCTGCATGGTGACCATGCAGCACGGCATCGCCAAGTTGCGAGGCCCGCTCGTTCCGAACGTCGGCAACTCTGTTGAATTTGGCATAGACGCCACCGTTTCCATCGACGGCATCGTGGCGGGTACAACGCCAACGGGCACGGCCGAACACACCCAGGATGGCTACAAGATTTCGGGGAGTGCTGCCGTTAACGTCGGGATTGGGACCGCGACCAAGAGCATCTGCATCACAGGTAAGCTCGGGGTGACCGGCTGCGGGACAGCGCGATGGAAGCGATGGACCTCATCGACCTAGCAATCGAGCAATAGGTGCGCGAACAGGAGGTTTCGACAGAGGACTTTGAAGAGTCGGCTGCCTGGACCGAGATCGGCTCTACCTGTGCCATTGCCTCGGTACTCGGTCCTTTCTGGGGTCCAGTATACTTGGCTGGAAAGGTGGCCGTCATGACCGCAGGCGGTCCAATCGCCGACTCG
>JBLHSN010000214.1:0-10261 GCA_047626195.1 Myxococcota bacterium
GGTTGGATTGACTATGAGAACGCGCGATTCGTCTGGGGCGCGACCTCTGTATCCTTCGAAGGGGCCGGGTTTGTCGACCCTAGGCTTGCGTTTCGGGATTTCATCCGTGTGTTGGATGGCATCAGCTCGGCCCAGGTCTCCCGCCGGCGAAACTCCGATCGACCTGCTCCAAGCGTTGATGACGGGGCGTCGCCAGTGAAATTGACAATTTTCCGTTCGACCCCAATCCTCAACAACAAGACGGTCGTGGTGATGCTTGTGATTTCGTCAACGACTTCGATCTGGATGCGGACGACGTCGACAATGCCGATGACAACCATCCCTTCCAGCCAAACACCAACCAAGAAGACGTCGACGGTGAAGGCCTTGGTGATGCCTGCGACACGTCCGACAACAATGACCTCGACGGTGACGGCGTGTCTAAGCTCGACAACAACTGCGGCCTTCCAGGTCAACAACGACCAAGCGGATGCGAATAGTGATGGTGTGGATCACACCAGCGACGGCAACGACATTGACGGCGACGCCAACACCGACGACAACTGCCCAACGATTGCAAACCCAACGCAAGACGACACCGACGAAGACGGTCAGGGCGACGCGTGCGACGTGGGAGATGCGCTAGATGTCGACTCGGATGGCGTGGTCAACGGCGATGACAACTGCCCGTTCACCTCCAATGCCAACCCGGAGGACGCGGATGCCGAAAGCCTTGGTAATGCGTGCGATGGCACCGGTAATGGCGATGTTGACGGCGACGGCGTTGCAAACATGGACGACAACGCCCCTTTCGCTCCGAACGAAAGCCAAGCAGACGCGCGATGGCGCCGGCAATGCGTGCGACCTTCTCGACGACCGTGTGACGGGTTGTGCCACCTTTCCAGTGAGTCCGACGATGGCCCTGTGGTGGATGGCCGGTCTGTTGTTGGTGCGGCGCCGTGCGCGGTAAAACTAAACGGCTTCGGCAGCTTTGGTGGAGACCTGCACGGTGTCTGGCCAGTTTGTGCGTCGCGGTCTCTCCACACGGCCACTTCGCTGTGTGGCTGTGACCCAGCAGAATCGTACTGTACTCACCGTCGGGTAGGTCACGCTGTGCAGTGAAGAGCAGGTAGTCGTCGTTACCCTCACGGCTGGGCGAGTGCCGTTTGGCGCGCACATACAGGGGGGGACCTCCACGTTGATGTCGAACTCGACGCTTTGGCACGCCCAGTTTCGCCGCCAACTTCCTAGTAGTAACAAGGTACAACATCGTCAGTTGGCGACACCCCTGAACGCACCCTAGCGCCGATTTCTTCCATCAACGACATCGGCCACCCCTGTAGGCTGACCCCTCAAGTATGTCGTCTTGGACGGTTGCCGAACAGGTGGCCTCCATCCAGCGACCGCAGCGGTGGTGGTGGACGACCCGCAGATGGCATCGTTCATCGTCACTTGGACCCGGTTGTTGCGCACGCAGAGTTGACTGCGGTCCTCGACTGCAACGACGGAACCACAAGCGGTCAGCAGCGCAGTGATCAGGATGCATCGGATGTGTGCGGATAAGGTCTCAACTGCTGAAAACAGTGCAAAGTGTGCCATATCCTGCTCAACCTACCGTGCGGTAACATGACGAGACATTTGTTCATCTGGACAGCCCCATCCGACCAACATACCGGTCGGTAACTCGTGGTTACCTACCGGTCGGTAACCCTGTCTCGCTCGTGGAGTGCCGTTGAGCACAATTGAAGAAAGTGATGTGCGGAAGCGCATTCTAGATGTTGCTACTGCCTTATTCGCCGATAAGGGCTACGGCTCGACGTCGGTTCGTGAAGTGGTTGAAGCTGCGGGTGTGACGAAGCCCACATTGTACTACTACTTCGCCAATAAAGAGGCGTTGTTTATCGAGCTTATCAACATGCACATGGACGGGCTCGATGACATCATTCGCGCTTCGCTCACTGGTGTGGGCTCGATTCGCGAACGCCTGCGCAACTTCATTCGCGCCTACGCAGACGGCGCTCTGCAGAACAAAGACGTGGTTCGCCTCATGTGGACCTGCCAAGCTCCGACCGACCACGAGCAGCCGCAGATTGACCTGATGTCGATGCACATGCGCAAGATTGCCCACATGGGCGTCTTGTTTACCGAAGGCATCACCTCTGGCGAGTTTCGCGCTGACCTTGACGTTGATTATGCCGTTCGCGGCTTCATCGGCATGGTCGACCTTCACACCATGGCCATGGTCCACGGCTTGCCAGCCGATGACGACTATGCTGTTCGTATTTTAGACCTTTTCTACCGGGGAGTCTCCGGATGACCGTTTCTATGTACCGTTTCACAGTGTTGTCGCTTCCATTACTCACCCTCGCTTTCAGCGTTGGTTGTGGTGCCGGCGCCGATGTTCAAGACCCTTCTGAGATGACGACATCGGTCGCTTCTGCAACTGCTACTCGCGTGGAAGTTTCGGAGATGCGCGAGCACTCCGCGACCGTTGACATGACGCTGCCGGGCGAAGTGATGGGTGGCCGCGATGCTGTCCTCGCCAGTGGTTTGGGTGGCATCGTCGAGCGCGTTCGTGTTGGCGAAGGCGACACCGTCACTGAAGGCCAAGTGCTTATCCAAGTCGACAGTGAAGCCTACGCGGCCCAACGCGACCAAGTCGAAGCCCAGTTGCGGCTTGCGACCTCGGACCTGGAGCGCGTGCGTCAGCTCGGCGACCTCGCCACGCTTCAGCAAGTCGAACAGGCCGAGACCCAAGTGGCCGTCCTTCAGGGACAACGCCGCGGTGTGATGTCGCAGCTACGCCAGGCAAATGTCCGAGCGCCATTTGCAGGGACCATCGGTCAGCTGGACCTCGAGCCCGGTGAATTTGCCGCTCCTGGTGCCGGATTGGTTCGCATCGTCCAGCTCGACCCGGTCATGATTGACTTGACGGTCTCGGACCGCGACCGCGCAGCGCTAAACGTCGGCGACATTGTCTCCGTTCGGGCGAGTGGTTCGGGTGGAGTCTACCAAGGCGTTGTTGAGCACATTGGCCCAGCAGCGGACCTGCGGACACGGTCTTTCCCGGTCGAAGTTCGCGTTGATAACCCTGATAATGTGCTTCTTCCCGGCATGATTGCGTCGGTTCAAGTTCGCAGCTCGGTGGGGGAAGGCGCGTTGATTCTTCCTCAGGATTGGGTTGTCACCAAGCTCGATGGCGCCGGCGTCTTCATCGACGTCGACAATGTTGCTCAGTGGCGTGATCTTGAGCTTGGCGTTGTCGTTCGCGACCAAGTCGTGGTCCTTAGCGGTCTCGAGGCTGGCGAGCGCATCATCATGAACGGCCATCGTGAACTGGCAGACGGCGATGAACTGCTCATCGTTCGTGAGGGTCTTTGCTGTGACGGCGGCCGCGCTGTCTTCGGAGGCGAGCTGTGATTCGTTGGCTAGTCAATCACCCTACGACGGTGTTCGTGGTGGCTGTGGCGGTCTTGATCTTCGGGATGATCTCGTACATCACGTTGCCGCGCGAGTCGTCCCCGGACATCACGATTCCCATCGTCCTCGTCACCACGCCGTACATCGGTGTGTCGCCTCAGGATGTCGAGAAGCTGGTGACCATCCCGCTCGAGAATGAGCTGGCGGGTCTGCAAGACATCAAAGAGCTTGGCAGCACGTCCGCCGAAGGCGTCAGCATCATCAGCATTGAGTTTGACCCTTCGGTCAACATTGATGAAGCGCTCACGAACGTGCGTGACCGTGTCAGCCGTGCCAAAGCCGATCTGCCGGCTGATGTAGAAGAATCGGGTATCTCGGAGATTAACTTCTCCGACATCCCCATCATGTTGGTGAACATTGCCGGCCCGGTGGATGAAGAGGTTCTCAAGCGCCTCGGCGAGCGTCTGGAAGATGAAGTCATCCGCATTCCGGGTGTGCTTGAAGCGAACCTCTCCGGTGGGCAAGAGCGCGAGATTCAGGTCAACATCGACCCCGTACGCCTGTCTCACTACGGCTTGTCGTTCAGTGACGTTGTGAGTGCCATCGGCAACGAAGACGTCAACATTCCTGGCGGTGAAGTCAACAGCGGTACGAGCACCTTCCTGGTCCGTACCCCCGGAGATTTTGAGGATCCGCAAGAACTCGAAGCGGTCCCTATCAAGCGGGTAGGGGACCGTCCGGTCTTCGTGCGTGACGTGGCTTCTGTCTTCGATACGTTCGCCGATCGGACCAGTATGGCTCGGATGAATGGCGTGCCCAGTGTGTCGCTGTCCGTCACCAAGCGGCCGGGTAGCAACATCATCGAGATTGCCGACACCATCAAGGCGCTGGTCGCCGTTCAGAGCGCTGACTGGCCTCAAGGGGTCGAGTACCGTGTTCTGTCAGATGAGTCCTTCTACATTCGCGATCAGGTAGCTTCGCTTCAGAACAACATCATGACGGCGCTTATCCTTGTGGTCGGTGTCATCTTCTTCTTCATGGGTGGTCGCAACAGTCTGCTCGTTGCCCTGGCCATTCCGTTCTCGCTGTTCATCAGCATGATGGTGTTGGATCTGCTGGGCTTCACGCTGAATATGATGGTGTTGTTCTCGCTCATTCTGGCCCTCGGCATGCTTGTCGACAACGCCATTGTGGTGGTGGAGAACATCTACAGACACGTGGAAGAAGGACTGCCGATGCGCGAAGCAGCGGCCAAGGGTGCGAGCGAAGTGGCCGTTGCTGTCTTCGCATCGACCATGACCACCGTGGCCGCCTTCCTTCCGCTGGTGTTCTGGGGCGGCATCATGGGCGAGTTCATGAGCTTCTTGCCCAAGACCGTCATCATCGTTCTGCTGTGTTCCCTTTTCGTATCGGTCTTCTTCTTGCCGATGTTCTCGGCGGTCTTCATGAAGCGGTCCGGCAAGGCCATCGTAGACGAGAGCGACGATGACGCCGAGGTTGGCCGCATCATGGGAGCCTATCGGGGCCTGCTGCGCTTCACAGTCTCCCACCGGTACCTCGCCGCTGGAGCCATGGTGGTGATGTTCTTCTTGAGCATTGGCGCTTACGCTCTTTTGGGAGCGGGCATGGAGTTCTTCCCCGAGACCGAGCCCGACCAAGCGACCATCAATGTGCGTGCCCCTGACGGTACGGACGTGATGACAACCGACCGCATTGCCCGACGCATCGAAGGGATTCTTGCGGCAGAAGAGAATGTGTTGGTCTTCGTGACCGAGGTTGGTGTCGCCGGTGGTGGCAGCAATATGACCGGTACCCAGGCCGCACCCAACCAGGCGCGTATCAGTCTCGACTTTCTCAAGGATCGCAACCAGGCCCGCCGCGGCGAGCAGGTTCGGGTGGAGAGCACGCAGCTGACCATTGCTCGTCTGCGTGAGGCCGTCCGCGAGATTCCAGGTGCGGCCATCAGCGTTGAGAAGCGCGAGATGGGTCCGCCTGTCGAGAAGCCGATCAAGGTGCAGGTGTCCGGTGCAGATGTGCATGAGGTCGGGGCCCTCGCCCAGCGAGTTCGTCGCGAGATTGCCCAGATCGAAGGCACCACCGAGCTGACCGATGACTACCGTGTGGGCCGCCCAGAGCTACAGCTTCGGGTAAACCGCGGGGCTGCCAAGCGCGTTGGTGTGAGCACTGGCGAGATTGGAAATACGGTGCGTACCGCTGTTGCAGGGGCCACCGCATCGACTCTGCGAAACGGCGAAGACGAGTTTGACATTGTGGTTCAGCTCGCACCCGAGTTCCGCGGAAACGTGCAGAGTGTGCTCGGTCTGCGCATTGCGGGCCGTTTGGACACGTCTCCGGATAGCTTCCCGGTTCCACTATCCGCCATTGCCCAGTACGAACTTGCCGGCGGTACGGGCTCGGTTCGTCATGTGGACCAGGACCTTGTGGTGACCATTACCGGCGAGGTCCTCGACGGTTTCTCCGAATATGAGATTCAGCAGCAGGTCGCTGCTCTCATCCCAACCCTTCAGGAAGAAGGGTTCCGCCTTGATTTTGTCGGCTCCAATGCCGAACAAGAAGAGTCAATGGCATTTCTGCTGCGTGCGCTCGCCATTGCACTCGTGCTCATCATCTTGGTGCTCGTTGCCCAGTTCGACAGCCTGACCACCCCCATCATCATTATTGCGACAGTGTTTCTGTCGATGATTGGTGTGCTCTGGGGACTGATCATTACCCAGACGCCGTTTGGCATCATTATGACGGGCATCGGTGTCATATCGCTGGCTGGAGTTGTGGTGAACAACGCCATTGTATTGCTCGACTACGTGGGGCAGCTCCGGAAGGAGGGGGTTCAGATGGAGAAGGCCTTGGTTCGCGCCGGTATGACTCGCTTCCGACCCGTGATGCTGACGGCCGCGACCACCATTTTGGGACTCGTGCCCATGGCGGTTGGTATCAGCTGGGACTTCACCCGCTTCCGCTTCTTGGTTGGCGGCGCAAGCCAGCAGTGGTGGGCCCCGATGGCCATTGCGGTCATCTTCGGATTGGCCTTCGCGACGCTGATGACCTTGGTCATGGTGCCCACGCTCTACACCATCATGGATGACGTCAATCGACTGGCGCGTCGGGTGTGGAATGGCATTTTCGGCGGCAAGCAGAAGATTGTGGCAACGGGCGAAGTCTTGGCCAAGCTGTTCTTGGTAGGTGCTCTCGTCAGCGGAGGTGCAAGTACCGCCCAAGGTGTCACCTTGGATCAGGCCTTCACCGCCGCCGAGGACAACAACGTAGACCTGGCTATTGTTGGTGAACAGACCGAACAGGCGCGCGCTGTGGTTGGGCAGGCATGGTCAGCGATGCAGCCGCGATTGAGTGGGCAAATGGGCCTCACCATCAATCAGTTTGAGATCAAGTTCGACCCCACTGAAGGTATCCCTCCTGAAGTGTTGCCGCCGGGAGCGGCTGGCGAGATTGTCATCCAGGAAAAGTCGCAATGGGCTGGCAACATTACCCTCAGTCAGTCGCTGTTTAACGGCGAAGCCATCCCCAAAATCCGTGGCGCTTATGATCTTCGCCGAGCCGCAGAGGCGGATGAATTGGGCGCAGGTCAGCAGATTCGTGCAGGCGTCGCCTCCTCCTTCTACGCACTTGCTACGGCGCGTGAGGCGCTCGAGCTCGCGGAAGAAGCTCAGACATTGGCCGACTCACAGCTCGTGTTGGCGACCCGTCGGCAAGAGGCCGGCCTGGAGCCGATTCGCAGTGTCATTCAAGCCCAGCTGGGTGCGAGCCAAGCGCGGCGTGATGTGGATGGGTCGGCTGAGCAGCTCGTTCGTGCCGAAGAAGGTTTCCACCGCTTGACGGGTCTGGAGCGGGACAGCTCTTTAGAAATGCCCTCCCTGGAAATGGGGCCAACGTCTCTCGATAACGCTGCCACCGTCGCGATGTCCGAGCGCTTGGACCTTCAAGCTGCTCGCCTTCGCGTTGACGTGGCGCAGTACCAGGTGAACTCGAAGAAGTGGGGCTGGATGCCCACGGTCGACGCCAACTTCACCTACGTCTACCAACAGGCCGCAGGCTTCGTCGGTCAGAACGTTTTTTGGCAAGCGGGCGTGACTGGAAAGTGGACGCTGTGGGACGGCGGACTGCGCTTGGCGCAGACGCGAGAAGCCAACAGTCAGCGGCGTACCGCTGAGTTCGCGCTGCGCGGTGCTGAGCAGCAGGTCACCGAGGACCTCCGTGTCTCGTGGGAAGCCTATGAGCGTTCCCAAAACAATGCTGAGCTGGTTGAACGCGAAGTCGAGCTGGCGACTGAGTCCCTGCGCCTTGCAGAGGCGGGCCTGTCTGCCGGTACCGCTACGTGGCTAGACGTTGAGCAGGCGCGTATTCTGCTGCGTCAGACGCGCTTGAGCGATCTGCAGGAACGCATGACTCGTGACCTTGCTGCGATTGAGCTGCGCCGGGCGATGGGTACGCTGTAGGAGGCCCTGCAGGAAGGGGACTCGCCGGCGGTGATGTTTGTGGCAGATGACCGACTCTCGGAAACTCGCCGAGGGTCGACCTGCTAAGGGTCGGCGTCGGGGCCGGTGAGGAACCCGGCTTGGAGTGCGATCCAGGCACCGTATTCAGGGGTCCACTGCCGATCGAAGTAGCTCTCTTGCATGTAGGCACGAATGCGGTCGGGGGCCTTTCCGAGTTCGGCTTCGCACCATGAGTCGACCGTCTTGTAGGAGGCGAAGCGGGCGTAGTCTTCCAGCCCAATGGGATTTAGGAGGATGAGCCTAGCGGTGCGTTCGAGATGGTCGATGGCGAACCGTGTCGCGACCATTCCGCCCATGGAGTGCCTGGCGACGCTGACGCGGTCGGCGCCCAGCTGATCGAGAAGGGCCGGGGTATGCCGCACCAACCCACGGAAGCTGTACTGGACGTTTGTAGGCTTACTCGCCTTTCCAAAGCCGAACGGGTCCGGGACGACCGGACGGTGCCGGACCGGGCAACGGTCCCAACGGTCCCAACGCATCAAGCCATTCCGTTCACGGGCTACGGATGGCGCGGCTCAACCATCCAGCTTTTGCTGCATCACTTCGGGCGCCTGCTTGCAGGCTGTTTCGGTCGTCAGGCGCCGCCTAGAGCGCGTTTGGCTTGTCTGAAGAGACAAGCCGTGTCGATCGGTGGCGTTGTCTTCGGGTGTTGAGTACAACTCATATCGTCTGCGACCCTCTCAACGGCGTAGGTTGCACCCACCATCTCGGGGGCTTTTATGCTTTGTTTCTTATTGGCGGCGCTTGGCACCGCTCTGGCCGCGCCCAGTGAAGTCAACTTTCAAGGACGTATTGCTGACGTCGACGGTGGCGCCGTCAACGGTGTTCACGAGCTCACCTTTGGGCTGTTTGCAGCGGAGACAGGAGGCAGCCCGGAGTGGTCGGACTCCGTCGACCTCACCCTCAGTGACGGCATCTTCGCGGTCCATCTGGGCAGCACGTCGGGCAATCCCCTGGACCTCAATGCTCTGTCCAACTCGGCATGGATTGAGACTCGCATTGACGGCGGTGCGCCCATTGGTGGAAGGCAGCCGCTGTCAGCCGTGCCCTTCGCGCGTATGACTGAGGCGCTTGCAACGGTGGCGCCTGAATGTGATGGTTCAGCCACCGGTCGACTGTACTTTGACACCGTCACCAGCGACGTACGCATCTGCGATGGCGCCGAGTTTCTCCGGGTCAACGCCTGCTCGGACAGCTGCCTGCCGCTCGATGAAGTGGCCTGCGGAGACACGGCAACAACCGGCTGTGGAGAGACCTGTTCGGGTGTCGGAACGGGCATTGACCAGAGCGAGTGTACCCTCGGCAGCTCTGTCGAGTGCGGAGAGCCGATTGCCGATTCGTGCGGCAATGACTGCGGCTATGCAGGCTCGTCCTCGAATTCTGCACAGTGTGACTCAGCATCCAGCATCAGCTGTGGCGACGCTGTCGCAGACGACTGCGGCAACGACTGTGGATACGCGGGTGACCAGTGTCCAGATGGGTTGAGCTGCAACGGAACAGAGTGCCTGTCCTGCTCAGGTGCCTGCTGCGGTCTGGACGGCGGGACGGTTGGCTCGATTACGGTTGCCGAGCTCAACTCGTGTCTAGGCGCGCTTGGAGTCAGCTCACCGAGCATTCAGTACATTGAGGTGGCCTATGGCCACACCAACTACCTCGACACCATCTGCCAGGAGTTCGGATATGCGAGCTACGCCAGCGTCTATGGGTCGGACCAGTGCTCCAGTCCGCCCGTTTCGCCACGGCAGTACCCATCGTACTGCAACCCAGGTGTGGTCAGCAACGGGTGCGTAAACGGCTGTGGAAACACCAATCATCCGGGCTTTGTCTGCAACCAATAGGGTCTAGACGTCACGGCGAGTTCGACTACGTCTCGTCGTTGAGCAGCCGGTCTACGGCGTGACACGCAATGCCAACATGGGCACGAACCCGTCCTACAACGGTGCTCTCCAGCGTCGCCAATCCACGGCTGCGTAGGATCTCGGGCATACGGGCGCGGGCCGCCTCAGTGAGCGAGAAGTCACCTTCGACCTCTACCTGTGTGTCCCAGCCGTCGTCGATGAGCTTCACCCACCCCGTAAACGAGACGGCTTCGGGGTGGACCAGCGGCGTGACCGCGAAGGTGGCGCGATGGCCGGTCCAGATGAGCTCATCAATGAATCCCAGCGCTTCGTCTGGAATGACGCTGCTCACTCCCGGTGGAAAAGCACTTCGCTCGAGCCGCCATTGATGACGCCGAACAGTAGGCTCAGACGGGAGCTGCTCCACAGAATCGACGCCGTGCAAGTAGGAGGCGAGACGTTTCATACGGTTCAGCATGACGTCCGAGACGT
>JBLHSN010000215.1:0-10184 GCA_047626195.1 Myxococcota bacterium
AAGGAGAGATCGGGCCGCTTGAACAAGCGTCCGACGGCTCGTGGCGCGCAGAGTTCACGCCTGCGCCGAGTAAGCGCGCACGTGACGTCACGCTGACCGCGCGCGCCGAGAACGTATCGGCGTCTACTCGGCTCATTCTTCAGCCTCGGCCTCTGGTTCGTGCCCCGGCGATTGGGATTGGCGCACTGACGAACTTCGGTCAGGTGACTTCGCCAATTTTGGCAGTGGATACCGATTGGCGAATCCCGTTCATCGGCGGGTCGACCATTCTACGAGTCGGAGTGGCCACGTATAGCGGTCGCAACGAGGTCGACATCCCCGGTGCCGGCAAGAACACGGTTCAAATGAACGTGGTGCCCATCTCCGTGTCTATCTTGGCCCGACGCGAGCTAGCTGCGCGGGCATTGTGGCTGGGCTTGGGAGGGGTGTTCGCGCCGTATGCTGGCGTTAGCCGCTTCAATGAGGTCATCGCCGCTCGGGGGGTTGGCGTTCTACCGCCTGGTATCATGGTGTCTGGTGGTGTTGGCCAGCGGTTCGGCGGCGGAGAGGTCACACTAGAGGCACGCGGCATTGCTCTGGCCAGTCCAGGCGGCCCCATTTCGTTTCAAGGCCCGGTGGGAGGCGCAGCCCTCATCGTCGGGTATCGGTTGATCTACTGATGACAGCGTTGTTCCATAAAAATTCGGTTCGGGTAGGCCTTCTGTGCATGGGCATTGGCTGCGGTGTAGACCTGCCATCCCCGCAACCCGATTCTGTAGTTCCAGATGCGGCCTACAACGGGGAAGATACCGTTGTCATCATCGAAGGTTCGTCGTTTTACCCGCAGGTCGAGGTCAATGCGCGTTCGGCAGGAGAGGCCGACATCAACGCGGGTTTTACCGCACGGCTAATGAGCGGAACCACTGTGGTGACCGAACTTGTGAGCACCGGTCTGGTGGACTTTGAGCATCTGCAGGCCGTTGTCCCAGCTGGTGTAGAGCCTGGCCTATACGCGGTCGAAGTCGAAGGTCCTACTGGCCAGGTAGGTCGTCTAGACAGTGCGTTTACGGTGACGGATACCCGTGCGGACCGCCTAGACGTCAATGTACCGTCGCTGGTGTATGAGGTGTTCGACACCGCATGGATTGAGATTCAGCTCGTTGACCCCTTGGACCAGCGCGTGTTGTCGGACTTACCCATAGTGGTCTCCGTGATTGGCGAAGAGGGCCTGGTCGAGGTTGGGTTTGAGAGCACGAGCTTCGAAGATATCGAAGTTTTGACCGACGAGCGAGCGATTCGTGGTCGTATCGGTGTCGATGGTCGGGCTCGTGTTGGCGTCAGCGTAAGCACACCGGGAACCACCGTTATTACCATCTCGCCAGAGGACCTCGACTCAAGTGTCGCAGATGGTGAGGTTCGCGTACTGTGGGAGCCCGGTTCCGAGCTGACGCTAGACATCGATTTGCCGAGTATTCCGTTCTCGGCGGTCGCCGGCCGGCCGTTTACCGCGACTCTGTCTCTGTTTGACCAGTTCGGGAATCCTGTGTTTGACGCATCCGAGGTGGTTCTACTCAAGAATGCCTGCGAGAACTGGTTCGCCGCAGAGACCGTCACGGGTGTCACCCAGACTATTGTGACGCTGCGCGAAGCCACTGGCACAGCCGGGTGTGGGACGGACTCTCTGCAGAGTGTGTCGGGACCTGAAGGGGAGTCCATACCGCTGCAGGTTCAGGCCGGAGCCGCGACGAACTTCGATGTGGTGGTCAATCCGTCCGATGTGGTGGCAGGAGCCAGCGAACTCAACATCTTCGTGACCCCTGTGGATGAGTTTGGAAACTTGACCACGGGAACGGGGGGTGAGCTGACTCTCATCGAATCTACCGGGGAGACTCTGAATGCCGAGTGTGTAGGAACCACACCGATTTTCTGCACCGCAACCCCGACTGTTGCCGGCTCACAGGTGGTACTGACCGTAGACGACGGCGCGGGAATTAGCGGAACCAGCAATGTTCATACGGTCCTTCCAGGACCTGCAGTCGCTTTGTCAGCGGGCTTTGGTGTAGATCGGGTCGTTGCCGGCGAGACAGCCACGCTTACCGTCGATGCGCGCGATACCTTTGGAAACGCCGTTGTCCTGGATGCTCTGGTCGACATCACTGTTCTCGTCGGTCAGCAGCCTGCCGCGTGCGCAGCCGATGGCGTGGATAGCGCTGGGAATATCCAGCTCGGCTGTGTCTTTACCCAGGCGCAGGATGGGATTGTTGCGGACGTGACGGTGGACACCCTAACCGCCCAGGCCGATGCCTTGCAGGTCATCAATGCAGCCCTCTCCGAGGTCCAGTTGGCCGTAAGTGAGCGTACTGCTGTTGCCGGTGAACCGATCACTATGACGGCTACAGGGTTGGACGCTTTCGGCAATCCGTACATTGTTCAGACCGACTCGGTGGTGAGTCTGTCGGACGATACCGGCAGCCTGTCCGTGGTATCGATCTCGCTCGGCGGTGGCGGCAGCGCCAGTACAGCGGCATCGGTGACGGTCGCCGGCGACACCATCATTCGCGGTTGGCAAGATGGGCAGCTGCTAGGCCAGTCCGTTCCGGTGCGCATCGTTGCGGCGTCGGCCGAGGCACTGCGGATTCGCACCGACGAACCTTGGGCATTTACCAATGAAGCGCTGGGTATTGTGGTTGCAGTCGTCGATACCTACGGCAACGTCACCACGACCACCACATCGGCAACCTTGTCTCCGACAGAAGGGATGTTTGACGCTGTGGTACTGGACATCGTTGACGGTGAAGCGACCGCAGAACTGACCTGGGCGAACCCGTCAGACGAGACCCTAGTGGCCTCTTCTGAAGCGCTGACCACCGCTACGCGCCGTGTTGTTGTAGTGGCGGAATGCGGAGAGCTTGGCCCGATACCCGCTATGCGATTTAGCGGCGAAGTCGTCGGGATTGCCTGCACGGACGATGTCCGGCAAGCGCTTGTGCCCGTGTCCCTCGCAGCGAGTCAGGCCCGCGGGGCTGACCTGACGACGGGGTTGGTCGTGGTCTTCGGAGAGCCATCCGGTGGGCTGACAGGAACCGAGATTCCGGTCCATGGCTACGGTGAGACGGTTGTTCGAGGTCTGGTTTCAGATGCGAACGGCTGTGGCGCAGAGGTCGCCGGTGCGGTGTGGCTTGGTCCAGACGACGGTACCGTCACCGGGCCACTCAATGTGCAAGCAACCGAGAGTATTCTTGCCGCCGGTGCTGGAACCTCGGTGCTTACGGTGGATGCGCTGACCGATTGTGCAGGTACAATCGCGACGGACACCCGAGTGTTCGTGCGTAGCAACCGCGGTGACCTCTTTGGGGCGGTTCCCACAGGCGCCGGATTGGCCATGACCCTGGATACGGCAGGGGACGCCTCGGCAACGCTTGATGTCACCCTGCTTGAGACCGGTGGAGCCGGCATCGTGGTTGTGCGAACCGCTAGCGGCAGCGGTGCGGATGTTGTCCCTATCGTCATTACTGGTGACACCGTGCACCCACAGGTCGCATCTGTGGTCCCATCGGGCTTGGTGACGGCTCCTGTGAACGTCATTGTGGTGACCTTTACCGAGCCGATGCTCGCGACGTCGATAGTACCGGAGTCGTTCCGCATTGACGGACCCACCGATGTTGCCGTGGCACAGGTGGTTCGAGCCTTGGATGGGCGGTCGGTTGCACTGACTCCGGTTCCGGCGATTGATCCGGCGGACGGCACGTTCTCGGTGGTGGTCACGCGCGATACACGCGATGTGGCGGGCAACCGCCTGGACGGCACCTACACAGATGAGTCCTTCGATTTTGTCATTCCCATCGGAGCGGTTCCGGGCCCTGAGCTGGGTCCGGCGGGATGCTCGGTCGATACCTTCCGCATTCGCCCAGATGGCGACGACGGCACCGGCCATGAAGCTGACGGTGCCACCCTGTCGTGGACCGGCGGCGAGACGCCACTGTGGTGGGTGTTGGACGTCTTGACCCTCGACGGAAGGCGTGTGCGAACCGCGACCATTCCGGCATCGGCGTCTGATGCGCAGTGGTGGTGGAACGGACGGGATGACTCCCAGCGAGTGGTGCAGGACGGCGACTATCGGGTGGGGGTGGATGCTCGCGATGAACATGGCAACCGGATTATCGGCTGTACTGCCGCTGTCTCCATCGACAACGAGGCTGTCCGTGAGCGCTGACTCCACCTGGGAAGACGTTGCCCAGCTTGCCGAGCTCGGGGTGTTGACCGCATCACTCGTTCACGAGCTTCGCCAGCCTCTGTTTGCGATTCGAGCGATTGCTGAGCTGCTCAATGCGTCTGAGACGGGCCGGGTCCAGGAGCGTATTGCCGAGATTATCGTGCAAGCACGCTACGCTGAAGGTCTGGTCCAACACTACGGAGTGCTCGACAACCGCGATGCCGACGACGTGTTGTTGGACGTGCATGACCCGGTGCGTGCGGCGATCAATATGGTGGGCCATCGTGTCCGTGCGGCCAAGGCCATACTGACTGTCGACCTTGACGTGCGGCCGCTGCTGGTTCGCACGCGTCCGTCCGCTGTCCAGCAGGTCGCGACCAACCTGCTTGTCAACGCTATCGACGCGGTCGCGAGCGGGGCAGAGCGGCAGATTCATGTGCAGACCCATCGCACCGAAACCCACGCTGAACTTCGGGTGCGTGATTCGGGTCCGGGACTGGCTGACGGAATGCGCGAGCGACTGTTTCAGCCTTTTGTGACCTCGAAACCCTCGGGTCAGGGGACTGGGCTTGGCCTGGCCATCACCCGCAACTTGCTCCGACAAGCCGGTGGCGACATTGTGGTGGCGCCCTCCGAACACACCGAGTTCTTGGCCACTTGGCCACTTGTCGCGCTGTAGAGCATGCTCATCATGCTCTAGTTGACGTCAGTGCTCTTGGGTCCAAGAAAAACGGCGTGAAAGCTGGCGTATTCGTCTGATGGGTCAAGCTTTCGTGCTAGGTCGAAGTGCTTTCGCGCTTCATCGAGCAGTCCTGTGAACACCTCGGGGTCGCCAAAGATGACCTCGTCTTCATCTGCTCGCCGGCGCAAGACCTCGGCTAGCAGCGCATGTGCGATGGCATGGACGGTCGCCCCTGGAATCTCGTCAAGCCATGGGCCGGTGGCGGACAGCTGGTCCAGCGCCTCCCGGGCTTCGGACTCCGCTGGCTTCAGCCGGTCCGTGTCCAGCAAGATTCGTGCGAGCTCCATGTGCGGCTCGGCCAGGCGAGGCTCAGACCGTAGGATGTCGCGTAGCAACTCCTCGGCAGCATCGAACTTGCCCTGCTCTTTCGCGCTTAGAGCGGTGATGAAGATACCCGATAAGCGGTCGAGTTCGGCTTGTTCGGCGTCGAGTGGGATGTTCATGTCGTCCTTCAGGCGAGAGGATGGTCGAACGGAGGCGATGCGGGAGGCACGGACTCGGCCGGCGCACTAGCCGATGGACGCTCTTGTGGCGACCCGACTGGCTGCCCGTTCAGGCTGCCGCTGAGTTGAAAACGCTCGGCACCCCAGGCGATGAGAACCGGAGCGAGACGTCGCCGTGTGTACGGAATGATGAAGGCAAAACCCGCTAGGTCGGTCAAGGTACCAGGGGTGATGAGCAGCAGGCCGCCGGCAACGATCAGGGCCCCTTCCACAAGGGTCTGAGCCGGCGCTCCTTGACGCAATCCGTCGCGCACTTGTGTCAGGACAGACAGCCCCTCTCGTCTTGCTAGCCACGCCCCAAGGAGGCCAGTGCCCAAGATGAGGAGTGCCGTGGGCACCAGGCCAACCTGACTCCCCAGATAGTAGAAGATGACCATCTCGAGGACAGGCAGCAGCGTAAAGACGAGGGCGAGCTTCCACATAGGAACGGTTCCGGTGACGAGGTGTCCTTAGCAGTATGGGCGCATCCGATGGCGTCAAGCGTGAACCCCCCGATGTACGGGAATGGTCACTCGCGCGTCTTCACCAACTCCCACACGTCATTGAGGGCTTCTGGACTCGCTTCGTGCACAACAAGGCCACGCTTTCGAATCTCGATTTCCAAAGCTCGGAAACGGCGTTCAAAGCGCTCGGTGGCTGTGCGCAGTGCCGTCTCTGGGCCTACCGGAAGGAAGCGTCCCATGTTGACGACGCTTAGCAGCAAATCACCGTACTCGTGGGCAATGGCGTCTTCGTCGCCGCTCTCGAGCGCTTCATCCAACTCAGCAAGTTCTTCTTCCACTTTGGCCCGGACACCAGAACGGTCTGGCCAGTCAAAGCCTACGGCCCCGGCTTTCTCTCCGATGCGATGCGCCTTGAGCAACGCAGGCAGGCCCTTCGGAACGCCGTCGAGAGCGCTGCTGTCCGCGCTGCGTTCCTTGGCCTTATTTGATTCCCACAAGGCTAGGTCGCCGTCATCTGTGGGGCCGTCGTAGTGCGGGTCGAACACATGTGGATGCCGCCGAATCATCTTCTCAGCCACAGATGTCAGCGCATCATTTACGGTGAAGTCGCCAGCCTCTTCGTGCATGCGCGCTAGCAACACCAGCAAGAACAGAAGGTCGCCTAGCTCTTTGCGCAGTTCTGCGGAGTCTCCCCGGTCGAGCGCATCGAGCACCTCGTAGGCTTCTTCCAGTAGGTAAGGACGCATTGTCTTTGGCGTTTGAGCCCGATCCCAGGAACAGCCGTTGTCCCCACGCAATCGGGCCACAATCGCAACCAGCTCGTCGAAGCTCTGCACGGTACCTCACAGTCGAATCAATTCGGGGTAGAGTAACCAAAAGGGAGGCACATCCGTGGCGGATGCCGCGCCGCAAGAGTTCGGCAACTATCACCTACTTGAGAAAATCGCGACCGGCGGCATGGCTGAGGTTTGGCGCGCCCGTGCATATGGGATGGCCGGTTTTGAAAAGATTCTCGTCATTAAGAAGGTGTTGGACTCGCTCGTCAAAGACGAAGAGTTTGTTCGATTGTTTATTGATGAAGCGCGTATCGGCGTACAGCTTCATCACGTCAATATCGTTCAGGTATTTGACCTTGGGCAGGTAGACGGCACCTACTACATGGCCATGGAGTACGTGCACGGGCTTGACCTGTCGCGGCTGCTAAACCGGGCCAAGCGAAGCAGTGGCGTGTTTCCCGTTGGCTTAGCCTTGTTCGTCATCGCAGAGGTTCTGAAAGCCCTGCAGTTCGCGCATACGCGTACGAATGACGAGGGCGAGCCCATGCGGATTGTTCACTGCGACATCAGCCCGCAAAACGTGCTCGTTAGCTACGCGGGTGAGGTCAAGATCACCGATTTCGGCATCAGCCGCGCGTCGTTTCAGGCCACCACGCAGTCCGATGTGATTCGCGGCAAGTACGCGTACATGAGCCCTGAGCAGGTCGACGGCAAAGACTTGGATGGCCGCAGCGACGTCTTCTCCCTGGGCATCGTCTTGTACGAGCTGCTTACGGGGCGTCGTTTGTTTAAGGCCAAGACCCGGGACGAGACCTTGGCTCGCGTGCGACGCGGCGAAGTTCCGAGCCCTCGGGCCTACCGTTCTGAGGTCTCCGAAGACCTCGAAGCCATCTTGCTGCACTCCCTTGCACCTCGCCGCAAGGACCGGTTTTCGTCCGCCGCCGAGATGCTCGACGCCATCAACCGCCTCATGGTCTCGGAGAATCACCGGGCCACCAATAACGACCTCGCCGCATACATGACGGACGTGGTCGACAAGGCAGGTGCCAGCGACAACACGCGGCGGGTCGATGACACGGTCGCACCGCCCACAACCGTGGTTGTTCTCGCTGCCGAGGCCTCGCCACCGCCCCGTTCCTTAGCGACCCCACGCGATTCGCTCGAGCAGCTGACGCAGGAGTGGGCCGGCATCATTACCGCCGCGGGTGGTGAGGTGTGGGAAGACTGCGATGGTGGCGTCTTGGCGGTTTGGACCGACGGAGAAGTGGTGGCCGACACCATTGGCATCGTTGTCGATATTGCCACGGACCTGAAAGCGCGCACTGAGGCCTCGGGCTACCGCATGAGTGCGGGTGTTGCCCCTGGGGTCGCCCGTTTGCACGTGGACGATGGTCGCCCGCCAGACGGTTGGGAGCTGTCCGGTCCGTTCTACCTGGCTCGTTGGATGATGAATCTGTCCGCCCACCGTGGTCGCATGCTACTGACAGAAGTGGGTGCCAAGCGGGTCGGTGAGTCCCGAAATGCGCTGCTCGGACGGGTGTCCATTCAGGGCAATCGCTACATCAATCTGTACGAGCTTATCTAGACGCTGAGGCGGTGACATGAGTCTTCGCGACCAGCTGTTGAAGGCGGGCATCGCATCCAAGAAGGATGCCGCCCGTGTTGAACGGCAGAAAAACCATGAACGCCGCAAGCAGCAGGGGAGCCGTAAGCGCAAGTCGGTCTCCGAGCGCGAGCGCGAAGCGTCGGAGACCGCAGCCCGAGAAGCGGCGGTTGAATCCAAGCGTGTGGCTCGTAAACAGCGGGAAGTCGAACGTGAAGCCCTGGAGGCAGGGCTTCGAGTTCGTAATCTCATTGCTGGCAATACCGTTCGTGGACGTGGCAAGCAGCCGTTCTGGGTGAAGCGTCCATCGGGCCGTGTGTGCCGTATGTCGGTGAGTCCAGGCATTGCGTTTAAGCTGCGCTGTGGAGAACTCGGCATTGCCGCCCAGCCGGACTCCGACGAGCCGGTGGTGATTGCGGCCAAGGCCGTGGACCGGTTGCTCGACCTGGCACCCGAGACGGTGTGGTTCTACGCGGCGGATACCTCTGGACTGTCCGCACCTGAAGACGCGTTCATGGACGCCGACTGGGACATCTCGCTGGTTCCACATCGGAAAACGCCGGTCTAGCACGCCGGCTTCGCCACTATGGAAGCGGGGGCAGCTCGGAGATGTACAGCCGGCGGAAGGTCCGTCGAGTGTCCGTCATCAGCCCCTGTGCCGACCAAACAATGCGGGTCAGGCCGTCGGATCCTGTACCGATATCGAGGTCCGTATTGCCGACAGTACCCAGGTCCAGCACGTGAGTATTCGCCGGAAAGTCGCGGTTCACCGCTACGATAGGGTCGAAAAGGTCGTCGTCGTCTAGGACAGCCACCACGTACTTGCCATCTGGTGTCCAGGTAGGGCCGGCACTGTTCGGGACGATGTCGCGCAGCAGCAGCTCGGGGCCTTGGATGTGCTGCGGCCGAACCACGTAAAGGTCGAAGCGGTTCGGTTCTTCATGGTTTGCATAGAACGCAATCGTCGAGCCGTCTGGACTGAATGCGGGACGGGTCTGGATGCGTGGCCAGTGAGTAAGTTGAACCTCACCGGGGACCCCTGGGGTCACCATCCACAGGTTGTCGCCGCTAGCACTGTGCGCCACGTAGACAATGCGGTCTGCGCTCGGGCTCCATGTGGCGTAGACCTCGCTGCTACCGTCGCGAGAGGTCAGCTGTTCAGGTTCACCGCGTAGATTCGCCAAGTCCATCTTGTACAGGTCGCCTTCGCCGGTCCTGGCACTGGTAAAGACCACGCTCCTTCCGTCGGGCGACCATGACGGTCCACCGTCGGCCTCGGGACCGACCACTGCTGCACGACCGCCGCCAAAGAACAGGTCATAGTCCTGGCCATTTGCGCTCGACGAGTAGATGTAGGTACCTATTGCGGCCGGTGCCCACGACAGTTCGTGAACCACAGCGGGTCCAGTACGTTGTGTGGTGAACCCTTGGGTCATTCCGCTGCCTGGGCTAGCACCGTGCACGAGGGCAAACGCAGAACCATCGACCGGACCGACGTATGCGACAACGCGCTTGGTCTCGTGGTCGTTGGCTTCATAGGCAATACGGTCGCCGTCTGGACTGAAGGAGGGCCCCTGTATGTGGGCGCCGTCGTACTCTACAAGCTGGACAGGGGCAGCATGGGCCAATCCCATCCACCACACGCACCATGCCACCGTCATCATCCGTTCTCCCGAAGCGTCGTGTCTGTTACAGGGCCAGCAACACCAGTGCGGACACTGACCATCCCGTTGCGGTGAAGCGACGGTGGTCTGAATCGGTGGTGTAGCGCACGTCGGTACCATCGGACAGTGGCTGGGCCACACCGCCACCAGGAACCACGCCGAAGGCACGCTCCGCGCTCGCTCGAAGGCCGAAGCCGACCGAGAAGGTACGTCGTCGTTCAATGCGTGCGAGAGCGATTTCAACACCGGGGACATGCGCCC
>JBLHSN010000216.1:0-10138 GCA_047626195.1 Myxococcota bacterium
GTCCGAGATGGAGACGGTGTAGGACTCGGCGACTTTAGAACCCGATCGGGTCAAATGATGGGTACACCCTCTTACATGGCGCCCGAGCAGTTCAATGATGCCAAGACAGTCGACCACCGTGCGGACATCTTTGCTCTCGCCGCCGTTCTATACGAGGCTCTGACGGGTGAGCCGCCGTTCGGCACCGACGCATTGGTGGAGATCTACGGACGTTCTGCCTCCGGCCAATTCACGCCCATCGAAAAGTGCCGCCCGGATGTTCCCCCACGTATCCGAGACGCCATTGAAGGCGCCCTACGTCCCAAACCGAAAGACCGCCCGCAGAGTGTGGCCGAGTTCCGTGCCATTTGGCAGGCCTCCACACCGGTGCCGGCCAATCCGTGGACGGCCCAAAACCTGGTCGACATGGCAGCGATTCGAGACGCCGAACATGCACTAAGCGCGGAAGATGACGGCTCTATCCCAGCCCCGGCCGCCAACAATCCGCCGGGCGACGGTCATACAATAGGCATCTCTGAGACCCGAGAAATCCACAGCCGAAAATGGCCGATAATGCTCCTACTTGGCGCCATAACAACAGTAACAGCTGTCCTAGCTGGCGGGCTACTGAGCGCGAGTCTGTGGTGGATGTACGCCCCACAGCGCCCTGCTGCGGTCACCCAACCAACGGTCGACGCCACTCGTGAGCCGCTCCCACCGACCGCTCCCATCATTGCCACCGACCGGAATCCCAACCCCATTTCCGAACCTACGGCGGACGAGCCGACAATCGTCACACCCACGGCCCTACCCGCTCAAACCACGACTGCGTCGCCACGCCCGCAACGCACTCGCCCGCCTCGGGTTCAGCCCGAACCTATTGTTCCAATCGTGACTCCGACTGTGATTCCCGACCCTGTTCCGCAACCCGCACCGACGCCCGTAGTCATTGTCCCAGCACCCGAGCCCGCGGTCCAGGACACCAACACCGCCACCCTCGTGATCAACGGCGGCGTTCGTACGCACCTACTGGACACCGCCGGTGCGACGCATTCTGTGGAGTCTTCCCTGGAGCCCGGAGACTACACCTTGTGGGCCTTCTTCGACGCTAACGAACCCACTCGAGTACTTCGCTTGTCCCTCACTCCCGGCGAACGCCGTGCCATCACGTGTTCCGGAGCTCAAAGAATATGTCGATGACTCGATTCGCCCTGTTGGCCTTGCTAGCAAGCTGTGCCTATGTGCCCAATGAGACCGTGAACGACGTGTACGACGCGGACGGCGACGGGTTCGAGTCGCCAAGGTGGGGCGGCGACGACTGCGACGACAACGACGACAGCATCAATCCAGGCGCCACTGAGCGCTACTACGACGGCGCGGACGGCAACTGCGACGGTCTCAATGACTTCGACCAAGACGGAGACGGGTTCAACGCCGGCGAGCGAGAGTTCGACGACTGCAATGATTTGAATCCCGACGTCAACCCAAGCGCTACGGAGCTGGACGGTGACAACATCGACAACAACTGCGACGGAAACGTCGACGAAGGGTTCGGAGAGACCGACCGAGACCGAGATGGGTTCTTCGCCGAGACAAACGACTGCGATGACAGCGACGCCGACATCAACCCAGACGCCCAAGAACGCTGGTACGACGGTGTAGACCAAGACTGCGACGGCTGGAGCGACTTCGATCAAGACCGCGACGGCATCGACAGCTCTTCGCACGGCGGCACCGACTGCGATGACACCAATACGTTCATCAATCCCAGCCAATCCGAGATTTGGTACGACGGTGTAGACCAAGACTGCGACGGTCGCAGCGACTTTGACCAAGACCGCGATGGATTCGACTCAGACGACCACGGCGGCGTGGACTGTGACGACACCCAGTCAGGCGTCAATCCTACGGCCACTGAGGTCTGGTACGACGGCATCAATCAAAACTGCGACACGCTCAGCGACTTCGACCGAGACGCCGATGGCTTCGACTCGGAAGACTACGACGGCGACGACTGCAATGACAACAATAACAGCATCTATCCAGGTGCCGAAGACCCCCTGCTCGATGGCATTGACCAAAACTGTGACGGCGGCTTTAGGTAACGACCTCAGCTACGTAGGCGCGCACCTGCGATAGCCGCCGTTCAATCACCGCTCCCGAAAAACCACCGTCTTCCAGATCCTTCCGGACGCGGTGAATCAGCACGTTCAGTCGCTCTTCCGAGTCCGCTGCAGACTTGCCCCACACCCCAACCCGAAGGTCCCGAGCGTCACACCAGCCTCGCTCGCTCAGCAGTACGCCGCTGGCTTGGTCGCGCACAATGCCCTGCATGAGCTGCCACAACAACGCTACTCGCGTCCCTGCAGTGATGAGCACTTCACCACCGGACTCCCGATGCGACATCCGCGCTACTGCTCGTGGCTTCGACAATGTGGCGTGCAACACGTACGGGAATGGCGCATCTGACATGGCAACGGTCGGCGCGACCTCGCCGACACTCTCCTGCACAACGTAGGAATGTTCGCCAACATCAAAGGGCTCGTCCGGCTGAAGTAGTGAGTAATCGCCGTTCCGGTTCAGCCAAATGCCATCGTCGCGAAACACTACCTCAGCGGCATCCGGCCCTCGTGTACGCAGCTGAGACTCAGCGTCTGGACCTATCCGAACGCGAGAATCACGGACTGGCACAGCGATGTTTCGCGACGCGTCGACCAACAGATACGCGCGCGCCGCAGCCGAACGGACCTGGTCCCGCACACCGCGAATCACAAGCTCCACGCCGTCACCGAAGCACACCCGGTCCCCACTCTTGAGACCGACAATGCCAGCCAGAGGCCGACCGTTGATGGTGGTGCCATTGCGACTCTTCAAGTCTTCAATACGAACACCGGCACTGTCGACCCACAGCGCCGCGTGGCGAGTGGACACCGTTGCATCCGTCAGCACCACATCGTTGTTGGGGCCTCGGCCCACGTAGACCGGGGTCGAGGACAACGCCACGGACCGAGCGTCTACCTGGTCCCAGCCGAGTTCCCAGCGCATGTCGTCTCCATCTACAAGGGCTCAAACGCGATGTATCACAACCAGCACCTCTGAAATGCGACTGAAACAACAGACAGGACCCTCACTCATACGTTGTGTGCACAACAACCGACCCACGGAGTCCTCATGACCTTCCAAGCTACCCTGACCCGCCTTGCTCCCCTGTGTATTCTGCTTGCCATGGCCTGCGATGATCAGACACTCAACGCCGACGGTACGCCAACCGACACCACCAACCAGCCGAGTGACCGCAGCACCGGCCGCGCTGCGGTGAGTGGTTCGGTCGACGGGGAAACTCAGATCGGTGCGGTCACCGCATTCCGCGTCCAAGCCGACGGAAGCCTCACTGCCGTGTCAGAATCCACCAACGTCAGCGAAGACGGCTCCTACCGCGTCGACGTCGAGTTGGACGGTGAAGCCGACGCGAACAGCGCACTCATCATCGCGAGCTCCAGCGCTGCTACCGCCGGTGCGGTGAGGGTGATGGGCGAGCTTGCCGCAGACGCCGAAGCCACGGCAAATACGATAGACAGAGAGTCAACCACCGAAGTTGGCGTCTTCCTTGAGCTCGTAGCAGATGGCATGACCGAAGCAGATGGCAACGAGAGCGGCATGATCGACGCACTCATCAGCGCACACGTCGCCGCAAGCGCATCGGGCGACAGCGAAGTGGGAGGTCTGGCAGAGGCTGTCTTGAGCGTCCTTGTCACCTTGGATGCCACCGCCGAACAACACGCCAACGCCAACGAAGCCGCGATGGAAGACGCAGAAGGCGACCTCACCCTCGACACCTTGTTGATGCTTGGCTTCAACGAAGTCACGCTGAGCATCGCTATCCACGCTGCCGCCGAAGCCACCACTGCCGAAGCCAGTAACAGCGGCTCGGCTGACTCTGAAGCCATGCTTGCCACTGAAATTGAACGCATCCGTGGAGAGCTCGCTGCTCAGATTGTCGCGGATAGCTCTGTGAACATAGGACTCACCGTCATTGGAACCGCAAGTGTCGAAGACAACAATGACTCCCTGCTGGGCGACCTCCTTGGCGAGCCCGACCTGACCGTTGGTGTGAACCTGTCGCAGTCGTGGGACGCTTGGTCGGACTCGTTGATGATCATTCTCGAGACCGATCTGTCCGCAGAGTCACGCACCGCAATGGAAGAGGCCGACCAGGCTGCTGCAGAGGCCGAGACTGAGCTTGAGATTGTCCTGAACGCCGCGTTTGCCGCGGAGAGCGATGCCCAAGCGCGCGCCGAGACTACCGCCCAAGCAATGGCTGACTTCGAAGCGACAGTGCGCGCCGACGCACGGGTCCAAGCCTTGGCCGACACCGACTTTGGGGAGGCAGGAGCCGAATCCATGACCGACATCCTCATCCAGGTACACGCTTCAGTGGACTAACTCCTGGCCACCGGCAAAGACTCGGCCCGCAGCCTCTGTGCGAGTCGGGCCTTTCTGTGTCTGCCGCTCATCGCCCGTTACACCGCCAGCGGAGGTGCCATGTCCACCCGTTCTCTCGCCGACCGTGTTGTCATCGTCACTGGAGCCTCGCTTGGTGTCGGACTTGCCTGCGCCCAAGCCTTCTCAGCCCAAGGGTGTTCCGTCGTCCTTGTTGCCCGCCGCCAAGGCCCATTAGATGAGGCTATCGCCAGCCTCGCCCATCCCGAACGGGCGCTGACCATCACCGCAGACCTGATGTTGTCAGAGTCCCCGGGACTCATTGTCAGCAAGACGATGGCGCATTTTGGCCGCGTCGATGGCCTCATCAACAATGCTGGCGCCCACTTCCGCGGATCGGTGATGAGCCAGCCCGCAGAGACGTTGGCCAGCATGGTCGACGTCAACCTTCGTGCCCCCATCCACCTCACCCGATTGGTCCTCGACGAGCTGCAGCGTCACGGCGGATTCGTCGTGCACGTCGCCAGTCTGGCCGGGCGCCTCCCTCTCGATGGTGCGTCCACCTATTCAGCTACCAAGTTCGGCCTGCGCGCCTTCAGCTTGGCCCTGAACGAAGAGCTACGCGGGACCGGCGTCAACAGCTGCATCGTCAGCCCAGGCCCAGTGGATACCGGCTTCATCATGGACGACATTGACCAAGTCGATGACATCGTGTTTAGCCAGAAGATGTGTACCGCTGAGGCTGTTGCCAACATGGTCGTAGACTGCGCACGCGATGGCACTGCCGAGCGCGCATGGCCACCCGGTGGGGCCAAGTTGGCCACATTTGCCTACTTGGTTCCTTCGTTCCGCCGGTGGCTCAAGCCCATGATGCGCCGCAAAGGAAAGCGAGCAAAAGACGCCATCAAAGCCAAGCAAAACCCGTCATGACGCTTCACGAACGACTGAAGACTGTCTGGTCGGCCATTGGCGCTTCAACAGAACCACCGACCGTCGAGCTACTCGCCGCATGGTCCGGACCCGAGCGGCACTACCACGACCTGACGCATCTACGGTCCATGCTCGACGGCCTCGACACCTACCGGCACCTCGCAGCCCATGCGAATGCCGTGGCACTAGCCATCTGGTTTCATGACGCCGTGCAAGACCCGCTCAGAAGCGACGACGAAGAACGCAGCGGCGCCTTGGCCCATGACGCGCTGACGAAAGCGGGATGCCAAGGTCTGGCCGTACACGTGCGGGACATGATTCTGGCAACGAAGACCCACGCCCAAACAGATGACCCGGACACCGCCCTACTGTTGGACTTGGACCTTGCTATTCTTGGCCAATCACGCCCCATTTACGAGCGCTATGTGCGGGGTGTACGCGCCGAATACAGCGCAGTCAGCGACGAGCAGTGGCGGGCCGGACGGAGTGCCGTACTGACCATGCTTCTCGACAAGCCACTGTACAATACCGCCCTGTTTCGCGCTGCATTCGACGACCAAGCCCGCCTCAACCTGACCGACGAACGCACGGCACTCGCGACGCTGCTCTAGTCGGCGTCTCGCTCAGCTGCGTGGAACCGGACATGGTCCGCGAGCACCGTGCCGATGAAGTAGTAGCTGTGGTCGTAGCCTGGGTGCCGGCGAACGTTCAGTGCCACGCCCGCAGTCTTCGCCGCGTCTTCCAAGAACTCGGTCTTCAACTGCTCTTCAAGGAAACCGTCATCCAGTCCTTGGTCGACCAAGATCGGTCCACGCCAACCCTTTTCGGCCAGCAACAACGACGCGTCTTGGTCCCGGTGGGCGGCAGCGTGGTCCCCCAAGTACAATCGCAGGACCTTCTCGCCCCACGGACAGCGAGTGGCTGATGCAATCGGCGAGATGGCGCTGATACTGTCGAATACATCTGGGTTGGACAAACCCAAGACCAGCGCACCATGACCGCCCATCGAGTGGCCAGTAATGCCGACGGGCCCCTCCAAGTCGTAGTGACGCTGAACCAGAGGAATCAGTTCATCGATAATGTAGGTGCGCATCTGGAAGTGTTGTGACCATGGGGCTTCGGTCGCGTCCAAGTAGAAGCTTGCTCCCTGGCCCATATCGTAGCCATCGTCATTGGGGACGCCGGCTCCGCGTGGGCTTGTGTCCGGACACAACACTGCGGTACTCGTGGCCGTAGCCGCAGCCTGAAAGCAGCCTTTGGTGATCACGTTTTGTTCCGTGCAGGTCAGTCCAGACAGGAACACCAGCAGCGACTTGGGCGACTCGGGGAGGAACAGACCCAACCGCATGGTCGTTCCCGTAGACGACGATTCGTGCTCGAGCACCCACTGCGTACCGCCGGCACAGGCATGTTTTTCGAGGATCTGCATCAAAGACTCCAGGGCAACAGGGACGCCGGCAGCCCTAGCGAGGTCGCAGTCCACCGGCCACGCGATTGTCAAACAGCCCCCCACCCAATGGCCTTGCGCCCCGTAGAGCCCGATGTACAAATAGGTTGCTATCCATGCATTTCCTATGCATAAATTTTAAAAGAGGAGCACATAAGCACATAAAACGGCATGCATCTCTTCCAAAGAACGTAGTTGGAACGACTGCCGCGGAAAAAAAAATCTATCCTCAAAGTGTTGGTACTGTTTCTACCCCGTCCGATTGGAGCACTCATGCTGTTTCTTCTCGCCGTCCTAGCTGTCGCCACTCCAGCCGAAGTAACTCAACAGGGGCGCCTACTCGACGCCTTTGGTGTAGGCGTAAACGGGGAACATACAGCTTCTTTCGCCTTGTATGACGATTCATTGGCCACAACAGTTCTCTACACCACCGGTGACATGACCTTGGACTTTGTCGACGGCTACTACGCGGTCAAGCTCGGTCCACTAGCGTCGCAAGCCACGTCAGCGAGCGAGTTGTGGGTTCAAATTACCGTCGACGACTCTGCCCTTGAACCTCTACAACAACTGGGCGCTGTGCCGTTCGCCCTGTCTGCCCAAGCGCCACCCGAATCGGTCGCGTGGGGTGCACTGTCCGGCATGCCGACCGATTTCGCCGACGGCAACGACGCCGTTCTGACCGAAGCCCAAGTCGACAACTACGTCGCCAACAACGGGTTCCTTACCGAAGCCAACTGGGCGGCTGTCCAAGGTATCCCTGCAGCATTCGCCGATGGCGTAGACGACACGCTCTCGGAGCCTCAGGTGGATGGAATGGTCTCCAACAACGGCTACCTAACCTCGGTGCAATGGAACCAAGTTCAAGGAACCCCCTCCGGATTCTCAGACGGTGTCGACAATACCCTCTCCGAGCCACAAGTCGACAGCATGGTGTCCGACAATGGCTATGTCACGTCTGTCTCAAATGGGGCGTGGACCTCGACTCTGAGCGGCGGTAACGGCGGCCAATGGGGTAGCTGGAGCAATTGGCAGTGGTGCCCATCGGACACCTTCATGTGTGGAATGCGGACCAAGGTTGAGGGCGACCAGGGATTCTCGGACGATACGTCCATGAATGACATCCAGATTGCCTGCTGTCGAATTCAGCAGTGACGCCGCATCGCTCCACCTAGTCGTAGATGCTGTTTCGCCCATCCGTTGGGTAGAGCGGGAACGTCAACTCAAACGTAGCGCCACCGTCCACACCACTGCTCTCCACGTTCAGGCTTCCATGAATCTCATGAGCCGCGAGCGCACTGGCATGCAGGCCAAAACCACTGCCATGCCTCTTTGTGGTGAACCCGTGGGCAAACACCCGCTCAATGTGCCCGGGGTCAATGCCCACGCCATTGTCGGAGACCACGATTCGGGCCTGCGCATCTGCGGAGATCGTAACCGTTACATTGCCAGGTCCAGCGTTTTCAGAGATTGCGTCTTTTGCATTCTTCATGAGATTTCCGAGAATCTGCAGCAGACGATGACGGTCCACGACGGCGGTTCCTCCACCCTCGACCGTCACCACGTGAGGTCCAGGTAGGTCCACCAAAACCATGGCCTTATGTACCTCCTCCTCCAAAATGACCGGCTCTGCAAGACCGCAATGACGCGCATGCTCCTGCTGGACAGCCACGACATTGGCGACATGTTCAACGCCTTCCACCGCCGCCTCCATCTCGGATTGAGCGGCCTCTTGGGTGCGCCGAAGGTCTTTCGCAAGAACTTTCGCAAACGCAGCCAATCGCGGGTCGTCGTGCCCCTCTAGCAAACGAGCCAGATCATCGACGCGGCCGATACGTTGCTGCTGGAGCAGACTCGCCGCTCGGACCGTCGAGACACTCACACTCGTGAGTGCATTGCCGAGATTGTGCAGTACGCCGGTTGCTACTTCCGCACGGCCGGCGAACCGCGCCGCTTCCATCAGCTCAGAACGTGTTCGCTCCAGATCCTTCTGAATCCGCCGTCGCCCCTCTGCCTCTATGCGCAACAGCTGGTTGACGGCTTGAACCTTCTCAGTACGTGCCTGAAGGCTCAAGAAGTTCAGCCGCCCAATCGTCAGCAACACCACGGCAACAACCATGAGGTTGACCACACCCATCCACGCGCGTTCGCCGGCCGAAAACACGGGCTCGGGCAACAGATCTAGTTCACCAGCCGCGAGAACTAGGGCACAAACCACCCACAAGCCGATGGTTGTCACACCCGCCATCCGTGGACTGCGCATCGAAGCCGCGGTGATGGGAATGACTAGAAACCAAGCATTACCCGCGAAATTCACCCCTCCGTAGTAAAAAGGAATCGTTGTACAAACAGTAAACATGAGGGTGAGAGTCAATACGGTAGCCAGCCGGAGACTCACGCCAGACCTGACGGCCACGGCCAAACCAAGCCAGCCCGCCGTACACAGCGCCATGACCGAAATCAGGAGAACCGGCGCACTAATGACTAGATAGAACGTCGTAATCACCGCAGCCGACAGGCCCATCCCAAGACAGGCCGCTAGGTGATTCCTGCGGTCATGGGTATCCGCTTGACTCGCAGGAACGCGCGCGGGCGCGTTTGTACGCGCATCCGTTCGAGCCATATTAGGAATCGGGGAAGTTAAACTCATGCATCATACTTGTCGGATGTCCATTACTCAACTTGAGTGACAAAATACAAAAACAATCGGGCGATCACCGCCGGATCCACCAGCGTGTATCGGCACAAAACCCCAAAGTGTCCATGGAGTACAGGGGTGGCCGATGTCGTTGATGGAAGAAACCGGCGCTAGGGTGCGTTCAGGGGCGTCGCCAACTGACGACGTTGTAACTTGTTACTACTAGGAAGTTGGCGGCGAAACTGGGCGCGCCAAAGCGTCGGGTTCGACATCGACGTGGAGGTCCACCCCTGTATGTTCCTACAGCGTGACTGAGAGCCCGTTCAATAGCCGGTAGTCGAGATCCACCAATTCACTAGGTGCATCACTGTCGTAGCGAAGCCGAAGCGATGTGTTGAAGCTGACGGCCTGGGTGACCTTCAAATCCACTTCAAAATCATTGATGAGCTGAAGGTCTGATGGCTTGTCCCATCGAGGTTGAACGTAAACCGTATTTTGCACCGTGAGTTGTTCCGGCAATGGCGTGACGGTGAGCGCCAGATAGGTCGAGTTGCGGTGGTCGATTTCGCGACGCGGATCCACTGCCTCTTCGCCGATTTCTCGATCTTCCCACTCGTACATGTAGCCTGTACCAAAGACGATGTCGGCCGCATCACTGTCCGCCATCACCACGCGAACACCGGCACCGCCGAGAATACGCCACTTTT
>JBLHSN010000217.1:0-10074 GCA_047626195.1 Myxococcota bacterium
GCGGCGGGAGGGTGTTCCAGCTCCGCCTGCGTCCCCATCGCAGCGGCCAGCGCTGTCGAACAAGGAGAAACCCGGTCGGGCTGCCACGTACCTGACCTGGGCGGAGCTGTTGTGGCGCGTGTTCGCGGTCGACGGATGGCGGTGTCCCCGTTGTGACAGACCAATGACCCTACGCGCGGTTCCGTGGCCGCGGGCCACGTTGCGCATCCTGGACGGCCTCGACACCTCGGCCGCCCGAGCCCCGCCTGACAGCCTCGCCGTATCCGCCTGAGCCGCAGCACACCGCTGTGGGTCCGGTCATGTGCGACTACGGGGTGGGCTCGTGCCCTCTTCGGAGGGGCATAGGGCGTCCCAGCGCTGTCCGCGCTGGGGGGAATCGGCGCCGGCGATCGATTCGCGGCTCTCGCTACGCAAGTCGGCCGCCCGCGGTACGGACCGAAGGGCGTTGGAAACACCTATCCGTGCTCGACGCAGACGGGGTTCCAGTGAACGGAACGGAGACCTTGGTCGTCACGCTCTACAACGACTCCGGAGGCACCCTCGACAGTCAGACGTTCACGAATCAGCCAGTGGAGGCCGGCCACCACAGCAGCATCCTCTCTGGGCTGAATTCAGAATGGTTCGCTGGGTCTGTAGACCTCGGCATCAAGGTCGGAACCGCAGACGAATTGCCAACAACGCCCTTGATCAGTGCGCCGCGCGCTGCCCACGCGGATCACGCTTCCCGGATCAGCGTGCTCGCACAAACCCCCACCGGCACATGTGATGAGGGCAACCTGGTATACGACGCAGCGGTCGGTCGCCTGCACGTGTGCGTTGCCGGTTCGTGGGACCGCAACGTAGCACTGAACAACGGCGTGCGAAGCTGGAGTGATGGCGGGTCAGCTGGGTCGTGCAATGGCTATCGAAACCCAGCCGGCAATGACAGCTACTCGGGGCAAATTGGTGATGGTATCTACCGAATCAACCCCACCGGACTGAACGCCTTCGAAGTGTACTGCAAGCAGAATACTGGTTCCCGTAAACTCCGCGCCGCCTAATAATCGCCTACCGATGCAGCGAGAAATCTCCGAGCTTCGGCGAATGCGGGCCAAGGGCTGGACATGGAAACGGCTCGCAAGGGTGGCGGGCTGCTCACGTTAGACGGTCATGCGGCGGTGTTCGTGAACAGTCAAGTCCACGATGCACACCTAGGACGCCCGAAAACACCTGGCCCGCCGGAACGTCGATGATGCCCGGCCCGCGGCGGGGTCACGGAACGCCACGGCGCTGTTCGCGGCGGGCAGGTTGACGAGCCGAGGAGCGCGTGACGGTCCGCTGCGCCTGACAGTGACGACTGACAGTTGTCAGAGGATTTCCGTCGGTTCGGTGCGTCATCCACCGGGAGTTGCAGCCTCGAAGCCAGGCAGAAGCGGCACCGCTGTAAGTAACCAGTTGCGCGCAGCCACTTGATAGGGCACACATAATCCCTCTACAACGGTCTAAGGGTAGCGTCGATGGCGTGGAAAACAGTGGTTCTCCGGTGGAGTCTGGTTCCTGCGGTTGCGTGTGCGCTCGCCTGTGACGGGAACGGGGACCTCTTGCTCCCGGACACGGGCTCTCCAGACGGGACCTCCGAAGAGGATACCGACACGCCGGGTCTGCCTCCAGCGCCACCCCTTCGCAACGCGGTGGACCTCGAAGACGGTGTCCTCGCGTACGAGGCGCTTCTCCTTCTGGGGCATATGCCTCTCGGTCCTACCAGCGAGGCCTGTTCGGAGTGCCACTCCATCAGCCAGGGCCAGATCGAGGCGTGGCGTCAGATGACCCTGGATGCCGAGGCAGGGTGTTTCAGCGACCCGATTACCTCCGAAGCCGATGCGTTGGAGATCGTGGACTGTGTCCGAATGAAGCCGGATGTGGAGGGCTCGCCGTTCGACACGTCGCGCCTCGGCCTGTATAGCGCCGCTGCCCACCTCGACTACTTCGACTACGTATTTGACGTGTCCTTTGGCGACGACTCGGACGAGCAGGACGACTTCCTTCGTCGCGTATCTATGCCCGCGGCCTCGCGTTCGGCGTGGACTCAGGGAGAGTTTGATGTTGTCGCCGAATGGTTCGCGCGCGGCACGCCGTTCATCTCCGATTTTCTTCCGGAAGACGTAGGGGCCGGGGCGTGTGAGCCCAGCATCTCGGCAGAAGTCGGGGACCACATCGACCGCATGGCTCTGGAGGGCTGGCGTGCCGTCAACGAGAGCGACAACCTACTGATGTTCGGGTGCGCCGGTGTGACCAGACCGATCGACTGCTTGGGGGACTACGATAGATCGCTTACCTGGGCGCACCTGCCTAGGTCAACGGTGCGCATGCTGCGCACGAACGACTTCTCGTCCTCGTTCTGGACCCGGAGCTCGGCGGACGGTCGTTTCGTCGGTCTCGGCGGGGGCCGACCGGGAGTGTCCTCGACCGTCATCGATCTGGCCACGGACCAGGAGATTGCGATTGGCGGGCTGTACGACCCGGCGTTCTTCCCAGACAACTCCGCATTCATGTGGCAAGGCACAGTGGCCTCCGGCACGTCCATCTGCTCGCAGGACCTGCTCACCTCTGGAGTGACCTCTGTGTCGTTCTACGAACCGGAATGCAGCGGGTCGAGTCAGGTCGGGTTGTACCAGCATGTTGGCCAGGCGCTCGACGGTGGCGACTACTGGACAGTAAACGGCCGTTTCGTGAGCGACAATGGCGGCCAGGATACCACTATCGGCAACCCCAGCGCATTTTTCGGGCCTGGCGACTCCATCACTCTCACACCGATGGTCGCCACGGGCGGCGACTACGTGCCAGGGGAGGTGAGTGACATCTTCATCCCCTACGAGGGAGACACCGTGATCTCCCGGTCGAGCGAGTTGTTGGTCAGCCGAATCGCAGGTGCTGACTCCATCCAGGATGGAATGGCTCTGCGCTTGCTCGAGGCCACGCCAACGGAGACCGGCTACGACGTGGAGGTACCCATCATCGCCACCTACTGCGTCAATGGGGGCAAGCCCGACATCTCGTACGACGAGCGGTGGATGGTCTTGCATACCTACGTCAGCAACACAGATGCCGATGCCCAAGAGCTGGGCTTCATCGATCAAAACGACCCCGGGTTTGCTCCATACATCGCCGAGGGGGCGGCAAACCTGTTTCTGGTGGATCTGCGCACGAGCCTGTCTCGCCGCATCACAGACGTGAGTCCAGGCGAGTACGCGTTGTTCCCACATTTCCGGTCCGACGGTTGGATTTACTTCGTCGTCCGCAACCGCACGAATACCGAGTGGGTTGCGGCTTCCAACGCGGCACTCATCCTGGAGAACTGAGCGAATGCGCGGGCTGCTCGTTGTGTTGACGCTTGTAGGTGAACACACCGAGTGCGATGAGATGTCCATTCCTGATGAAAACTCAGGGTCCGGAAACTCAAACGGCCCTGGAAGTCAAAGTGGGATTGGCCTGGGATGCAGCTCCATCGCGACCGGCAGTGCAACTCCCCTTGTAGGCCTGTTGCTTCCTCTGTTCGGCCTGCTCGGAATGCGGCGTGCTCGCTGCCTTTGGCTAGGAGCCCTGGCGATCGGTGTGCTGAGCTGTAGTGGCATGTGTTCCCGGTCGACGGGCGCCGCTGGCCCACCTGCTGCGGACGGATGACCCTACCCGCCGTGCCGTCGCCGCGAGTGCCTGGCCTTCCATCTCCGGTTTCATTTCTGCCACCTCCCAATTGTGATGTACCTCACAAGTCACCCTCCATACTCAACCAATCCGATATGCGTCCGACGGAGGTGAGCAATGCGTATCGCAATTCTTTCAGTCGGTTTGATGGCGTGTGGAGGCAACTACGTAGTGGCCGAGATGACTGATTTTGATATCCGGGATTATTGTAGAGAGAGCGAAGTTAATCCCGACCCAGAAGTGATTACCTGCGACGACGGCACACGATGGTCCGACGCCGGCGCGACCGTAGCCGATTGTAACGCGTCCATGCAGAGTACCCGTGACCTGTTCCGTGACCGGGAATGCGACGTGACGACGTCTGATTTCGAAAGGTGTGAGGCAGGTAATCGAGCCAATCCCTGCTCTGACTCTTTTGGCCCCCGTTGCCAGGAAATCTTCGAGTGTTATTTTTCAGAGTGAACCCTAGCTAAGCTGTTTCGACAGCGGGTCTCTTCCCTTCACACTGTCGATGAAGCGTAGTTACTTCCGCCAGTTGGGGGCCTGACCTTGCAGTTCTGTGAGCCGAGCCCACTCCGCCCAGGCCTTGTCGCTGGCGTTCAAGTCGATCATCAGCGAGGCTGATGGAATCGGCGCCGCCGCTGATGAACGTGGTGTCTTGTGGCAGGGTGGGTGGGTCAAGCCCCCTCGGTCGCTCAGACGGAACAAGGCTTTGGCGCCGGGTGCCTCGCTACACCGTGCAGGCAACCACATGGTTCGGGAGTGGGCACTGGCCAACCTTGGCACCCGCCCGAGGGCCATGGCGCTTCCCTGTGCGTCTTTGAGATACGGTGACGGCGTGACCTCTAAGCAACCCTCGCTGTGCGACTCGCTGTGGCCCGACGTGTCCCTCACGGAGACCGAGCGGGCGCTGATCGAGTATTTGGCCCGATCTGGAGACCCAGTGCCCGGCCAACAGCTGCTCGCCGAGGTGTGGGGCTACTCGCCCCGCGCTCGGTCGCGCACCATCGAGGTTACCGTGCACCGGGTGCGCAAGAAGATCGAGCGCGACCCATCAAAACCCGAGTATCTGCTATCGGTTCGCGGGCGGGGCTATCAGCTCGTCGTGCCGAACCGAGCCGAGCGGATGGTGCCCAATCCGACGGCGGAGCACCTGCACCAACAGCTCAGAGAGCGCTTGGGTGTGGCGACAGGGGACGTGTCAGTCGTCGTGCGCCGAGAGCGGCGAACCAACGTGGGTGTGGCGTTGGACGGCTTTTTCGGTCGCCAATCGGATATGGAGACTCTAGACACCGCGCTTCGATCCGGCGGCCGGCTCATCACCCTGATCGGCATGGGGGGCCTGGGAAAGACGCGCCTCGCTCGCCAGGTTGCGCTGCGCTGGGGGCCCCTCCAACTGGGCGGGGCCTGGTTCTGCGAAGTGACCGAAGTCGTCGACGCGTCGGCGACGACTTCGGCGGTCGCCGACACGCTGGGGCTAATGCGCTGGCCGTCGAGCCGTCCGTTGGTGGACCACGTCGCGGATGTGTTGCTAGCGGCAGGTCCGACGATGCTGGTGCTCGACAACGCCGAGCATCTGTCGGACGAGGCAGTGGAGGTTGTGGGTGATTTGTTGGGTCGGTGTCCACAGTTGCAGGTCGTCGCCACGTCCCGACGGGCGCTGGGACTGCCCGGCGAGTGGCTGCACCTGGTCGAGCCCCTGCGCCAAGACGAGGCTGTCGACCTGTTTTGCGAGCGGGCCGAAGCGGTTCGCCTAGACCGGTCGGTGCCGCTGGACCGCGCCCGGGTGGCAGCGGTGGTCGACCTGGTGGAGCGCATCCCACTAGCCATTGAGCTGGCCGCGGCACGCGCGCGCACTGTGCCGCTCGTCGAGCTTTTGGCGCGCCTTCGCACGAGCCTATCCGACTTGGGCGCCGGCCCGCGCACCGGCGCGGTCCGCCACCGCACGTTGCGCGACACGTTCCTGTGGTCGTGGGGGCTGCTCACCCCCGCCCAACAGGGGGCGCTCGCCCAGCTCGCCGTCTTTCGGGGTGGCTTCACCCTCGAGGCAGCGCGAGTCGTGCTCGATGGGCCCATAGACGCCGTTCAGCAGGTATCGGAGCTCATGGACCGATCGTTGGTGCGGCCCATGCCAGAGCAGCCAGGTCGGCTGGGACTGTTTGAGACGGTACGCCAGTTCGCCCTGGAAGAAGCAACCATATCGCTCGACGATCCGCGCCGCCGGCACGCACAGTGGATCACCGAGCTCGCCGCGCCCGTGTATGACGGGGACTTGGACAGCCCCGCGCTGGCGCTTCGGGCTGAGGTGGGCAACGCGGTCGCGGCGCTGGAGTTTCAGATTCAGCGGCGCTCTACAGACGCCGTCACCGTGGTGTTCGGGCTGGCGATGTCGTCCTTTATCTGTGGTCTACCCGACGACATGGACCTGTGGTGCCATCGGGTCCGGGCGGCGTTGGAGCCACCGGCTGAGACGTCCGCCTGGCTGTATCTGGCTGAGGCTCGATGGCTAGACGACCAGCAGCGCCGGGACAGCGCAGCCCTCGCCGCCGAGCAAGGACTCCTGGTAGCCCCCCCTGAATCGAGCACGGTTCCGTCGTTGTGCAGCGTGTTGGCGCACGCGACGGCCCGATTGGGTCGGCTGGACGAAGCACGCGCGTCTGCCGAGCGGGCCTTGGCACACCCCTTGGTTCAACCCGCGCGCGCCTTTAGTGCGCTGGGTGCCGCGTTGTACGAAGCGGGCGACTTGACCGCCAGCGCGAAGGCGCTCGCCGAAGCAGTTCGGCATTTCAAATCGACGAATCAACCGATTTCGACCGCCGTAGCCCTGCGCAACCTGACGGTGTGCAGTCCTCCAACGGTGAACCAAGCCGAGCAATGGGCTCTGCTGGATGAGGCCATAACCGCCCTCAAAGGCTTGGATGTCCCTCGTGTTTACAACAACATCCAGGAAAGACGTCTGGTGTCCCTCGCCAAGCTCGGGCGCATGGACGAGGCCGCAGGCATCGCGCGGTACCTGCTGGCGGAAGATCGCGCGGGTCGGGTGTGGAATGTGGGGACATCCACGACAAATGCCGGCATCGTGCTGCTGATCACCGGCGACCTACCCCTCGCGAAGGACGCCTTGGAGCGCGGCTACCACGCGGTCGTCGCCGAGAAGACCCAGCCTCACGTGCAGGGTCTCGGCCTGTCCTACGTCGTGGTCGCCACCGCGTTGTCGGGCGAGGTGGCGGACGCGAAGCGCGCCATGACGAACTTAACGGAACTGGATGCCCAGCTATCGCCGGACTGGCTTGCGCTATGTCAGGCTCAGGTCGACCTCGCCACCACCCGCGCCGCAGCTCAGCCACTCCCAGCGGCGCAAGAGGCGGCCTGGCGATCGCTGATCCAGCGCACCGCGACGGGCCACCCGTTTGTGCTGTCGATGGTTCTGGACCGAGCGCTGCTCCCGGCCCACGCGCCCAAGTAGACCAGCCACGATGAACCTAGGCAGGGAGGCCACTCACATCTCCGGTAGCAGCGCCCGTCAACGACCCGCGCGGGGAGCGGCGAGAGCCCACCGTCCGCAGCTGTACGCGAGGGTTGACGCTGCAAGGCCGTCATCGCGTTTCTTGAAGAGACGTGCCGTCGATGTTGGGTGAGAGCGCCAAGTCGAGTGCGCGCTGCAACCGTTCGCGGTCTTCCAGTGAAACTGGAAGAAGTGGCCGCCGAAGTCGATCTGCAGAGAGCCCTTGAAGTTCTCGAAACGCAACGACCGACCGAGGCAGACCGAGCTCTACGAGTAGTTCCAACAACGGCAGCAGACGTCGTTCAGTCGCTCGGTCTAAACCAGCGTGTGGACAACAGAGTGCAGGCGACTTGCTGTTGGCGACGGTCACACAAGTCGGCCACATGCGGTACGAAACAAAGGGTGTTGGAGTCACCTATCCGTTCATGTGGGTACGAATCGGTCCTTTGACCTGTCGTCCACCGGGAGTTGCAGCCTCGAAGCCAGGCACAAACGGCACCGCTGTAAGGAACCAGTTGCGCACGGCAACTTGACAGGGCACACATACCCCCTCTACAACGGGCCAAGGGAGCGTCGATGGCGTGGAAAACAGTGGTTCTCCGATGGAGTCTGGTTCCTGCGGTTGCGTGCGCGCTCGCCTGTGACGGGGAAGGGGACCTCTTGCTCCCGGACACGGGGACCTCCGAAGAGGACACCGACACGCAGGCGCCAGGACTGCCTCCAGCGCCACCCCTTCGCAACGCGGTTGACCTCGAAGATGGTGTCCTCGCGTACGAGGCGCTTCTCCTTCTGGGGCATACGCCTCTCGGTGCCACTGCCGAGACCTGTTCGGAATGCCACTCCATCAGCCAGGGCCAGATCGAGGCGTGGCGTCAGATGACCTTAGATGCCGAGGCGGCGTGCTTCAGCGGCCCGATTACCTCCGAAGCTGATGCATTGGAGATCGTGGACTGTCTACGAATGAAGCCGGATGTGGAGGGCTCGCCGTTCGAGACGCCGCGTCTCGGCCTGTACAGCGCCGCCGCCCACCTCGACTACTTCGACTACGTGTTTGACGTGTCCTTTGGCGACGACTCGGACGAGCAGGACGACTTCCTCCGTCGCGTATCGATGCCCGCGGCCTCGCGTCCGGCGTGGACTCAGGGAGAGTTCGACGTTGTCGCCGAATGGTTCGCGCGCGGCACGCCGTTCATCTCCGATTTTCTTCCGGAAGACGTAGGGGCCGGGGCGTGTGAGCCCAGCATCTCGGCAGAAGTGGGGGACCACATCGACCGTATGGCTCTGGAGGGCTGGCGCGCCGTCAACGAGAGCGACAACCTGCTGATGTTCGGGTGCGCCGGTGTGAGCAGACCGATGGACTGCCTGTCCGACTACGACAGATCGCTTACCTGGGCGCACCTGCCTAGGTCAACGGTGCGCATGCTGCGCACGAATGACTTCTCGTCCTCGTTCTGGACCCGGAGCTCGGCGGACGGTCGCTTCGTCGGCCTTGGTGGGGGCCGTCCGGGAGTGAGCTCGACCGTCATCGATCTGGCCACGGACCAGGAGATTGCGATTGGGGGGCTGTACGACCCGGCGTTTTTCCCAGATAACTCCGCGTTCATGTGGCAAGGCACAGTGACCGGCGGCACGTCAATCTGCTCGCAGGACCTGCTCACCTCTGGAGTGACCTCTGTGTCGTTCGACGAACCGGAGTGCAGCGGGTCGAGTCAGGTTGGGTTGTACCAACATGTTGGCCAGGCGCTGGACGGGGGCGACTACTGGACGGTCAATGGCCGCTTCGTGAGCGATAACGGCGGCCAGGACACCACTATCGGCAACCCAAACGCATTTTTCGGTGCCGGCGACTCCATCACCCTCACACCGATGGTCGCCACGGGCGGCGACTACGTGCCAGGAGAGGTGAGTGACGTCTTCATCCCATACGAGGGAGACACCGTGATCTCCCGGTCGAGCGAGTTGTTGGTCAGCCGAATCGCAGGTGCTGACTCCATCCAGGATGGAATGGCTCTGCGCTTGCTCGAGGCCACGCCAACGGAGACCGGCTACGACGTGGAGGTACCCATCATCGCCACCTACTGCGTCAATGGGGGCAAGCCCGACATCTCGTACGACGAGCGGTGGATGGTCTTGCATACCTACGTCAGCAACACAGATGCCGATGCCCAAGAGCTGGGCTTCATCGATCAAAACGACCCCGGGTTTGCTCCATACATCGCCGAGGGGGCGGCAAACCTGTTTCTGGTGGATCTGCGCACGAGCCTGTCTCGCCGCATCACAGACGTGAGTCCAGGCGAGTACGCGTTGTTCCCACATTTCCGGTCCGACGGTTGGATTTACTTCGTCGTCCGCAACCGCACGAATACCGAGTGGGTTGCGGCTTCCAACGCGGCACTCATGCTGGAGAACTGAGCGAATGCGCGGGCTGCTCGTTGTGTTGACGCTTGTAGGCTGTGCGGCGGACCCCCGCAGCATGGTCGAACCCGGTGTATGCGATGGAGACGAGGTCTTCGCGCGGAGCACCGCGGACCGTCACATCATCGGGCAAGCGGCCTCCTGGGCGGCCGACGGTACGCTGCGGGAGCGCGACGCAGAGCTCGCGGGCTCGATGGCGCTGCGTCGAGAGGTCGGCTGGAACGTCATTCGACGCGCTGTCGCTCCGGCACCAGTCGCTGCCGACCTGCCCGGCTCGGGCACCATCCCAGCATGGCAGACTTGGTATGACGTTGACGACATCCGCCGCGTGTTCGACCGTCTCTACGTGGCGCTGCCTGCGGCCGACCGCACGGCTCGCGTACCCTTCTCGGACGCTGAACTGGACGCGGCCTTTCTGTGGAACCCGACGGCAGTGTCGTCAGACGCGAGCTGGCCGGAAGAACGGCTTCGCG
>JBLHSN010000218.1:0-10049 GCA_047626195.1 Myxococcota bacterium
TTTCCGGCCTGCTCGATGGCGTTTCCGCTGTTGAGCCCCGCGGCATCTATGGGATGACCGCGGTGGTGTCAAGCAAGTTTATCACCTGCTTAAATCGACCGTTTCCGGCCTGCCTCCTGGCGTTTCCGCTGGTGGGCGCCGCGGCATCTAAGCGATGGCCGCGGTGGTGTCAACCGAGTTTTCAACCTCGTTTGACTCGGCCGTTTCCAGCCTACCCCCCAGCGTTTCCGCTAGTGAGCGCCGCGTCATCTAAGTGATGGCCGCGAAGGTGTCAAGCAAGAAGTGCTCGCTCGATGCTGTTTGAATCATTGTCTTGACCCGCACAGCGCCAGCCCAAGTAATGTCCTCTGGCCAACTTGCCAACCACTATCGCGGTCGGCATCTTGAGCGCCGGCTCTGTGCCCGACCCCATCGACCCGGCGAACCTAGCCCACCACTGTGAGCTGTCAACGCGTCAGGCAGCAGTTCGTTCAGGACTTCGTTGTGTCGTCGTCAGCGCCGTCATGCATTGTCGGCTCGTCCTCTGGAAGAACGGACTCCAGCAAAACCAATGTCGACGCAAGCTCACGATCCATAGACGCCATCTCATCGTCGACCTGCTGGCGGAACCGCTCAAAGTCGGACGCAATGTTGAGTGCGGCCAGCATGGCGACCGTGTACTCGTCTGCACCGACGGCTCGGGACGAGACTTCTGCCATCCTCTGGTCGACGTAGTCGGCAATACGCTGGATATCAACGCCGTCTTCATCACTCTTAACAGTGTACTTTCGGCCACGGACCGCGATCTGAACCTTCACGGTGTTCTCCTGTCTTGCCGCATCCTACGTCAATGCGTCCGCGTATGCGACCGGTTCAAAGTCCTGGAGGTCGTCAATCCCTTCTCCGACCCCTACCAACTTCACTGGTAAAGCCATCTCGGCAGCAAGAGTAAGAATCATTCCGCCCTTGGCTGTGCCGTCGAGCTTGGTGACCACAGCACCTGTGAGCGGCGTCGCTTCATGAAACAACCGAGCTTGAGACAGACCATTTTGTCCCATGGTTCCGTCGAGTACGAGCAAGGTCTCGTGTGGTGCACCCGGCACCAGCCGCTCAATGACTCGACGAACCTTGGACAACTGTTCCATGAGCGGTTTTTGTGTCTGCAGTCGTCCGGCAGTGTCGATGATCACAACATCGTGCCCCTTCGCCAAGGCGGACTCTAGGGCGGAATACACGACAGCCCCTGGGTCCGCCCCCTCATCCTGTCGGACGAAGTCGGCACCACTCCGTTCAGCCCAGATTTCGAGCTGCTCTGCAGCAGCCGCTCGGTACGTATCTCCTGCCGCGAGCATCACCTTCTTGCCCTGCTTGACCAGACGTGCCGCGAGCTTTCCAATAGTCGTCGTCTTTCCTGACCCATTGACACCCACAACAAGCACAACCCAGGGTCCGGACTCTGGCTTTGTCAGGGAGGGGTCCTGGTCAGCCAGTAGACCATGCACCTCTCTGACGAGTGCCTCACGTAGATCGGACGCCACGAGCGCTTCCGTTCTTGCGCGTTCACGGAGCGGTGCCAACAAACGTTCGGTCGTGGGCAACCCCACATCTGCAATGAGAAGCGCCTCTTCCAGTTCTTCAAACAGCTCATCGTCAACTGTACTGCGCCCGAACACAGAGTCCAACCGACCAGACAAAGCGGTTCGGGTACGTGACAACGCTTCAAAGATGCCGCCTTGCCCGATGGGAGGTGGCGCTTGGTTGTCGACGATGGCCTTGGAACCCCGTCGACGAGCCAGCACCACAAACACAACCAAGACAAGGACGGCGACGGCAATGCCGCCTCCCACCGCGTACGGCACCCAAGCCGCAGTAAGAGTCGCGGCATCGCCCGTGGGCACAGTCAGTGTTGGGTCCATGGAACCTCCAGTCGGCCCCTATCTCGGTTCAGCCTGAAGCCGGCATCTGTACGGACACCAAGCGTGAAACACCAGGCTGCCCCATGGTAATACCGTACAAGGTATTGCCTACTTCCATGGTCTTTCGGTTGTGAGTGATGACGATGAACTGGGCTAGCTTACTCATCTCACGCAACATCTCATTGAACCGTGTTCCGTTGGCTTCATCAAGCGGGGCATCCACTTCGTCGAGCAGACAGAACGGCGATGGCTTCACTTGGAACAGCGACATGATCATCGCCAGTGCACACATTGCCTTCTCTCCACCAGACAACAGCGATAGGTTCTGCACCCGCTTGCCCGGAGGTTGGACCATGACATCAACACCAGTCGCGAGCATGTCCTCTTCGTCTGTCAGGATCAACCTAGCCATGCCACCGCCAACCAAACGCGGATAGGCAACTGTGAAGTTCTCGTTGACGCGGTCGAATGTCTCGCGGAAGCGCTCGCGACAATGCCGGTTCATCTTGGCAATCGATGCGCGAATCGCTGCGACAGCACGCTCGAGGTCGTCTCTTTGGGCAGCCAAGTTGTCGTGCCGCTCTTTGACCTCGTCGTACTCTTCCAGCGCGGCAAGGTTGACCTCACCAAGATTTTGGAGCTTGCGACGAAGACCGTCCACCTCTTCAACCATGGCCTCGATGCGCTCGTAGTCCTGAAGGGTATCTGGGCGGATAGTAAACACCGGAACACCTTCGAGTTGGCGACCCGCAACCTCGAAAGGCTGCTGAACGTCGGGCTCTGGAGCCACTTCGACTCTTCCGCTTGCGTCCATCTTGTCGAGGAGGCCTGGAAGGGACAACAGATAGCGCTCGTCGATGCGCTTCTCCAGTGTTTCAATTTCCATCTGCGTTTCGTGCGAGCGAATCTCGTCGGCAGCCAGCTTTTTGGCGACCGCATCCCGGTGCTCGGTGAGCGTCCGTCCCTTTTCCTCAAGGTCTTTCAGTCCTTGGCGCAGGCCATCGAGACGTTCACGCTCCTGTTGGAGACGGTCCCACGCAGCGGCACGTTCCTCTGCTACACGTTCGAGTTCTTCGACGACATCTGCCAACTCTTTGGCATTGGTTGCCGTGGTCTCGTTCAACGTCTTGCGCTGCTGGTCCAGCCGGAGCAAGTCGTCTGCGGCCTCTAGTACGCGAAGTTCTGCTGTCTCTTTGGCGCTGCGTCGGCCGTCGGCTCGTTCCTTTAGAGACGCAATCTCGATGTCTGCAACAGTGACAACCTTACGAAGATACTCTTCTTTGGTCTCCAGCTCAGACAACGTATCTTGGGCCGCCTCGACGGCTTCCCGTGGTGCCGAGGCACCTGACTCGGCGTCATCTACCAAGGTCTGGGCATCATTGCGTTGCGAGGTCAGGGACTCCAAGGTCCGCACTAGGCCCTGAACCGACAGGTCAAGGTTATCGATCCGGGTCGACACCTCGCGCAGTTCGCTCTCCGCTCGCTCGGCCGTTGCGGTGGCTCGAACAACTGCCATCTCTGCGTCTCTACGACGAGCTTCGGCCTGGCTGCGGGTACGTTCTGCTTGGCGCGCTTGGGTCTCGACATCGGTAAAGGCATCGCGTTGTTGCTTGAGTTCCGCTTCCGCCCGTAGACGAATGTCTTGGGCTTGGGCACGGGCCTCGGAGAGATCTTTCTGTGCAATCTCTCGCCGGGCTTCCAGTTCGGACGCGAAGGTCTCCGACTCGCCTTCGAGTGCTGCTCGGAGCTTCGAGACGGTGTCGCGCGACGCGGTTCGTGCAGCATCGAGCTTTGCTTCTCGAGAGCTACGAGCGGTATCGATGGCACCGCGTGTTGCCTCGCGGGCGGTCGCGAGTGCAGCATCTGCAGCTTCTGTCGCTGTAGCCGATACCACGCCCGCTTCTTCGCGAACGTCGATAAGGGCGACATCACGTTGCTCTCGCAGCGTGGTCAGCTGTTGTTCGTTCATTGACCGGACCGCATCAACCGTCTCACGCCACACCGTGTTGGCGTCTTCGGTGGCCGTCTCCAACGACGTTTCCGCAGTATCCAACCTAACGCGGGCCGCTTCGACCGACTGTTGCGCCGCCGCCAGTTCGGCCGTAGCCTCTTCAAGAGCCTGGCCAACCTCTTCGCGGCGTACTTGAACCTGAACAAGCTCTTCGCCGAGAGCGAGCATCTGCCCTGCACCACCGTCATCGTGGCCCAAGGTGATGACACCGTCCGACTCGATGCGGTCTCCGGTAGACACACTGACTGCGGCTCCGCCGGTGGAGATGTGATGAGTCAGCGCCGCATCCAAGTCCGCACATTGCTCGACTGAACGCGTGGCGGCGTCCCAGCTCACAGGTTCTCCCCCCCACCACCAGACCGATGCTGTGCCTTCGGTCAGGGCAGCGCGGGCGGTGAGGACCTCTTCTGTGGAAGTGACGACAGGCAGTCCCAACCGACGACCCAGGGCGTTTGATGCCCAATCGGGAGCGTCGCTTCGGTCGGTGAGGCGCGCATGGGCTGCGAACCGTTCAGCGACACTCTCGGCACCGACGGCGCGGCGCTGCTCGGCATCAATCCGTTCGGTGAGGGACTCTTCGCGCGCTACCAGACCAGCACGTTCGGACCGGGAGGTCTGGACGGCGGTGTTGGCTGCTTCTTGTGTCCCCGTGGCTTCCTTAAAGGTGAGCTGTGCAACATCGCGGGCTTGCCGAGCCGCAGCAATGTGAGCAGACCGTGCGGTGTCGGCGTCGGCCTCGGCAGTCTTGCGCAGCGCGTCAGCGTCTAGTTGTGCCCGTTGCAGACGGCTCGACCAGCCGTCGACACATACTCTTTCCGCGGCTTTGGCTGTTTCACGTGCGGCGGTAATGGCCCGTGACCGTACCTGTTCGGCAGCGCGTATTCCTTCTCTATGGGCTCGCTCCGCATCGGAGATGGCCCGGTCGGCGTCTCGTGCGACAGAGGAGATGGCTTCACGGCCTTCTTGCTCGGTCCGACGAATTCGCTTGTCTGCCGCTTGGCGGCGGTCTCGTTCTTCAGTGCGTGCCGTTCGGTCCAGACGCAACAACGCTTGGGCACCGGCTTCCGCCGCACTGGCAGCTTCCCGTTGGAGCCGTTCGACAGTGGAACGTGCGGCGGAGACGCGCTGTTGGGCCTCACGCATGACGCCGGCGGCTTCGTCCGCCATGGCTTGGCACTGTGCGCCTTGCTGTTCTGCTTCCCGAGCGACATCTGCTGACTCTTGGGCTTCAACCTTCGCAGTGATGACGCGTTCACGCAGGGCCTCAACGCTCTCGGCCAGCCCTGTGCGCTCCTCGCGGTTTGTCGCATGCGCTTGGGTAGCGGAGGTCCACCGACGCTGCAAGTCGTCCAGTCGCCCACGGGCCTCAGAGGCTCGGACCTCGGCAGCAGCCGCCTGACGTTCGACTTCGCGCAGACGCTGCTGTGCTTCCCGGCGCCGCTCTTGAGCGTCTCGAAGGACCTCTTCGCGTGCAATACGGTCGCGTTCTGCCACGGCAACCGATGCGATGAGACTCTCGACGTCAGCCGTTGCAATCTCAATCTCGCCTTTGGCTGCGTCACGGGTGGTCTCAACGCGCTGCTGGTCTTCATTCAGCCGTGCGGTCTCGGCATTGAGTTCCTCACGGCGACGCTCGCGGAATCCCCGAGCACCATCCAGTTCACGATGCTGCGCATCTTGTTCAGCAGCATCATCCCGGTGAGAAGTGACAACCGCTTCCTGAATGAGAGCAGACTCTCGACGCTCTTCAACCGTGGCTTCGTGAAGCTCAAGCTTGGCAATGACGCTCTGTTGTCCTGCGGTTCCATCGCGAACAGCCTGGCCCAGTGCCTTGCGCTCTTCGGTCAGATCCGCGTAGCGAGCGAGCCCGAGTAGGACCTCTCCCTGCTTCACCCGGGCTCGGATCCGACGGTACTTAGCAGCCTTGAAGACCTGCTTTTCAACGCCGATCAGCCGTGCGCGCAGCTCCTCCTCAACGTCAGCGGCGCGGTCGAGCTGTGTGGCGGTTTGCTCGAGCTTCTGCTGCGCTTCGTGACGCCGAGCTCGGTACTTCGCAATACCAGCCGCTTCTTCAATCATGCCGCGGCGCTCTTGAGGCGACGCCTGAACAATCTTGCCGATGCTTCCCTGCTCAATGAAGCTGTACAAGTTGTTGCCGATGCCAGTGTCCAAGAACAAGTCGACGACGTCCTTGCGACGACACCGTTCACGGTTCATGAAGTACTCAGACGCGCCACTGCGGTGGAGACGCCGACCCACGGACAGCTCGGTGAACCGCGCGTACTCGCCCGGGAAAGGCTCAGAGCCTTCGGCGGTAAACACGATGGTCACTTCCGCGAAGCCGACCGGTGCTCGCTTTTCGGAGCCGGCGAAGATGACATCCATCATCTCGGAGCCACGCAAGCTCTTGGCCGACTGCTCACCAATGCACCAGCGAATAGCGTCCATGATGTTCGACTTGCCGCACCCGTTCGGGCCGACGACGCAGCAGATGCCATCGCCGAACTCTACAATCGTACGGTCGGGAAACGACTTGAAGCCGTGCAGTTCGAGCTTGCGGATGCGCATGGCAGATCTTGGGCTGGAGGGTCGGGGCGTTGAGGTAAAACCGAGGGGTACGCCGGAGTGTGCAGTGACAACCCAAGAGGGGCGATGCACGTGGCGCTGACGGTAGTGCGGCGATGGTAGCCTAAGCGGCCCCTGTCGCGCCATGATCCGGCGCTGCTACGGCCCTATTGCGCGAGCCATCGCCGCGTCTCTTCCACGTACGCCGCCCACCCCGCTTCAATCATCCTCCGATGAGTATCACTTGTCGAACGGACGACTTTGCCGGGTGTTCCAAAGACAATGCTATTTGGTGGAATAATGGTGCCAGCGACAACAACGGCTCCAGCGCCGATGACCGAACCCTCGCCGACCACCGCGTTGTCGAGGACGATCGCACCCATTCCGATCAAGCAGCGGTCTTCGATCCGGCAACCGTGAAGGATGGCCCGGTGCCCTACGGTCACCTCGTCGCCAACCCACACCGCAGACATAGACGTGGTGTCGTGGCAAATGGCGCCGTCTTGGATGTTGGAGCGCGCGCCGATGCGAATCGGACCCACGTCGCCGCGCAACACCGCAGTGGGCCAAACGCTAGACTGGGGTCCGACCTCGACCTGTCCAATCACCCACGCGCCTTCGTGAACAAATGCGGTTGCGTCAATGTTGGGAGTGTGTCGTTCGTAGGTTTGCAACATGGAAGCCTCGTAGAGCCCGTGACTGTCGGACTTAAAGAATGAGCGAATGGACCGACTTGAATTCTGGGTGCGTAGAACATTTCGCACTTGCGGGCGCAATTGTCGTACGAGACCCTCCGTCCACGGAACCGATGAGCCGTAACCGGACCTGGTTCGGCTCGTCACGACGCTGTCCTCGGCGTCACTCATTCCTGGGGAGACCTCATGCGCCACGCCGTCCTTGCTGCCACGCTCGCATTCGGAAACACACTGCGCCCTCGTGGCGTGGTGCCTGTGGCATCGAGACGAGTCGGCGAGATGGTGTTGAGCTGGTTGGACCGTCGACGCCGCATCTCAGACGACGCTCATGACCCCGACGAGTCCGAGCTGTGGAGACCCCCCAACGCCGTGCAATAGTCTCTGCCGCTCTCACGTAGAACAGGCATTCAGGAGACTCATTATGGCAAATGAACTGGTTGTGTCTGACCGCTCAATTCCGGTTGGCTATGCGCTTCTTGCACTCGGTCTGTTCGGCTTCTGCGGTCTTCACCGGCTGTACTCGGGCCGCGTGATCAGCGGCGTAATCTGGCTGTTCACTGGTGGATTGTGCGGCATCGGCCAGGTCATCGACATCTTCTTCCTGCCACGCATGATCGAGGACCGCAACGCAGGACGCCCCGTCTGGTAGCCGTTCGTGGTACAGCGCCGACCAAACTCTGGAGACAACATGTCTGACGATACCACTCCCGACCCGAAGACCGACACTGAAAAGGCCGAGAAGGCAGCATTGTCCAGCGAGACCGTGCGTCCGCCCGACTCCCTTCGTGACGCGAAGAGCAACCCACTGCGTGCGGGCTTCCGCGAGAAGGCCAACAAGGGCAGCAAGGCACAGAGCAAGAAGCGTAAGAAGTAGTCGGCCGGTAAGCAGGCTGTCAGGGGAAGCCATTCATGGCTTCCCCTTTTCTTTTTGTGACGGCTCGGATGTCCAGCCGTCCCGCCGTCCCGCCTGTGGTCCTAGAGCATCACGCCGGCGACCGCTCCGGTCATACACGCCGCAATGACGCCTGCAGTCATGGCACGGAAGCCAAGTGAGGCCAGCTCGGGCAGCTTGTTCTCGGCGATACCGCCGATGCCGGCAATCTGGATGCCGATGCTGCCGAAGTTCGCAAAGCCGCACAGCGCGTAGCTGGCAATGACCGCACCGCGTTCGCTGAGTACAGGGTTCTCTGCGGTCATGAGTCCGGCGAGATTGAGGTAGGCGATAATCTCTGTCAGTACCACCTTCTCGCCGAGAAGACGCCCGACTGGGATGCACTCGTCCCATGGCACACCCATGATGAACGCGATGGGTGCGAACAGCCAACCCAGCAACAAGGACATGGACAACGGCTCACCCATGACGGCCTCTCCCGCTGCATCTACACCACAGGTTCCGGCCATGCCGAACACCACACCGCTATCGCAGAATGTGATGGGGGCTAGGCCAATAAACCAGTCAAACATCGACACCAGAGCGATAATGGCAATGAGCATGGCGGCGACGTTCAGCGCCAGCTTCATGCCCTCCGACGCACCCGAAGCAATGGCTTCCATAACGTTGGAGCGGCGAACATCGGCTGGCATCTCCACTTTGCCACGCGTGGCTGGTACGCCCATCTCTGGGACCATGACCTTGGCAATCGCCAGTGCGGCCGGCGCGGAGATAATGGAGGCGACGACCAAGTGGCCAGGTAAATTCGGAATGATGTAGCCACCTTGGCCGTCCGAGAAGAAGCCGACGTAGGCGCCAAGGACACCACCGGCGACCGTTGCAAAGCCACCGGTCATGACAGCCATGAGCTCGGAGCGGGTCATTGTGCCAACGAAGGGACGGATGAGAAGCGGGGCTTCAGTCTGACCGACAAAGATATTGCCAGCAGCCGACAAGCTCTCTGCACCGGATGTACCCAGCGTACGGACCATCACCCAGGCAATGCCCTTCACCAAGAACTGCATGACCCCCAGGTGGTACAACGCGCTCATGAGCGCCGAGAAAAAGATGATGGTCGGGAGAATCCAGAACGCGAAGGTCTTGAGTGGCGGCGACATGCCGTTGACCGTGCCCACGTAGAACTGATTGGTCATCTCACCAGTGGCATCTACGGCTTCCACCATGTGCGGCTGCACCGGCTGGAAGACGAAGTTCGCGCCATCCCCCGCGAAGGACAGCAGCTTGTCGACGCCACCGTTGACGACCACATAGAAGACCCCACTCACGACGGGCGACATGATGACAAGGCCGAACAGCAGCTGGAGACCCACGCCCCAGCCGACGAGTTTCCAGTCGACTTTCCGACGGTTCTCGGACATGAGCCAGGCAATGCCTACCAAGATGAAGATACCAACGAACGACGTCAATCGGTCGAGAATTCCGGTGTCATAGGGCCGGAGCACGGGCTCGGCAGCAAGGGCATTTGAGACGAGCCACAACCACATTCGGGCCTCCGTTTGGGGTCGCCGCGAGTAACGCGAGTTGGGTCCAAGCGCGACGGTTCGTGACAGAGCGCCCCGAGACTAGTTGACGCGGTCGACGATGAGCGGCAGGTGCTCGTCCACCGTCTCACCCACTCGAATGCCGCTTCGAATGCAAGCAACAGCCTCATTGAGTCCTGTGCCCCGGTGTAAAACACGGACCAGTGGCTGTCCCGCGACAACGGAGTCGCCAACGTCAACCTCGAGCCACAATCCAACGCCGAAGTCGACGGCATCTTCCGCATGACGACGTCCGGCGCCGAGCAGAAAGCCCGCGCGTCCTATGTCGAGCGCATCAATACACGAGACCATTCCGCCGCGCTCGGCAACGATGACCTGCTCTTGCACCCCACCGCCGAGCAAGGCGACGTCTAGGCTGCCTCCCTGGGCCGAAACCATACGTGCAAACCG
>JBLHSN010000219.1:0-10036 GCA_047626195.1 Myxococcota bacterium
AGGCATTCAGCGCATGGTCACTCGGCCGCCCTTTTCCGGAAGACGAGAGCCGGCAAGATGCTGCCGTCTATGCAGACGTTCAGGCATTTCAACGCACCGTGCTGACCCCGCTCGCTGCAACATTGCAAACGGTCCAAGACGACGACACACTCCACACCCGCTACCGAGACTGGGTCCTCTCCGACCCAAAGAAGGCTAGTGAACGCCTACACGTTCAACCGTGGCGCTTTGAGATTCGTCGTGAAGTGGCAGAGGCGACTCTCATCAGCCAGCACGACTCCGATGGATACAGAAGTCTAGACGAACATCAAAGACGTTGGTTCGACCACGCAACCACTCGCCCCGAGCACATGGCTGACCTAACCAAGTCAACGCCACACGTAGCCATTTCGATTGCGTCTGACGACGGAGCACGTGCGTTCGCAATGGTGCTTAAAAAGCGTGAAGCGGAGCTTGCAGGCCATACGCTCGACGCACTGATGGGCGATTTAACACCCGATGAGCGAACCGTGGCGCGGGCTCGTCGGGCCGAAGTGACGACTGACCTTCACATGGACCCAAGTGACGATGCCGCAAATCGGCGCGTCGTCCGTGAGCGATTGGCAATCCTGGTGCCAACACTTTCCGGACCCGCTGTAAACCCATAGCAGGTCGGTGAGCGCATGCGCGAAGAGGTCCGTGGGAGGAACGAAACGTGTTCTCGCAGAGAGCGCCAGAGCGCTCACGGCCGAATTCGCCGTGGATTCAGCGAACGAAACCTGAACAATAAGGTCGGTTTTTCGAAGATCTTTCCCGATTGGGAGATTGCGCACCCACCGCGTGCACAATGGACCTGGACGGACTCAGCGAAACAGATGCCCCTCGGCTCTGAGCTCTCGTGTGTCAGTCGGCTACGAATCGCGAGAGCTTTGGCCAACCAAACACTTGAGAGCCTGCCTACTCTTCGCCAAGTGGCCACCTCAGCGGAGCAAAGTCACAGAGCTACCCAGCATCAAAAACGACCCCAAGGACGAAACCCAGTCGGGCACCTTCCGCGAGCCCGAGCTGGTGTTCCGTTTCCTGAAGGCGCTAGCCAGTATCCCCCGCGCATTCCCGTCGGCAGAGCAGGCCGAGGTCATTGTGCGCACCGGCATTCGCAGAGACGAAGCACGGCGTGTGAGTCGGTCGTGGGTAGAAATGCGACCAGACGGCGGTGAGGAAGTGCCGGCTGTGCTCAACATCCCCGCATGGGCGGCCAAGGGCAAGAGAGCCCGCACCGTCGGACTCCCAGCGCAAGCGCTCCACATCATCGTGCGCCTTGCTCAAGACCTGGACGTGAGCGACCCTGTGTTTCCACGGCAAACACGCCAAAGCCGCACGTCGAGCCTCTAAAATGGTGGATTCGGACTCTATTACCACGCGGGATCTTCGGGCGACGTTCGCCACATTGGCCGGTGCAACGGACGATGTTCGCGCCGTTCAAGAGGCGCTGGGACACACGTCGCTGAGGATGACGCAGATCTACCTCCACAGCACGCGCGCCCGCATGCTCAAGACCGCGGAAGTCGCGAGTGCGGTCCTCGATTCGGCCCGAGGCCGGACCCCCACCACGTCAGGAGGTGCCTCGGGAAAAGATAACGGCCCCTCCGAAGTTACCTTCGAAGGGGCCGTAAATAGTGGTCGGGGCGACAGGATTCGAACCTACGACCCCCTGCTCCCGAAGCGGGTCGAGGAAATGGCAGCGGAGATTATTCGGCGTCCTAAGGGGTTAGCGAGACTCACCGAACTTCACCGAGAGCTATGCGAGGTCAACGGAGGTCGGACCCCCACCCCGGACCCCCAGGTGGATTCGTGAGGGAGGTCACCGGCCTCGGTGGATTCGTTTTCACCCCGGACTTCGACAGGGTGTTGCCGAACACGTGAACCCGCGTCTATTCGGTGAAACACGTGCCCTGCTGTGCGTCTCTGTCCGAGTCCGGGCCGCACGCACCGTCAGGGTAAGCCCGGAGACGGCGGCCGTTCCCGTCACGCAAGGTCGTTACCGCTCGGCGGTAGCGGTGAAGGTATGGGCACCGTCTAGTAGTGGGGTGAGTGGGAAGCGCGGGCAGAGCCAACGTCTATGTACCGAATTTAGTGTTGTGCGAGGAATTTACTGGTTCCCGTAAACCCCGCGCTGCCTGATGTTCACCTGCCGATGCAGCGTGACATCTCCAAGCTTCGGCGATTGCGGGTCGAGGGCTGGACCTGGAAACGGCTTGCAAAGGTGGCGGGGTGCTCACGTCAGACGGTCATGCGGCGATGTTCGTGAACATTCAAGTCCACGATGCAGCCCCAGGGCGCCCGCGAGCACAGGGACCCTGGGAGCGTCGACGATGCCCGGCCCGCGGCGCCCTCGACGGCGCTATGCCACCGCTGTCGGTCCGGTCCCGTGCGACTCGGGCTGCGCAGGCGCCGCCCTCGGCGGGGTCACGGAACGCCACGGCGCTGTCCGCGGCGGGCAGGTTGACGAGCCGAGGAGCGCGTGACGGTCCGCTGCGCCGGGTGGTGACGACTGACAGTTGTCAGACGATCTCCGTCGGTACGGCGCGTCACTCGCCGTGACTCCGGGTAGGAGATGGCGTTGTCCACGGTCTTCTCCGCGCAATTGACCAGGGCGACTCGGTGGGCGTGGTTCGTGCACTGAGCCGCATCGTGGTCACAGTGGAGCGACGAGGGCAGGGTCCGACAGAGCTGGTGCACCGAGTGGTGCCTCCCCGCTCGAAAACTGGTCTATTGCACAGGCATTCGGCTGGCCCGGACCTGACGTGAGGAGCCCCGATCGGTGACAATCACGGTAAGCAGCTCGTCACCCTTTGAAAAGGTCAGCGTCTTGCCGGTGCCTTGCTGGACCTCGTCCACCGGGGTCCACCCGTCAATGTGCGTGCTTTCAACCATGTCCGCGGCGACGTACAACGGGTTTCCGGAGACGGATACTTCGAGCGTAGACTCAGAGGCATCGGTGACTAGTTGGATGTTGGGGAGTCCAAGAAATACCCACTCGGATGGGACCGTTGTCGTGCCGATTGAGGCTGCCGGGTCCGCGCCGAAGATTATGTTGCACGCCATAAGGGGGGCGGAAAGCATGCAGATTAGGGCGAGGGAGTGCAGCTTGATCATGGGCGAGGGTAACATGCATCAGCAGTCCTCCATGCACTTCGGCTCTGCCTTGTGGCTGTCGATGTATCACTCGAACGAACCGGCGCCTGTTCAGTGTACGAACCTCTGGCACGACTCAGACCGGGCGCACCCTTTCAATCGCCTTATATATGCGACTATTCGGGGGGTACGCGAGTTGCGGAAAGGTTGAACGATGAACCTTCAGGCACCACCGTAATTGTGAGCAATGAACCATCCGCCTTTTCGAAGTCAATCGTGGTGCCACCAAAGACCTCGGACCGACTCCGTTCACTCCAGCCCTGTGCAGCCGCGCCCGTCGTCGCGCCAACGACTAGCGACTCGACACCCCCTCCCGTTGTGACGCTCACGTAGGTATCGGTTGCGTTGACAACATGTTCGACTGGCGATTCGCTCAAAAATGCCCAACCGTCTGGCATAGGAACCCCGTCGGAGCTCGGTGGTGAGTGAGTCGTTCCAAAGGAACATGCACCCAACAAGACAACGCAAAATAACGTAGTTAAATACCGCATGATTCGGCACGTAGCTCGCAACGGACCGTACGCCAACCCAAGATGTCAGGCCCCACAATGTCTATCGGGTGGGAATGGGCGCCGCTGTTACGGTTGGCGACTGCTCAACTCGGACCGCCTACTCGGGTGGGGCAATGGTTGAGACCACTAAAACGGACGCTCCTTCTGGCGAGACAGTCAGGGTTAGCAGTGATCCATCGGACCCATCGAAAAACACCTTGGTTCCATCGAAGACGGTACGGCGTCGAGCTTCTGTCCAGCCAGCAGCGTTCGCAGTCGTCACGGCTGTTTGCAGCGTTGTTTCAACGTCGCCTGCGATGAGAGCCATGAATGAGGTATCGGATGACGTCAAGACTTGCTCGACGGGATGTACGCCCAAAAAGGCCCATTCAGCAGGAATGGACTCTGCTGCCACGGGTGGGGTGGGTGCGGAAGTCTGGGTTGAGCAACCAACGGTGGATGCTGTGACCAAAAGGACGAGTGCGATCTTGAGTGACTGAATCATGGCTGTACCGTACCTCGCGGCCCCCCTTACGCAAATGCGAATCGGAGGTCGGCTACAGCAGTGCTGGCGCAGGTTGATCCGGGTAGCGTCTATACTCTCACAGAGTGATGAGGCCTCTCCGCTTAGTTGCGCCAGTGCCGAGACCCCATCCAATCGAAGTCCGATAGCGTGTCGTCTGTGCGTATCATTGATGGCGCAGGCACTAATGCCATCCTGGCAGAGCGGTTCAAGTTGGGCGACCTCACCGATAGTCGGTAGAGTCTTGAACCTCAGAATCGATCGAGCTTGCGCGGGACTGGTCGCACGCTACCTGCGAGTATGCTTCGAACGTTGCCCATGGTCATGGCCCTACTTCTCTCCGCATGCTCTACTAGCGTAGAAGCTCCGAATCCTGGCGTTTCTTCCACGCCTACGCCGCGTCAGTGGCGATTTCTTGGCCAGCCATCTGTAGATACCGTCATGTCGGCCTCAGACGAGTATTTCAGTTCGCACCTGCAGGGCGATAGCGAGTCCATTTTGGCGCAAGCTGTGGCTGGAGCCGCGGCTTCTGGATGGACGGAAGCACGTCGCAAAGACTTTCTAGGTGAGCGGACTGTGTTTCTCAACGGCACCGACGGATCACAGCTTTCGATCTCTGTTCTGGCTGTTGGTGCGTCGGTCAACCTCGTCGCGACCATTACACCACCCCAATAGGCCGAATGCCAGGTGAGTTCGCTGCAAGAATTCGGTACAGTCAGGGCAGTGTTGATAGGGCCGTTTTTCAAAACTGGCCGTTCGAAGATTGTCTGTTTTATCGGTCAAAGAGTCAATACCGCGCGACAAACTCGGTGGCGCAGTCTCTGGGGTGTTGACTCAAGGGTTCGGTGAGACAGGAGGAACCGATAGTGGACGCCAGTAGGCGGAGGCGAGTCGGAGCAGTGCCGACGCGGTCGTACGAAACGGATTCACGCCCCTGAACGACCTCTCCTCAAGCCCTGCACGGACCAGATTTGTCTTCGTGCCCTGTCCTATTTGCGCTATCAAGTTGACGAGCCTTTCTCACTCTCTCTTTCCTCGGAGATCAGTCATGGGTGGAACCCACGAGCATGCGCCGCCCGGATTTAATCAGGCGCCAGTTCATGACGTCGTTGTAGAGCCGTCTGGAACGGACTTCGGCAGCAACGCAACCCAGCAGGGAGTGCTGGCATCTGGCGCACCTTTGCCACCGTCGGACGGGGGACCGCCGCTCAGTCCAGAGCAGCAAGTGGCCAAGACGAATTTGACGACGGCAATTTTGCGCCGATTGGAGGAGTCGGCCGTAGACATGTCGGTCGACCTTCGGCGAATCGTGCGCGCGGAACCGGACTCGGCTGTAAGGGATGCGGTTTGGGCAGAGCCCACGTTTCGCACCTCTTCCGCTTGGCAAGGCCATGGCCAGACGCTTGAGGGCGTGTTGCGGGAGCTGTCTCCGATCCGGCGATTTCGTAGTGATCTAAGGTTGTGTGAACAGCGAGCGGGTCGCAGTGAAGAAGGTCTGCGCGTGGTCGAGGAGTGGGTAGGCTCACATGCCAGCTTTTGCGATGCTGCAGTCTCAGAGGGCCTACTCGATACGATCGAATCGGTCATTCTTGATGCAGACAAGGAGTACCGTGCGATTGCCACTCTTCTGTTCAAGGGGCAGTTGCCGACGGGATCTCATGCCAATCTAGAGCAGGCCATTGCTGTGGGCGACAGTGACCGGTTTCTGGCTGCATGGATTCCGCTACTGGCAGACCCAACAGAGGCGTTGGGGTTTGCAGACAATCCCACCTGGCTGCATCGCGTGGAGACAAAGCTTGGCTCTGACATCTACCAGTCGGTCTTGTCAGATGTTCAACGGATGGAGCGCACGCAGACAGCGGCGACCGTACTGCAGGATCTCGAGGCCTTGGTCAGCGATTGTTTGTCAGGTTTGTCGGAATTGAACGATTGGTTTCACGTGGAAGACGCGCCTGTTCTTCAGGCCTTCAAGACCTACTTCGGCAAGTTGGAAGGCTTGTTCACCGAGTACAACGTGACCGATGAAGTCACCAAGCAGACGGCACTGAACACAGCTCGTACACGATTGACCGATGCGTGGAAGGCCATGCACGGCACTGAACTCGCGGACAAGCTGGGCGATGGGCTTTCCAAATCCACAATTGACCAAATCAGTGGCCTGCTAGACCTAAACCTCGACGTTCATGACCAGGATGTGCAGCCGGGTGTGGAAGCCCCTACCACTGACACCGTTCTAGTGGACTTGGTACGTGCCCAGGCCGCAACCGTTCGCGTGCAGTTTGATGTGTCCGTTTGGGTATCCGATACGGGCGCAGTGGACTCCATTCGTGATGCACGCGTGGCCTTTCGGGAGCACATACATCAAAGCGCAATGGGCGTGGCAGATGAAAGCACGCGGCTCGCTAAGGCAATGCAAGACCTACGGCATACCTACGACCAGCAGTATGCGTCGTCCCTTGTGAACGATATCCACCATGGTGTCGATGATGATGCTTTGGCCCGGGAAGCCCTTCAGCTCATTGGCGACCGTTTAGACCCCAATGCCCGCTTGATGTCCGAGGCGGTCAGTCAAGCGGGTGCGGAAAACATGGAAGGGGTCTCAACCACCGTGACCGACCTGTCCGACGCTATGCGAGACTTGGCAGAGCGCTTTCATGACCAAATGGTCAGTCAGGCTCAGCGGAAGAAAATCGAATCGTCCGTGAGGTCTTTCGGCGACTGTATGGCTTTGACGTTGAATACCTTATTCATCGTCGTCACGGATTTACCGAGGGCGCCGAGACTGCCGCAAATGCCCTGGAAGGGGGCGGTATCCACGAGTTCTCTGAGGAGATTCAAGCCCATATTGGGGATGGCGACCAGGATCAGCTCATCGCGTGTGTGATGCGCGCGTCGCAGGCCGAGCTGGACCAACTATTGGCGAGCGGCGAATTGCTGCACAAGATTCGCGCCGGGTTCTCGCAAGAGGTCTACGACCACGTCTACCGAGCTGCCACTGGCCAACTCAGTTTAGGTGACGTCCTGCGTGAGAACGATGCCGGCGGCTGGCACTTTTGGATGGACTTTGGCTCAGATGAGGAAGGCGCCAATGCCGGTACGGAACAGTTCATCAAGTACGTCAAACGCCGATTTGAAAACGGGGGCATTGCAGAAATGCCCGCGTCCGAACAGTCCATGCTCCGAGGCATCTTTCTCGATGGCGACACGCAAGCGACGTTGGCTCAAGAATTCAGTGGCGGTGACCTTCTGACACTCCGCCAGCTCGTACTTCATGGTGGAGAACGCACGAAGGATGACGAGCTTGAAGTCGGCCTGGAAAACAACACACGCGGCCGTGCCATGCTCGACATGCTCGCGGCGCTGACGATTGAAGAACGCCAGCTCAAGATTCGCGATGTGGCATTCATGCAGCGACTTGCTGGCGTGTTGACGCAGTCCCAGATGGGCGCAGCGATGGGAATCCTCGCGGCGGCACCGGGTGAAGAGTACGACTACCAGCTCGACAAAGCAGTCGCCGAAAATGGTTCGTCACTCGACGAAGATGCCCTCATGGAAACGCTTTTGGGCATGCCTATGGAGGCATTGTACCGCCAGTCGCGTGACCGCGTCTGGGTGGACAGTACGGCTGGCAAACTCAACCGCGAGCAAAAGCCGGTCTTCGCCCACTTAATGGCGGAGTCAGAGCGCATGTTTGCGCCAATGACCGAACAAGAAGCCACCGGCCAAGACCAATCGTTGGTGGATGACCCGCTCGGTAATGTGTGCTCGTCGGGCATGAGCTCGGCTTTGGTCGAGCGTCACCGTCAGCGTTTCCTGCTGGTCCATTCAACGCGTTTGAAATTTGGTGCGGTTCAAGGAGCGGTACAGCTCTTTCCCGCTCTGCAAAAGGCCTTCAATGAGAAAGGGGAGGTTGCAACCGACCCACTTCTGCCAAACGTCAAAGAGCAACTGTTTGGCGACCTTGAGCGAGCCAAGCTTTGGAACGAATTTGGGGTTCGCGAGTCGATTGTAGAGCAGTTCGGTGCCGGTCATGAGATATACGAGATTGCTCGCAGCGCACTAACGCGTGGCATCGATCCCTCAGATGCTTCGTTGAAGTTTGCGTTTGGAACGTTCGGCTACTCGTCAGAGGTTGTAAGCGCTGCCATCGCGGGCGTAGGTGAAGACGAGCTCATCCGAGATTGGTCGAATGTGAACCGCGCAGGCGAAGTTGCAGGAGGGGCATCGCTCAAGTCTGCGTACGCCGACTACCGACCTGTCTACGACCGGTACATGACGGCTTCCGCGGATAGCTGCGTTGATCCCGTACTAGAGGCTGAGTACGGAGAGGCTCTTGCCCGCTTCCGCATGTTCCCATTGGACGTCTCCGCAACCTTGGCGGACACGCTTCGGAATGATGATGGTTGGGAGTGGTTGAATGGGACTTCGGCTCGCGATTTCTTGGATTTCAAGATGTCCGCTCGCAAAGCGATTCTAGCGATATCCGGGACAGCAATCGCCACATCGCTTGGCGTTCCCGAAAATGACCCGGTCATCGCGATGCTGAATGGCGTCGACCGAAAAGCGCGTTCTGTTCATTCGCATCAGCAAGATGCTGCGCGTCATCAAGTGGACCAGCCCTCTGTCGCGGACTTTTTCACCAATACGGATGAACAACTCGCTGTCAGCTTCGCGCTTTACTCCGGTGAAGTTGGTGAGGCTGGAACCGCCCAAGATGGTGAACTCGCTGGTGAGATCACAGCCGAAGAACAAACGTCGATTCAGGCTCGTCTCGACCAGTTCAATGTGGACATTGGGGAATACCGGGCTGCGAAATCTACCTGCGCGGAAGTGATGAAATGGACCGCCATTGTCATTATTGGCGCCATCGCAACAGCGTTGACTGGACCGGGTGGTCCTGGATTGGTAGCGGCCATGATTACGGCGGGTGCGCAAGCAACCACCGTTGCGCTCATCAATGAAGCTGCCCAGGGCGAAGACTACGACTTGGGTAAGGAGGGCATTCGGTCCATCATCAAAGAGACGGCCATGGCTGGCCTGACGTCCAAGGGCTCCGAGTTGTTCAAGAGCTTCGCAGCATCATCACCCATGGCGCAATCGGTGCTGGGCAAGATGGACCGGCTGAAGGAAATTTCGGACAAGTTTGATGAACTTGCCAAGCGTATTCCGGGCGTTGGTCCTGCTCTGGGAGAGATTGGCTGGCAGACCATGCGAGCTGCGACATCCGCCCAATTGAGCGCGTTGAGCGATGCAGCATTCTCGGCGGTCGACCCGACGGCTCTAAGCTACGGGTTCGACTACGGATGGGCTCAGGGAGAGCGCAGCTTCGAGACGTACATCGACAATATGGATGAGGCATTCATTGCGAAATGCAAGGAGGAGATGTTCACTCGCTCCGTTGGTGCTGCGCGTCGTCGAATGCAAGGGGGCAGCGGTCCATCTGTGATTCCTGGCCTAGAAGACTCGATGCCGAAAGCGGAAGCCCAGCGGCAGTCGTTGTTGGCGTTTCTGCGTGGAGACATCACCGAAGCCATGTTCAAGCAAGTGGTTGCCGAAGGTGCCTCACGGGTGAGTAGTGGCAATATCTTCGAGAGCTCAGCTTGGGATGATGACCAAATCGGCGAGTTTATGCTCACCTTTGCTAAAGGTCGTGCTGAGAGCTGGACAACGGAATTGGCCGACGGCGTGGCAGAGCGGAACAACGCCGGTGCCCTTGCTGACCAGAAGGCCGAGGTCCGTGGCATGTCCCGCAACGAAGAAGAGGCTGACCAAATGGAGGCGATGTACCTCGCTGCGCTAAAGAGACACTCGGGAGATTTTGAGCTTACTCCTGACAAATGGCGAGAAA
>JBLHSN010000220.1:0-9958 GCA_047626195.1 Myxococcota bacterium
CGATGGCCGAACGGTTCGGTTTGCCGCAGAGACCCTGCGTGCGTGGGTCCGCCGCTACCGACGTGGTGGCCTGGCTGCACTCGGAAACGCGCCTCGGCGACGACGCGGCGTACACGTCCTCTCCGGTGAGCAGATCGAACGTGTCTGCCAACTCAAGCGGGATGTTCCCGCGCGGTCTATGGACCGCATCATCGAGGTCGCAGAGGCTCTAGGAAAAGTACCGACGGGCCTACTCTCCCGCTCGACGGTCCATCGCGTTTTGCACGCTCAAGGACTGTCAGACCGCAAAGCCGCCGAGGGGTCAACCCAAGACCTCGACCGATTCGAAGCGGCCTTCCCCAACGACCTCTGGCAGTCGGACATGATGGCTGGCCCTTGGCTGCCCGACCCGGGCAAGCAGCGACGTGCGTGGATGCATGCCTTTCTGGACGACCACTCGCGATTGCTGCTGTCGGGTCGGTTTGCATTCAAAGGTGACTTGCCGACTCTTGAACTTGTGTTTCGCGAGGCTCTCCGCACACACGGCGTTCCCAAGCGAGTCTACTATGACAACGGCGGGCCGTACCGGAGCCAACACATGGCCCAGGCCACGGCGGCCCTTGGCAGCCACGTCACCCTCCATACACAGCCCTACAGACCCGAAGGACACGCAAGATCGAGGCCTTCAATCGCTACTGTCGCGCTGCGGTTGTCGAGGAAGTTCGCGCCTCATCCATCGTCACCCTCGACGACCTCAATCGCGCCTTCCGGGCGTGGGTGGACCTCAAGTACAACCGACGTGTGCACGGCGAGACCGGCGAGACGCCTTGGGACCGCTGGCGTGCAGGAGCGGCGCGGGTACGACCGGTCAGCGAACGACAACTCAAGGATGCCTTCTTGTTTCGCGCGCAGCGGACCACAGACAAGACGGGCGTGTTCCGTCTTCACGGCACCCGCTTCCAGACGCGCGCCGCCCTTGCACGAAAGAAGGTGGAAGTGCGCTACGACCCCGAGGAGATGGACGTCGTTGAGGTCTGGCACAACGACGCCTTTCAAGAACGAGTGAGTCCGTTCCAGGTCACCCGCCACCGGCGGTCCAAGACCCTGGCGCTACCCGCCACGCCTCCAAGCGAGACATCGTCGGACTACCTCGGCCATCTTGTCGAGCAGCACCAACCCAGTCCCGTAGACGACGCCATCGCTCGCGCACTCGCGGAGCACAAAGCACACGACGATGGGTTTGTTGAGCTGCTCAGAGACCGGGTCGTCCCCTCCGTCTTCGACGAGCCTGCCATCCGTGACTTCCTTCGCCGCTGTGGACCGTATGACGCCAGTACGCTCCAACCTTGCCTAGACCTGGCCATCGAACTGGGAGGAAGCGACCAGCACGTTCTTACGCTTCTCCGCGGCATCACTGACGCTGGGGAGGCCTCATGAACACCCCAGCTCTTCCACCCCCGCAAAAGCGAAGGCTTGCCGCCCACTTCGGGTTCACCGGACTCCCGTTTCGGAAGAACGTGACGGCGTCCAAAATGTACGATTCGAGCAGTCAGCGAGAACTCCGACACGGCCTGCACTTGTGGCTCGAACTCAGAGGTATTGGCCTTGTGACGGGCCATAGCGGCGTCGGAAAGTCGATCAGCCTTCGACGACTCGTCTCCGAGCTCCCGAACGAGCGGTACGCAGTCCACCGCATCGGACAAATTCCAACCACCGCCGGCGGCTTTCTACGCGCGCTCGCACGGCGCCTCGGCTTGAACGCCCGCCGACATGCCTCCGACATGTTCGAGGAGATTCGCCGGGGGCCCTCTCGCGCCACGAAGACGAGCACGGTATCCATCCCGTGCTCATCTTGGATGACGCGGAGGGCATGCGTACCGAGACCTTGGACCTCGTCAGGCGCCTCACCGCGCATGCTCTCGATGGCGTCGAGCACGTCAGCATCCTGCTCGCTGGCACCGAGCAGCTGCTCGACACCCTGCGTGACCCCACCCTTGTGCCGTTGCGCACACGGTTTAGCTACGTACATCCACTGCGAGCCTTCGGCATCGAGGATGCGAGGAACTACGTAAACTTCCACGTCACTACCGCAGGGGGACCGACAAAGCTGTTCTCCGATGGGGCCGTGACGGCGTTGTTCAATGCATCGCAGGGCGTGCCCAGACAGCTCAATCAACTCGCCCTACAAGCGCTCGTCGACGCCGTGGTTCAGGGAAGAGACACCGTCGACGACAACCTCATGCGCCGCGTTCTTCAACTCCACCCACTCTACGCAAACCCCAGAAACGCCTGACAGGTCGGCGTGGGACACGGGCGTTCGCCGTGTCTCACGCTGCGTAGGCGTGTTTGTACCCCCATCGAGGACACCGACAATGCGTGTGTCCCACCACGGTTCACGGGACACGGCCAAAGTGGGCATCTCTGATTGCCTATCGGTCTTCGGAGCTGGGATTCAACTGGGCCAGTTGGGTGGGACCAGACACGATACGACGGTACCCGAAAAGCACGACAAGGCCCTAAACAAACTGCTCCACTACGTCTCCCAGAACGCCGACCACATGGATTCTCCCAGGTATCGAACCCGTGGAATGTCTGTACGCTCCCCCGCAATGGCGTCCTTTCATCCTATCGCCAGCCAGATGAGACTCAAGCTCGCCGGTGCGCGATGGCTCCCCAAAAACGCACTCACCATCAGGAACGCACGGATGATGCCCCTCGCCGGCCGATGGGCGGAGTTCTGGGACAGCCCAGAACTCACGCTACAACTTCAGATGGCCTTTGGGATTGGCCAGGAGCAGGCTATGAAACCGGTTGATTAATCACACCCGTCGCAACGGCACATTTCCAACGCTCAACCCCATAGCGTCTCGGCACTCGCAACATGCGGCGGCCACTAGTCTGTGACGGTGGGTAAACCCAAGAGCCACCTTCGTGAACTCAGGAACTATTGCGACAGACATTTCCAGAAGGAACGCAGCCTTGGCCAACGCATGAGACGGCTCCGAGGAAGCCGTGTAGATGTATGGCTACGCTGGTCTACCGACGAGCGCGGCGACCAATTCGGTAAATCTGGCTGATCGCATCGCGCTCTTCCGTCGAGTCTGGTGCCGAGGACTCCAGCTTCTCCAAGGCATCGACAAGCTGACCCTTCAGTTCATCCTTGTTCACGCTAACCCATGCCAACAACTCTTCATGTGCCGGGTCCCGTTGTCGATGCGGCGCCGCGTCTTCGGGCACCTTGGGCATCTTGGGCATCTTGCCCTTAAGCGGAAAGAGCGCTCGGGTAGCGTAGAGGTCGCCGGCGTCCAATTCAGCCCAGTCCGTACTCGAGAAGACTGCCCAGCTAAAGGTGTCTGATTCGCCGTTCTTCACATATGGGCGCGGTTCCAGACTCGGCTCAGCCTGTCTGAGAGCTACCATGGCTTTGGCGGCCAGTTTGTGGTCTTCCGGCAGATCCCAGCTCCGTTCTCCATCCAGCGTGTGAAGTGCACCGTCCTTCATAACGAGCCCGAGACCATAGGTGTCTACCAGGTGCCCCACCAGTTCGTTTACTGCCCCGTAGACAGAACCGTGCTGGTCAAAGTCAACCCAATGCTTGCTACGGGCAAGTGCGGGGCCGATATCCTGCAGCACCTTCGACTTGCCCATCTTCACGCGAAACAAACGGGCGAAAGCCCTCATCCCAAGCTTCTTCGGCCGATACTGCCAGTCTACTTGTTGCCACAATTCCATTCGCATTTTGCATCCGGGTCATTTGCCTGAGTGATTTGGCCGCGAGTCATAAGAATCGAACTCACCAAAGAGCGCCTCAAGACCGGTTTGAAAACCGGGGCTGTCACCAGACCAGCACACCCGCCGAGTCGCTACTAATCCCTTTCATCACAGCCCCGCCACCCGAGGCTCGGGGGGCCGGTCAAGATCTCCGTGGGCTAGGCGTCCTCAGCGCCCCGTACTCAGCGCTACAGGCATGGCGACCACCGGTTGGCCAACAACACTTAGAACTCCCCACCGTGTTGCCTCACCCAAGAATCTTACCGCATTGCCTCACCGGAAATCGCACCGGAGCGCTGTGGTGCAGTGGAGGCCTCCAAATCGGCTACTTCCGGAATCTTGCGACTTTCGCAGAATATGAGGCGTTGGGCTGCGAGCCGTCTCCATGTCTTGACCCGCGTTGGAGGGTACGCAGCTGACCCGCTTGGTATGCGCCTGGGTGTGCATCGATCAGTCGGGGCAACACCTCCTTCGCAGTGCGGTCTGGTTCCCGCTCGAGCCAGGTGACCACCTCGGGCCAGACCCGCGCAAAGGGGTCATCGCGAGTTCGCCAGTGGCGCGCTCGCTGAGGTGTGGGTTGGTACGTGGGGCGGACCTCACCTGCCCGCCATGCCGTACCCAAGCTAGCTAGGAACTGGTCGAGATCAGAATTGCAGACCGGAAAGCGCGACGGTTCCCCACTGGCGAGAGCTGCTGGAAGCAATGGATTTCGTCGAGGAGCTTCAGCAGGTCAAGTGTCACCATCACAGCCCGCAAACGATGCTGCATCTCCTCATCGACCGTGTCAGATGCAGCAAGCGGACAGCAGGGGTTTCGGACTGGCGTACTTCTTCCGAATCTTACCTCCAACACGCGTCTTGCTGGGCAACTTGAAGGAGGGCTGGAAGACGTTCGAGAAGAGTCGGGAACTCGCATACCGACGTGCGCGACCTGGTGAATTCGACGTTCTGATTCTGGCACAACGCCAGCGCGGAAGCGGTTCTAAACTCACTTTCACTGTCGGTATCGATTCCCTGGTGAGGGAAGCGCATTGTCGCAGCCATGCGCCCGAGGCCATCGACCACGAGGCCGGAGTCTTTCTCTGCGAGCGCCACGCACTCCGTCCATCCCGACGCGATGTCGGTCAATGTCATCGTATGGCTGACCGAGTCAGACATACTCCCTCCACCATGGGCGAACACGTCCACCTCCATGCAGCCCGGAGCGGGGGCATCCCAATCGGCGACTGATCGAATGGGACATGGCCGCGCACAGCGAGAGGTCTTTTCATTCGCTTTGTGCCGCCGGCGCGAACCGGTTGAAGAAGGCGGTCTATTGTAGATCCAATCACTGTCAGCAGCTTGGCTCGGACGGTCCCATAAAGGCTCAGATACCCGTGCCGCTCCGTTGCCTCGACCCGTGCGGGAATCAGCGCCTTGAGACGCCTTCCACAGATGCGATCTGAAGCCTCCCACAGTAGGATGAGCGCCCGTTTCACAGCCTCATCGTACACTCGCTTCCCGGTCCGTGTAGTGGGCGGTCTCTTGGACGAACTTGCATCATTGAGTACCCTGATCGCGTACTTTCGACGGTAGCTGGCCTGCAACCCGTTAACGGTGCCACGTGATTTGATAGTCGAGCCCACCGAGCAGGTGTTGTCGGCCGGCCGCTTCGCTGTGAAGCCAGCCAACAACACTAGCCATCAACACAGAAACGGGCACGATGAAGCACACACCCGCACAGATTGTTGAGAAGCTCCGACCAGCGGATATTCTTCTAGGGCAAAATCCTCTATTGCGGAGGTTTTAACTGCGCTGGAGTTCAGCGAACAGACCTACTATCGATGGCGCCGCCAGTATCGGGGCGTACGGCGCACTGAAGTGTGACGCCTGCGTGACCTCGAGAAGGAGAATGCAAGACTCAAGCTCATTGTGGCGGACATGGCGCTGGACCTCGCCATGGCAAAGGATGTCATCGAGGGAAAAGCATGACGGCCGCCCGCAAACGCGCGGCGGTCTCCAAGCTGGCGCAGAGCCTGCCAAGCTCCTCGGAGCGACGCAGATGCCGCGTTGTGGGCCTCGCGCGCTCTAGCGCCCGCTATCGGCCCCACAAGGCGACCGCAGACGCAGTTCGGCTGCCAGACATCCACGACCTCGCTTGGGGCATAGCGGTAATGGCTGTATTCGCCATCGCCCGCAACGTGAAAACCACGTGTGAAGGTACGATTTTGTCTCTGACCAGACGCTCGATGGTCGACGCTTGCGGATGCTCATCGTAATCGATGAGTACACCCGCAAAGCGCTGGCCATTCACTGTGCGCCAAGCATTCGCGGCGAAGACGTGGTGGAGGTGCTGGCCCGCCTTTTCGCGGCTCATGGAGTGCCCGAGCACATCCGTTCTGACAACGGTCCGGAGTTTGTGGCTGCCGTTGTACAGCGATTCTTGAAGACCGCTGGCGTGGCGAGGCTCTACATCAAACCAGCCTCTCCCTGCGAGAACGGCTACTGCGAATCGTTCAATGGAAAACTATGGGACGACCCACTAGACCGCGAACTCTTCACGACGCTGGCGAAGGCCAAAGGGCTTACGAAAGTCTTCGGTGATGAGCACAACACCATTCGTCCACACAGCTCACAGGGCGACATCACACCGGCTGAGTTTTCAGCCACCTTGTTAGCCGCAAGTTCAACACAGCTCTGACTATCAACTCGCATGGACCACAAACCAGGGTCAGGGCATTCGTGACTCCGTTCGTCGACCCCGGCCGGCGCTCACCCTGAGGAGAGCCCTGACGTTGGTGCGTCGCGGAGCGTATGGGACAGGCTCATTGTCCATACACAGCGGGGGCCCAATGTGGTCATCCGCGTCTAGTCATCCAAGAGAAAAAGCGGTACCCCCAACAATCCCTGCGCCACGCCCACTTCGCTGCGGACCGCCTCGCAGGGCTCAGACAGGGGCCATCCGGGTGCGTATCTGACGAATCCAGTAGGAGTGTCGCTACCACAGTCAATGCCCGTTGCGGAATCGCTCATCGAGCCTCCGCAGGGCGTCTATTTAGGCGTGAGACCGTCTCGGACTAGCGAACACACCCACGAATCAGGGTCGCCCAGACACACTTGAACGACTAGCTCCCTGTGTACGAAGAGGAGGAGCCCATGAAGCCGGCCGAGCTCGCAGAGCACCTGTTGCAGTCCGGCAAGACGGACATCCTGAGCATGGACATCTCCATTCTCAACTCTGATGTCCTATCTATTCGTGACCGCCACCTTCTCATCAACACATCTCGCAGTCACGAGGGTGGCGTCAGTGTGTGGCAAGCGCTCACTCACACCTCCGTCCCGAAACGCATCCGCGACATCGTCGCCCTGGCGGTGACCGACGACTTGCGAGAGTTCCCAACCTCATCCGCAGACGAGGCCATACCCACCGAGCTGGAACAAGCCGACTCCAACGACATCGAACTGTGGTGCATTGACAGGAACATGGCCTGGGTCCTCGGCAGTCCACTTGCGGCCCTCGGCCCCGTGGCCACCTCCCGCGAGGAAAACTATTTACTTCAAGGCTCCGAAATACGCAGTAGCCAAGTATCGGTCCTGCTCCGGCAGCACGACCACTCGCCGCGGATGCGCGCGAAACGTCATGGCCTCGTCCTGCGAGCGCTGGTCAGGACCGGCAAGAGCGCCGCCAAGTGGGTGGGTGAGTACAACGCCCTCCGCGAACGCGTCCGCGAAGCATTGATCGACGACGCTGTGAGCCAGTGGTCTACAACGGCCATCGCGACCCTGGACGCCCAGGTGCTGGCTGGACAGGTCGGCCTGTACCTGACCCATCCCTGCGTTCGCCACCCCGACGGACCAGAGATCACCGGTGCCGGTATGCGCGTGCCGTTGTTGCCCGGTTGGCCAGGACTCGTCCCGGAATCCCCGAATCACAATTCCTGGAACCTGCACGCCACCGCATACAATCGAACCTTAGGGACGGCCTTCTTGTACGCAGCACTAGGCTCGCTACACGAAGACTCCCCCCAGGCCCAAGCGTTGAGAGAGGCGGTGAACCTGCCGAGTTGGCACCGCGTCCTTCTGCGGGTGGACCGGCAACTCAAAGGTCCCACACAGCCCGTAGACAGCGGGCGCGTGGTCGTCTTTCGCTACAACATGAACGGCGCAAGCCCGGCGTTCGAGGTGGGTAGTGCCGTCATGAACAAGCGCGGCCAGTACCGAGCGCGCAAAGAGACGCTGTACACCTCTCTGCTCAACTCCCTGGCCGACCCCGCAGACGCCGTGATCATTCGACAGTTTCGGCGAGAGCCACCCGAAGGAAGCTGCGGCTACTCGATTGCGCGAGCACTCATTGGCCACCCGCGGGTGATGCCCTACTCCTCCCGCGTGACCGATACCGTGCCTGTTCGTTCGGCGACTCTCGGCATCTTAATGGACCGCACAGACACCCACATTACCGTGAGGTGGTCGCTCGGTGGACAGGTCGTCGACACGCGACCCCTGCTCGAAGCGGTGGAGTTGGCCGCGACCGATGAAGACGGCTTTGTGATGTCCGACACCAGCGGGGTGACGGCGGTTCCCTGCTCCCCCACCCTTCGCTCGGTCATGGTGTCCATGGGAACCACGTTCTCGAAGGTCGACCATGGCGCCGCAGCTCCACTGCTCGCGCGACTTCCCGCACTAGGTGCCCTCGTCGACGTCACTCTCGGCGACGAGCTTCGCGGCAAGAAGGTCACCGGTGACAGTCGCTTGGTCGTTCGTGCGCGTTTCGACGGCGGCCTGTGGCTGTCCATCGGTGTGCGCCCCCTTCCCGAGCTACCGACCTGTCTACCAGGTTCAGGCGCCGACACCGTTCATGCGCTGCGAGACGGCCAGCCGGTGTTCGTCGAACGCTCCCTGTCCACCGAGGTCCAGGTCGCGAACGCGCTTGCCCAATCGCTAGGGCTGACCCAAGAAGTCGAGCCCTTTAGTTGGGTAGCCGACGACCTCACCCAGGCGCTCAACGCCGTCAGCAGCCTGTCAAAGACGGAGCACCGACTCGAAATCGACGGCTCTCTGCCTACGACGTCGACCATCACGGCGTCTTCTGTGAGCGTTCGGGTTCGCAAGGACCGTGGGTGGTTCCGGCTGGAAGGAAGCGCGAGCACGGACACTGGCGACGTGGACCTAAGCGCCCTGCTGTCCGCCGTTGATGACGGACTCGACTGGATAAGTACGAGCAGTGGCTACGTGCGGCTAGACAGCGCCTTACGGGAAGCGCTCGCTGGCATCAACGCCACACAATCGGGTGGCAAGGCTGCTCTGTCCGCGGTGCACGTTCCGCTCATCGACGCCTTGCAAGAGGTTGGCGCCAATGTCGACGGCGTGCCCGAGTGGCTAGAGGCAACGGACCGTGTGCGCCAAGCATCCGCACTGCAACCGCTGGTTCCAACTGCGCTAAACGGCACGCTACGCAGCTACCAGAAACAGGGCTTCGAGTGGCTGGCACGGCTCGCTCACTGGGCTCCAGGAGCGGTTCTCGCAGACGATATGGGCCTCGGAAAGACGATTCAGAGCATCGCTTTGTTGCTTCGTCGCGCACAGGACGGCCCTGCTCTTGTCGTGGCACCAACGTCTGTCGGCTTCAACTGGATGGCTGAGCTGGAACAGTTTGCACCGTCGCTCAAGGTCTTGTCGTATCGGGACTCGGAGCGCGAGAAGCTCTTGGCCGGTCTCGGCGCCAACACGGTGCTGGTGACGTCGTACGGAATCTTGGTCCGCGACGCTGAGGCGCTCGCTGAACACGTCTTTCACACAGCCATCTTCGACGAAGCGCAAGCGCTCAAGAACCCCGCCAGTCAGCGTGCAAAGGCCGCCATCTCCCTCAACGCGGACTTCCGCGTGGCCCTGTCGGGAACCCCGGTCGAGAACCACGTAGACGACCTGTGGAGCGTAATGGCGTGCAGTGCGAGCGGTCTGCTTGGCAGCCATGCCTCCTTTCAGCACAACTGGGCCAAGCCCATCGATTCCGGAGACAGCGACCGCAGGCGTGCTCTGGCGAAGATGCTCACGCCATTCCTGCTGCGTCGCACCAAGGCGGTTGTCGCCCCGGAGCTCCCTGCACGCACGTCGGTTGTGCACCGCGTGGAGCTCTCCGACGACCACCGGGCGCTGTACGAGCGAAGTCGTGCCCTCGCCGTGGCCCGAATCGCAGACACCAACCCCAACAAGGCCCGCTTTCAGGTCTTGGC
>JBLHSN010000221.1:0-9952 GCA_047626195.1 Myxococcota bacterium
AGACGCCACGCGCATGGGAACGGTCTCCGCTACGCCCGCCTACATGCCACCCGAGCAGGCGCGTGGACACATCGACCAAATCAATGCTCGCAGCCATATTTACTCGCTCAGAGCCATCCTGTACGAACTCCTTATGGGACGCCCACCGTACGAGGGCACCGATAGACGTTCGGTCCACACACAGGTCTTGCTCGGGCCGCCACCCGGTCTGGCCGACATGACGGCTCCAAACCACCAATGGGCAGGCCATACCTGGCGAACTGGCCAACATCTGTCGAGTCGCGATGGCTCGCGAACAGAGCGACCGATACGCCAGCACAGCCGAGCTTGCAGACAACATCATGAGATGGCTCGATGGCGCCAAGAAGCGTGAAAAGGCACTACAAATCGTTCAGGAAGCGGACGAAATCCTATCGCTAGCCGGTGAGCTGCGAGCCCGAGCAACGGTCTTAAGCGACCAAGCCACACACCACCTCGCGCCGCGTCAGCCTTCAGTGTCTGAAGACATCATAGCACCCGGCTGGGCCATGGCGGACGAAGACACACAGCTCGAGCGCGATGCCAATCTACGAGAGCTCGAATACAGAGAGATGCTGCGAACGGCGTTGAACTATGCGCCCGAACTCCCCGAAGCTCACGAGCGACTCACGACCTTCCACCAAGTCAACCACAAGGCCGCGGAGCAGAGTCGCGCACCTGCTACAGCGTCAGAATGGGCCACCCTCCTCCTGCCAGCATGACCGTACCCACGAGCACGCTGCCTACCTCACGGGTACCGGAGCCCTCACGCTGGTCACCCCCCCTCCCGCCGAAGTACTGCTTCACAAATATGGGGTCAAGAACCGACGACTGGCGACCTCGGCCCAGACGACTGCTACATTCCGGCGGGATGGTTCGAGTCTGGAATCGACTCGGACGTTGGGCAGAGCTTGCCGCCACACCGGTAATGGCTCCATGACATGGTGTTCAAGCGGTTTCCCGTCACGAGTCGCGACGACATCGCCTTCCTAGACGACCTCGGCGCCCAAGGTCACGAAGACGACGCCGGGCGGCGGACAACACGTGAGCGTGGAGGCCAGCAAGGACAATTAGGAGCGCAAAGCTAGGGTCGAACCGCAAGCGGCGGGTTCGAGCTGGCGCCCGACGCTGATGGCGACCTCATGGGGCTGGACCACCCCGTTGTGCTGGTCGACTGGTGGTGTGCCATGGCCTACGCCGAGTGGCAAGCCGCGCAAAGTGGCTGTCCATGGCGCCTGCCGGGTGAGTGGGAGTGGGAGAAAGCGGCACGCGGCGTCGGTGCGAGAACCTTCCTTTGGGGTGAGTACCTTTGACCCGTCGTGGACCCTCATGGTCGCAAGCCACACCGGCCGCGGGTCTCCATCTATCGTTAACGCCTACCCTATCGATGTCAGCCCTTACAATGTTCGAGGAATGGGGGGCAATATACGCGAGTGGTGCCTGGACGACTACACCCACCCATTGTCGCACGAAGCCCTCCTAAACGCCGCAGAAATACGGCCACCCAGTGACTCGTCACCGGACATCCGACGGTCTATACGCGGAGGCCACTGGCACGGCCCCGACGTCATGTCTCGCACTGCAAACCACGGCGGCCAAGATTCCACCAATCGCTGCACAGCCTTTGCCTTTCGACGACCTTCGCAACCCGTCGGACAGGCTTGTTTTACCCGACACCACCGGGACATAAACCGACACAGCCATCGGGTGACGAACGCCGCCTGGTCCTCATCTCCGGCGACCACAGGAGAGTTCATGTCTTCACTCGTCGACCCATCGCTCGCGCCGCTGTTCTCGCCCGTTCAGTTGGGTGCGTTCAGCCTGCCCAATCGGGTGCTCATGGCGCCACTGACGCGAAGCCGGGCCAACGAGCACACAGCGCCGCACGACCTGCACATCGAGTACTACCGGCAGCGCGCGACCGCCGGGCTCATTGTCAGTGAGGGTTCTCAGATCAGCCAAGAAGGCGTGGGCTACATCCGCACCCCGGGTATCTACAGTCCGGAACAAGTTGCTGGATGGAGAGAGGTCACGACTGCAGTACACGCAGCGGGTGGACGGATTGCGTGCCAACTGTGGCACGTCGGTCGAATCAGCCACACGGACCTCCAGCCCAACGGCCAAGCTCCCGTCGCGCCGTCGGCGATTGCATCGCCAGGAAACGCGTTCACTCCCGAAGGTCTGAAGCCTCTGTCAACGCCTCGCGCACTGAGCGTCGACGACATCGCACGCGTCATTGGCGACTGGAAACACGCCGCTCGCTGTGCCTTGGAGGCGGGCTTTGATGGTGTTCAAATCCACGGTGCCAACGGCTACATCATCGACCAGTTCTTGCGCGACGGCGCCAACCAGCGCACTGACAAGTACGGCGGCTCTCCCGAGAACCGGGCTCGATTCCTGCGCGAAGTGACTGATGCGGTCGTGGGTGTGTGGGGAGCAGATCGGGTATCCGTGCGCTTGTCTCCACAGAACGGGGCGTTCAACCGCATGGAAGACAGTGACCCCGCCACCACATTCCGCGCCGCCGTCAGCGCCATCAACGGTCTTGGCCTAGCCTACTTGGAAGGCGTGGAGATGGGCGGTCCCGCCGAAAACAGCCTGCACCCCATGCTGCGCGAGACATTCGACGGACCCTACGTCGCAAACGGTGCGTTCACCGCCGAGCTTGGCGCTGCCTGGATTCGCGACGGCAAAGCCGATGCCATCAGCTTTGGCCAAGCGTTCATCTCAAACCCAGATCTGCCCGAACGCTTCCGCCAGGGCGCCCCACTTGCCGAGCCAAACCGGGACACCTACTACTCCGGCGACGCCAGTGGCTACACCGATTACCCAGCACTCACTTAATGAATCGATGCCCAAACTAGGGCGCTTACCAGGAATACACACATGTCTTTGATTGGCTTGTTCAAGGGTAAAGGCCCCAACGGATTTGGATACACCTCCACCGCGGAGGACGTGACATCCGGTCTCGACCTCACCGGCAAGACCTACCTGCTCACCGGCTGCAACTCGGGCATTGGTCAAGAGACGGCTCGCGTGCTCGGACTTCGCGGCGCTCGCGTAATTGGTGCGGCCCGAAACATCGAAAAGGCCAAGGCAGCCTGCGCTGGCTTCGGTCCCAACGCCGTGCCACTGGTGTGCGAACTATCGGAGCCAAGCTCCGTACGAGCCGCCGTCCAGACGGTCAAAGACCTCGGGCACACGCTGGACGGCATCTTGTGTAACGCCGGCATTATGGCCCTGCCTAGCCTCGAACTTCAGCATGGCTACGAAGCGCAGTTCTTCACCAACCACGTCGGCCACTTCATCTTAGTGACCGGGCTGCTCGACCAGCTGGCAGACGACGGCCGCGTAGTCATGACGTCCAGCACAGCCCACACCGGCACGTACTCCGAAGGCATTCGCCTAGACGACCTCGCAGGAGCCAACGGCTACAGCGCATGGGGGGCGTACGGCCAGTCCAAGCTCGCCAACATCCTCTTCGCCACGCACTTGTCGAGCAAGATGAAGCCGGGCCAGACCGCAAATGCCATTCATCCCGGCGTCATCATGACCAACCTGGGACGCCACATGAACGTGGTTATGCGCACGCTCATGCCTATCTTCAGCCCGCTGGTTCTCAAGACCATCCCCCAAGGCGCCGCCACCCAAAGCCTCGTCGCGACCCATCCCACAGCCGCCACTCAAACCGGCATGTACTGGGCAGACAGCAATCCCTCCAACAGCAGCACTTTCGCCAGAGACGCGGTGCTCGCCGAGAAGCTGTGGACGAAGACCGAAGCAATCGTCGCTGGTCTCAGCTAGGCGCGGTCCGGGGGCTGTGATGGACGAGTCGGACAGGGGCAGACATATTGTCTCAATTTTGAACGACTCTGTCCTACCCATGGACATACTCATGGACACCAAGAAGCTTTACACAGACAGCGAACAAGAGGAACAGCCATGCTCAAATCGCTCCTAGGAATCGCTCCACAACTAGAGCCAGACGGCTCTTTCCGGCCGTCGAAGGTGGCGTTGATGCTGTCGACGTCGAAGGTCTCGGACTTCGAAAAAGTCGCCGGTCCACGGTATGAAGGCGATCGGTCCAAGATCTTGGTCATCTTCACCGAACAGAAGAACATGACCATGCAGAACGGCGTTGAGTTCTCCACGGGCAACCACCCAATCGAAGCTCTGTTGCCGCTATTACACCTGCGGAATGCCGGCTTCGACTTCGAAATCGCCACCCCGACCGGAGAGCCTGTCGTCTTCGAGATGTGGGCTATGCCGCAACAAGACAAAGAGGTCGTGGGAATCTACGAGCAACTGAAGTCCGACTTCGACAGCCCAACACCCCTCCCTGACATCGTCGCCCAGTTCAAGGACAATGTCGGCTCGTACGCCGCCATCTTCGTACCCGGTGGCCACGGCGCAATGCTGGGTATTCCACAAGATGCGAACGTCGGAACCCTGCTGCGATGGGCGCATGAAAACGACCTGTTCACTATCAGCCTGTGCCACGGTCCAGGCTCGTTCCTGGCCACAACGCTTGAAGGTCATGACTTCCTATACGACGGCTACAACATGGCGGTCTTCCCCGACTCAGTCGACAAGATGACGCCGATGATTGGTTACCTACCCGGACCGATGCCCTGGCGAGTGCAGGAGAAGCTCACCGAGCTTGGAGCCAAGGTTGTGAACAAGAAGGCAGACAAGACCTGTGTTGTCGACCGAAGGCTCATCACCGGTGCAAGCCCACTGGCGTCGAACGAGCTCGGCAAGCTGGCTGTGACGACGTTGCTTGCGCAGCTGAACTAGGTCGCATCGCAGGCGTGGGTCTGCGACGGGAACTGGACCTCACGCTGGGAGGTTCGACCGCAATAGACACGGAGGTCCGTTCACCGTCTCCGAGGTGACATGGTCCACCAATACGTCTACGAAGGTCCGCACCTTTCGCGCCAGATGTTTGCGACTCGGGTAGACGGCGTAAATGGGCAGCGACACTGTGTTCCAGTCCGAAAGCACCCGTACCAGCCGGCCCGATGCGACGTCATGGTGGGCGAGCATGGGCGGTAGGAAACCGATGCCCAGACCGCCGATGGTCAGCTGGCGAACCAGCTCAATACTGTTGGCCACACAACGACTGGGGAGAGCCACTTCCAGCTGTTCCTGACCGCGGTCGAACGGCAGCACAACCGTCTCCTGGTCATGTCGGTAGATCAGATTCGAGTGCTGAGCGAGCTCACTAGGGTGTGTCGGTGTGCCATGTTCCGAGAGATATACTGGACTTGCCACCATCCACCCCCCCATGTCAGCCAGCTTACGCGCGACCAGCGACGAGTCCGTCAAGCTGCCGATACGTATCGCCAGATCGATTCGCTCATCCACCAGGTCGACGTCGCGCTCATGGACTACAACCTGCGCGGACATGCTCGGATTCTGCTCCATGTAGTGAACCAAGACGGGTCCGAGGAGGGTGTCTGCAAACATCTGGAACGTGGTCACACGAAGGGTACCGGTTGGCACTTCGGTGTGGCTTCGAACCCACGCTTGAGCTTGCTCGACCGACTCCACGGCTCGCAGTCCTCGTTCGTAGTACCCCTCCCCGATTTCGGTGAGCTGAATCCTACGGGTCGTTCGCTGCAGCAACCGAGCACCCAGCTGCTCCTCCAGTTCCTTCACCCAGCGGCTCACTGTGGAACGTGGCATATCCAAGACTCGCGCCGCAGCCGCAAATCCGCCCTGGCGTGCAACTTCGACAAACACACGCAGATGGTTGAGATCATCCTGCATTGTCCCTCCGATGGGATGGTTTATCCCATTCACGGTCATTGCGACCGATACCACTGCGCCTAAGTAGCTGTCATCAAGCAACCAAAGGACTGCACCATGAAAGCCATTCGTATCCACAACTACGGCAACGTCGAGACCCTCAGCTATGAGGATGCACCGCTTCCACAGCCCGGCCTTGCCGACGTCCGCATTCGGGTGCACGCCGCCGCGGTCAACCCGGTAGATTGGAAGATTCGCGCCGGTTACCTGGCCGCGATGATTGCCTACGAGATGCCGCTGACCCTCGGTTGGGATGTGTCGGGAGTCGTTGAAAAAGTCGGCGCCGACGTCACCGATGTGTTGGTAGGAGACGCGGTGTACAGCCGGCCTGACATCGCCCGCAACGGCAGCTACGCCGAGTACCTGGTGGTTCGCGCCTCGGAAGTAGCGCCGAAACCCAAGACTCTGACCCACAACGAGGCTGCGGCCATCCCGCTGGCGGGTCTTACCGCTTGGCAGGCCCTGTTCGAACATGCAAAACTCAAGGCCGGCGAACGCGTCCTCATTCACGCCGGTGCCGGTGGTGTAGGCAGCTTTGCTGTCCAGTTCGCGAAGTGGGCCGGCGCCCATGTCATCACAACCGCCTCAGCTCCCAACGAGGCTCTGTGTCGGGACTTGGGCGCAGACGAGTTCGTCGACTACCGCTCCCAGCAGTTCGAGGACGTGTTGGCCAAGGTCGATGTCGTCTTTGACACCATTGGAGGCGACACACAGGCCCGGTCCGTCGCACTGCTGAAAACAGGCGGTCGCTTGGTCTCAGTGGTCGGCACTCCAGACGCAGACGCGCTCGCCGCCGTGGGAGCCACTGGCAACCAGTTCATGGTTCAGCCCAGTCGCGACAATCTCAGTCGCATCGCTGGCTTAGTCGACGACGGCACCGTCCGGGTCATCATCGACTCGGTCTTCCCCCTGTCAGAGACCCGCGCAGCCCACACGAAGAGCGAGACAGGCCGAGCCAAGGGCAAGATTGTCCTCGAAGTCATTCCGGCCTGAGCCAGCGCGTCGACCTAGGCCTCCTCCGGCTCACACCGCAATGGGGCCTAGGCCGAGCGCAGCAGGCTCGCTGGAAGGTCCAGGGTTACCGTTGGGAAGGCCATGTCCAGCCCAGCTTCGTCGAACTGCCTCTTAATCGCCAAGTTCACGTCACTCTGAATCTCGAGGAAGTGATCGAGCGAGCCGTGGTCCACAAAGTAGATGAACGTCAGCTCGAGAGCGCTGTCTGCGAAAGCGGTGAAACGTACAGTGTCGCCGTGGACCTTTGGATGGTCCATCAGGATGCCGCGCAGCAGATCCATGGCGTGCTCTATGTTGTCGATACCGGTATCGTAGGTCAACCCGATGGTCTGCGCACGGCGCCAACGACCCTCCACAGTGTGATTGACCACCGGTTGGCTAACCACACTCGCGTTGGGGATGGTCACCGTGAAACCCTCGAACGTCCTCACCCGTACCGCACGAAGTCCAACATCGGTGACCACGCCTTGGTGCTCACTGACGGTGATCAGGTCATCGACCTGGAAGGGCTGGTCCGCGAAGATGGTCACGCTGCCCAGGAGGTTGGAGAGGGTCGCCTGAGCAGCCATGGCCACCGCCAACCCACCAATCCCGAGACCCGTCAGCAGTGAGAGGATGTCGTAGCCCAGATTGCCGAACACAATCAGGATGGCCAAGCACCAGACGACGGCCTTCAGCGTACGGTCCGCAATGGGCACCAGTTGGTCGTCGAGCTTGGTCTCGCTGGCAGCGACGAAGGGCATCACAAAAACCACGCGCACGGCGTCCATCACGCGGGTGATACCCCAGGCAATAAACACGGTGATGACCACGGTAATTGCGTTGGTAGACAGCGTTCCCAAGAACTCGGGCAGGACTAAGAACTCGAACGCCATCCGCACTGTGAGGCCAAGCGCCAAGTAGTAAACCGGCGTGCCGAGGGCCTCGAGCAGCTCATCGTCGAAGCCGTTGTTGCTCCGCTCAGTCCACCGCTTCAACTGGCTATTGGCGAAAATATGCAGCAGCTTGCTCACAATGAATCCAGTGAGCAGAACCGCAGTGAACAACACAACGTGCCGGACTTCGTTTCCAGCCACCAATGACGTGTGCCAGATCTCGATGAGCAACTTCATGCTTTTCTCCGATGCGATTGCCTATCACCTAAGACGTCCGCCACCGGAGTTGTGGCAATCGCTTCACCACGCAGCAGTGCCGGTCGCTCATGCGGCCACCAAGTAGAGCAGCGCCTGACCCATGCGAAAGCGGCCCGTCCTCTCAACGAGCCGCGCCGACCAGAGCATCGAGCATCGCGTTGGCCGACCGCAACAGCAGCTCTGCCGATGCGCCACTTCGTCCCATCACGGCCAGACCAGCATTCTGAGCGGTGAGCGCAGCAGCGACCGACTCGACGTCCATCTCGCCAGCGATTTCACCACGGTCGCGCGCGTTGTGAAGGGCCCGCGAGAAGCTCCGATGCATACAGCCTAGACCCCGCTCGACCAGCGCCGCGGCGTGCGCATCATGAGGCGCGCGCTCAATGCCCGTATTCATGATGAGACAGCCCCGGCGTGGCTCCCCCGCGGTGAGTTGCTGAACGGACAACCGGAAATGTTCTCGGATGACCTCAATGCCTGCTTCGTCGTCAAAGCGGCATGCGAAGTCAGCCTCGCTCATCGACACATAGTGGTCCAGCGCTTCATGGAACAGCTGATGCTTGTCGCCGAACGTATTGTACAGACTCTGGCGGCCGATTCCGAGTCCCTTCTGCAGATCGGTCATCGACGTTGCATCGTAGCCGTGGGTCCAGAAGACCTCGATAGCTTTCTGCAGTGCCTCCGTCCGAATGAACTCACGTGGTCTTGCCATAAATGCCTCATAGCCGTTTTGGACAGTAATGTCTAGATAGTTATGGACAGCAGTGTCTATAACTACTACTCCCCAGGGGCAACACGGAGCAACGACTATGACTGCCATCGAAACCGTACTCATCACAGGTGCAAACGCCGGCCTCGGCAAGGATGCTGCGCGTCAGCTAGCGCTGGTTCCTGGGGTGAAGAAGATCTATTTGGGCTGTCGCAACGAAGAGAAGGCCGCCGCGGCCAAGGCCGAGCTTGAGATGTCCACCGGCAAGAAAATCTTCGAGTTCGTCCGAATCGACACGTCGAATCTTGACACCGTGCATGCCGCAGTGGAATCGATTCAGGGTCCAGTCGATGGAGTCATCTTAAACGCAGGCGGCGCGGGCGGTTCCACTGCCGGCGACCTCACTGCGGACGGCGTAATCGGCTCATTCGCGGTGAATGTTCTCGGCCACGTCGCCCTCGTCGAAGGCCTCATTGACGCCGGCAAGCTTCGCGGTACCGTGTTGTACGTGGGTTCCGAGGCTTCCCGTGGAATTCCCGCCATGCGAATGGCCAGGCCAGCGCTGAAAGTGTCCTCAATAGACGAGTTCGCTACCATCGCCGACGGCTCCATGTTCCCAAAGTTCGACGCCATGGGGGCCTACGGGCTGGTCAAGTATGTTGGTACCCTATGGACATCTTCAATGTCCAGGAAACACCCCGATATCCGCTTCATCACGGTGAGTCCTGGCATGACGACCGGCACCAACGCGGCCGAAGAGGTCGGACCATTCCAGCGCTTCATGTTCAAGAGAATCGCCTTCCCATTGATGACCCTCTTCGGTCGTGCCCACGGACTGGAAGACGGCGCCGAGCGGTACATTAAGGTGCTCACCGACGATAGCTACGACTCGGGCAGGTTCTACGCGAGCCCATGGCCCAGCACGAGCGGTGAACTGGTCGACCAAGCGACAATCTTCGCCGATCTAGACAACGAAGAGTACCAGGAGAACGCCTACCAGGCAGTGCACCGGTTTCTGCCTCCTGCCGGGCAGGCAAAGCCCGCTCACTGACCTTTGCCGCACAACGGACGCCCGGCATGCCAGTTGTCGAGGCTCGGGCAAACTCCCCATTCAGGTCAGGCAAACTCCCCACAGTCGACGTCGTCGATCTGCAGCAATTTCCACGCAGTGAGAGACCCTGCGCAAGCCGCCAAATCGACCTCCGCGAAACGCCAACCCATCCTCCGCCAACACCACAATGTCCCCACCACGTTCGGGTGCAATGAG
>JBLHSN010000222.1:0-9918 GCA_047626195.1 Myxococcota bacterium
CATGCGCGTCGTACAGCGCCTTCTTGTTCGGGTCCGATAGAATCGCCCACGCGTCGCTCGCCGCGCTGAACAGCTTCTTAGCGTTGGGGTTGTCTGGATTGCGGTCGGGATGAAGCCGACGCGCCGCGGCGCGCCACGCTTTCTTCACCACGGCCATGTCCGATCCTGGTGTCACACTGAGCGCTTCATACAGCTTGTAGGTCGGAGACCGCACACTACCTCCGCTAGCCGCGATGGGTTCGCACACATCCAGCCAGCAGCGGCAGGATACACTTGCCCTTAATGGACGTCGTCGCCGAGTTCCAAGCCCAAATTGATGCATGGGCAACCACGTACGCTGGGCGCCCGCGCGAGGAGCTCCGAGAGTTGTGGTTGGTCGGTTTAGAGCGAGAGAAGCTCGTGACCGTCGCCTACAACCCGAACATCATCCAGCCGCGCCTCATACGCATGGGCGTCCCAGAAAACATCCGCGACCAAGTGGTGCGAGCCATTGGCTGGGCGTGGCGCGATGAAGAGATGCACGCCGTCTACATACGCGGCACGTTGTTACACGAGAGCGCCCTGCCGCTGCGGCTTCGAACGTGGATGACGCATGCGTCAGGTCATGTCGCCGGATGGACCAGCAGTCGCCAACAACACTACCGCTGGCGCGAAGCCCCACTTACTCGAACCGTGGCCGAACTAATCGAGTACGCCGGAGTTCTAGGCGGGCAGGTCCCACAAGGTGCTCGCGAACACCTGCACTTCGACAGCTTCCGCGCCTTCTGCCTGTTCAGTGTTGCTGCAGAGACCACCGCTGCCATCGGCTGGGCGCGCATGGCAGAGGTCGGTAAGCTCGCTGGAATTCGGGCCGACGACATCACAGCGTTCCTCCGTATGGAGCAGGACGAACTCCGACACGCAGCTATCTTCACCCTTCTGGCAGACGTGTTTGACGGCGACGACAAGGTCCATGTTCAGGTCACTGAGTCGTGGTTGCGCACCCGCATTGGTGAGGTCGGCCAGCGCTTTTTGGCCACGCCAGAGTCCAGTGCTGAAGCCTGGAACAACCCCATCGGCAAAGGCGCGGTCGTCTATGTCCACCAAGGCAACGCCTCGCAGAGTGCACAGTCGGCCATGGATGCTGTCCTAGACCGGCTGGGAATCGACGCGTTGCTGGCCCAACCCCCACGTGCAGAGGGGCCGGTTCACGTTGCTATTCGCGCTACGTTCATGCACGGCTACCACCGCAAGGACCGATCTTCCTATGTGTCGCCGGAGCTGCTGTCAGCTCTGGCCAAGCGCTGCGTACACGCTGGCGCCCGGGTCACCGTCCTCGAGACCCCGAACGTCTACGACCGGTTCTTCCGCGCTCGAGACGTGCACAACGTCGCCAAATACCTGGGCTTTGACGACCCCAACTACACCGTGGTCGACGTCACCAGTGAGCTCGAGGTCCATCCGTACATTCGCGGCCAAGGACGCAACAGCATTAGTCGAAGCTGGCGAGACGCAGACGTCCGTATTGCCTTTGGCAAGCTACGCGGCCACCCGGTCACAGACGCCATGTTGACCCTCGAGGCAGTGGAAGGACTCAACGGACGACACGACGACGCACTGTGGGGAGACCGACGCGCAGACCGCACCACGGCAAACCTGATGACCTTGGACGCGTTCCCACCAGACCTTGTGCTTCTCGACGCCTGGCGAGACGTACCGGACGGGTTGCTTGGAATGATTGCCTGCACCCAGCCCCGCCAACCCTTCCGCCTGTACGGAAGCACCGACCCACTCTCGCTGGACGTTGTGGCTACGGAGCACATCGGTGGGTCGCTCAGAGACCACAAGCTGATGAGCTGCGCAGTGGACTGGTTCGGAGACCCGCGACCGTCGCTCACCGTCGTCGGCGAAAACACGCCCATTTCGGGGTGGCGCGGACCCGACCGTACGCACTTCAACCGGCTGCTCTCCCACTTAGCCGAGCCCGTCTTCGTTCATGCAAGTGGACGCGGTGCAGCCTTCGTCCCAGACATGGACACGCGCGCTTTTCCACACATCGTGCCACCGTCTGCCCCGCTGCGATTGGCCCGTGCCGTCGTCCGACGCATCATTGGCCAAGAGTCAGTCCCGGAACCGGACAAGACGCTACTCCCAACACAAGTCATGGACATTCGCGGCCACAAGCTACGCATGGCCACCGTTGGCCAAGGCCCACCCATAGTCTTCCTCCACGGCTATCCTGATACCTTGCATATCGCTGGCCGTCTGGCCCTTCAGCTCGCCGACTCGCATACGGGCTACCTGTTCGACTGGCCCGGAACCGGAAAGAGCGAGCCTTGGGGGGGCCTCCTGCATCCAGATGCCCAAGCGAGCCGCCTACGCGATATCCTGGATGCATGGGGGCTCGATGAGGTCGTGCTGGTGGGCTCAGACATGGGCGCTCCCCCCGCTCTGTGCTTCGCCGCGCGCTACCCCGAACGCGTCCGCGGAGTCGCCGTCATGAACAGCCTGCTGTTCGATGACGAGCCGACGAGTCCTGAAATCCGCATCATGCGCAAAGCTGGCCTGTCCACACTGGCCTTCATGGTGTCGCCGCGTGTGGTCTACCGTCAGTGCAAGGCCACGTTCCTGCCCAGTGATTGGACACTGCCCAACGCCTTAGACGACGACCTGTGGACCGCCTTCTCAGCGAGTCCCGTTCGACGTCACCTAGCCAAGATGTGCCGCGACTATGAACGCGCCCTTCCCACCCTTCCACGACGCTACGACGCCGTAAAGTGCCCCGTTCTTGCCCTATGGGGTGACAACGAGTCGCACTTCCATCGAGCTCACGGCGCCCGCCTGATCCGAGGGCGTGACAATCGCCAGCTAGTGGATATCCAAGAGGGTGGGCACTGGATGGCCTGGACCCACACCACACGCGTTGCAACAGCCCTAAGCACGTGGTTGGAGGGGCTTTAATGTATGCCGTCATTGGTGCAGGAATGGGCGGTCTCGCCTCTGCTATTCAGCTGGCGCGCAGTGGCCGCGAGGTCACGGTCTTCGAGGCGACCGCCCAACCTGGAGGACTGGCCGGACGCGTAGACTTGGGCGGCCACGCCATGGATGGAGGTCCGTACATTTTGCTCGACCGACCCGGACTGGAGTGGTCCTTCGAGCAGCTCGGGGAGACCTTGTCTGACCACATCGACCTCATCCCCCTCGATGAGACCTGGCGGGTGTGCTGGCAGAACGGGCAAGAAGTGCGGGTGTACCGGAGTCTAGAACAGACCGCACAGGAGCTGGAGTACGCCCACCCTGGGTCGGCCACCCGCTACATTCGCTACGTCGAGCAGATGACCAAGACCTACCTACGTCTGGCACCGTTTCAGCGAAGTCGGCCGCCAAAACCCTGGCAGTTGCTGCGTCCCAGTCGCATTGGTGCCGTGCCTTTTCTGCTCCGTCCCCTTGGCTACCACCTTGCCGCCACCGGTCTTCCAGAAAAGGTACAGCATGCTCTGGGAATCTGGACCCATATCGCCAGCCAACCCCTGGCAAAAGCACCTGCTCCCCTGGCCTTCGTCCCGGCAATTGTTCACTCCGTCGGTGCATTCGTCGCCCGGGGAGGCGTCCACACCATCCCAGAAGCGCTACACCGAATAGCCGTAAAAGCAGGCGTGCAGTTCCGCTTCAATACCCGGGTCACGCGCATTGACCGCAGCGGTGACACAGTGACGCACATCGTTGCCGCCGACCAACATCTGGCCGTAGACGGCGTGGTCAGCAATGCGCCTGGCATCGGCACGCTCACCGAATTGGTGCAGCCCCCCGACCCCGCGCTCAGCCGCGAGCTCAAAGCCCTTCCACTGCAGTCCCCTGGCGTCGCTGTCTATATGACTGGAGACGCCAAGGATCGGGTCCCATTCTTGCGATTCATGCTTCGGCCGGACGAACCCTGTCGCCTGTTCATCCGCTTCGACGGAGTAGACCCGACCCGGCCGCGTCAGCTGCGCCTACTGTGCCCGACGGACCACGCCTGGGCTGAAGCCGCCGGTCCAGACGGACAGACGCACTACCTCAACACCGTCATGAACGAGTCGTGGTGGCGAACAGGCATCGACAATGTCGAGACCCTGGGCACACGGATTCCCGTCGAATGGGGGCGACGCCACCACTTGTACCGAGACAGCATGAATCCGGTGATGACGGCCAAATATATGCGACGCGGACGCCTGCCGCACAGCCCATCCCTCGCAACAAACCTGCATCTTGCAGGCTCGGCGACACATCCGGGTCAGTGGGTCAGCTTCGCCGCCATCAGCGGCATCTTAGCCGCCGACGCGATTACTCGGGACGGGTGAAGCCCAAGCGCTGGCCGCCCCGCCGTTCCTCGATAAACAGCATGGTCTGTCCATCGCCACGCAGTCGAACGATGGCCCGACTGTGCGCGCCGGTCACATCGGATGTCTCCACCCGCATGCGATTGCTCCGTGCGTCCAACACCGTGTAGCCAAGCACACTCTGGCTGGTGCCGAAATCAAGCACCATCGTTGTGCCATCTACCGTCAGCGACGCCGTCTTCAGGCCTTCCATACCTGCCCGGTAGGTCGCTAGTGATGGGTCCGCTGGGTCGGCGCGGCGAGTCGCAGTCACAAGCCCAACAAGCATCCCTGCGTCGTCGCTCAGGTCGGAGGCCGCAATGTCTTCGTCGGTTGGGATTGGATCTGCGAAAGCCAATTCGAGGGCATCTACCCGCTCTTGCTCTGACGGTGACAGCACCAAGTTCCAAACGCCAAGCGCCTTCTGCGGCGCAAGGTCCGCCTGGGTGCTTTGAGCTTGGGCAACCGGAGTCGTCAAACCAGGCGCGAGCAACGCGAGTCCCAATACAGCCAATCGAATCCACATACGGTCGTCTCCCATCCCAACGCTCCTAGTCAGTTTCATACAAACACGCGACTCGGCGCCATTTAGTCCATCAACCGGGGTACCATTCATGAATGCAAGCGCTCCCCTCAAGCGGCACGAGCCCCCGTTCGATGCCCTCGGCCATTGGCCGCTACGTCGTCCTTCGCACCATCGCCCGCGGCGGCATGTCCGTTGTGTACGAAGTCGAAGATCCACAGACCCGAGAGCGCTTCGCCCTCAAACACCTCTCGGTCGACGGTGAGGTTGCTCGAAACCGGTTCGCCCGCGAATACGCGGCTATGGTACGCCTGATTCACCCGAATATCGGCCGGGTCTTCGCCCAAGGCGAGCACGATGACTATCCGTGGATGACGCTCGAATACCTCGATGGCGTGCCGGTCACCGAGCACGTCGAAGCCTACGGCGCACCCGGCTCGCGTCGCCGCACCTACGCCGCCGTGCAGACCATGCTGGCACTCGCTCACGCACTCGACCACGTTCACGCACGGCGCGTTGTCCACCGAGACATCAAGTCTGGGAACGTATTGGTTCTACCAGATGGGCGAGTGAAGCTGGTCGACTTCGGCATTGCCTGGGTGCCTGGATCCAACCAGGAAAGCGAACATGAAGAGTTCGTCGGAACCCTTGCTTATGCCGCCCCAGAGCAATTTCGTGGCAAGACCCCCACCGCCGCATCCGACCTGTACAGCGTCGGTTGTCTACTGTATCGCCTGTTGACCGGAAATCGCCCATTCACCGGCAGCAATGCCGCAGAGATGGCCAAGCTGCACACGTCGCGCCCTCCCACGAGGCCGCGCTCGATAGTTCCCGAGCTCCCCGGTGACCTTGAGCGGATTGTTCTACGACTGATGAAGAAGAAGCCGGACGCGCGCATTCCGACCGCACGAGCGTTGGCTGAACAACTCGCCGAGTGGATGGGTACACAGCCCAAACAAACAGTCTCCATTAAGCTGGACCGAGGCTCACTACGAGGCATTGGCAGAGAGAAAGAACTGGAGACTATTCGTCAGGAAATTGATAAGGGAGTCGGCGGAACCGTCATCACCCTCCGTGGGTTGCTGGGCGCACGACACAACGCCCTCGTCGAACTTCTCGTCGGCGACGCACAAGCACGCCAAGCGCCTGTCTTTCGCATCACCCACAAGGACAGTGAACGTTTCGCCCAACTGCACCAAGCGGGCCAAGCCGAAGAACGCACCTTGGTTGCCTTGGTCGACGTCCACCAATGGGACAGCGGAAGCTCGCGTGCCCTAGAGCGGTCCATCGAAGCTGCGGCGGACAACCCCAGTGGCGCTATCTATGTTGCATCCATTGCCCTAGACACCTCTGACCTAGCAATCGATCTGCTACTGGAACAGTCGAGCTGCGATGTCGTCCTTCAGCCATTGCCACTAGACGGCACGCGACGACTAGTGGGGGCTCTCTTGCAACGCCACGCGCCCCCATCGGCATCTGCCCGGTCCATCCACCACGCGACCGACGGCGTGCCCGCCTATATCGAAGAAGTCATTGGCCAGATGATTGCGAAGGGCCAGCTGGACGACGTTCGAGATGGCAACACGACAGTCGCATGGCCCTGGCGACAACAATCCGAAGTGCCCACCCCTGAAGGCGCTGCATGGACCGTCGACCAGGCATTCGCTGCGGTCGACGCCCTCGGTCAGCGCATTCTAGAGGCGTTGGCTGCCACCCACGCCCCAGCATCCGTCGACCGCCTGCTCGAACTCATCGACCTAGAGCCGCCCGACCGAAACAGCACTCTCCTTCGACTTGTCACCACCGGCCTCGTCCGTTTGGACATTCACAACGGAGAACAGCGCCTGTCGTGGACCCGTCCGCTCGCAGCCCGACTCGTCCGCGAGCGCACTCCAGGACCGCGCGCCCGAACCCTGGCACGCCGTGCGCTATCCTCCACCATCAGCTACGCGCCGCATGAACATGTGCGCATGGCGTTGACCGCAAAGCGCATCGAGTCAGCTCTCGCCCCTGCCCACCAACAAGCTCGCATTCACTTGTCACGTGGCGAACCGGCTTCCGCCCTTGAGCTGGTCGAGCCGGTGTACGAACAGCTTCAAGATATTCAGGGAATGGACCGGGACCAGGCGCTTGTCCAGCTGACCTTCGCTGCGGCTCTCCACCAGCTACGACCCGGCGATTCACGTATTCCCAAGGCCTTGGCCGCCGTCAACCGACTGACCGACACACCCGAGCTGTTGACAGAGACCGCCCTCATCACTGCACGGGTTCACCGCGCTCTCGCCCGCAACGACGACGCACGACAGAAACTCGGAGAAGCCTGGACCCACGCAAGCTCTCTCACTGAGCGCGGGCTAGCCGCGCGTGTCGCCTACGAAGCCGGTACCGCCTACGTCGACTCAGGACACATTGCCTGGGGTAAGCGCTGGTTCGACAGATGTACTGCCGCGGCAAACACATCCGGTGACTCCCGGCTGACCGCTCTGTCCACGGTGGGCCAGGCACTCATACACTTTCACCATGGCGAGCTGGACCACGCAGACCAAACCGCCACACAAGCAATCGAAGGCATGCATCACAGCGGCGATGTTCGCGCGCTGTCGCTGGCTGTACCGCTACGTGTCAATACGCTCCGCATTCAAGGTCGATACAGCGAAGCCTTGGCGTGCATCCAGCGTCACCAGCACACTCTTCAGTCCGCCGAGACACCGGTTTTTGCAGTTCGAATGCATGTTGCACGGGCGCATGTCGAGCTCGACCTCGGACGATTGGGGTGGTCGCAAGACAGTCTTGAACAAGCCCAAGCTGGCCTTGGCGGGAGCGACAACCTTCGCGCGCAGTTGGCAACTGGGATTCTCCAAGCGCGCGTGCATATCGAGTCCGGAGAATCGGGCCGCGCCAAGGAACAACTAGAGCGTCTCGTGCACCGTGCACGGCGGGCCGGCCTCGTCCTACTGGCGCGTCAGGCCCAGACCGCTCTTGCCGAAGCGCTTGCCCATGAAGGCCGCCCTATCGACTCCCAGTCCATGTTCGACGCCGTCCTGGCCGACACCCACGGGTCCGGCGATGCCATTGGCATTATCCAGACCCGCTGCGCCCAATTGCGTGCACTGCACACGTTGGTCAATCCAGAGACCTTCGCCAAAGCCCTTCAAGGGTGGCCCCAGCTGCCCAAAGCCTTGGGCGTACGCCTCGATATAGCACGAGCACATCTGGGTTGGGACCGTAGTCAACTGCTCGATGCACACGCGTCTAGCCAGAGACTTGACCAATGCCTGGAGAGTCTGTGCGCCGCGCTGGACCCACCCGAACAACGTGCTGTAAGACTGCCCACCGCCGCGAAATAACGGGTCAGCGCCGACTGTACTGACGGGCAATCTGGCGCGCTTCCCGACGGCGGCCAAGCTGTTTAAGTGCCTCGACATACGGCTCCACTGCCGCGTTTTCACCGAGTGCGATAGCGCGTTCAAGGGGCTCTAGGGCTTTATCTGGAGAAGCGGCCATTAACGCCGCACGGCCCAGACCGAGCCAAGCCCCGGCACCGTCGGGCTGAAGCCGACTCAACCGCTCAAACATCGATAATGCGCCTTCGTAGTCAGCCTGCCGGTAGCGCACGACCGCCAGCATCTCAATGGTCGGCGCATGGCTTGGGTCGATAGATGCGGCCCGGTACAAGGCCTCATGGGCAGCATCCAAATCCGACCCAAAGGCATGGGCGTACCCGAGAGACCGAAGGGCTCGTAGGCTGCCGGCCTCTTCCTCCACCGCAAGCTCGAACAACTGCACCGCGGCCTGCCAATCCCCGGACGTCACCGCCAGGTGTCCACGGACTCGAGCAGGCTCCGTGCTGCGTTGCCGCTGCGTCACAGCAGGGAGAACCATCGAGGCTACGACCGCATCTTCCGAAGCAGATGGAGAAGGCTGGGCCGACGCGGACGACCAAGCCAACCAGGCCACGCTCAGCACCAACCATCGCATTGCCCCTCCACACCGTCTAGACCTTAGGGTCTGCCGAAAAAGCAGCACCTGGAGCCCGTTAAATTTTACCAGAAGAAAATCACTCCACGGCATGAATCTCACGAATCTTAAGCGTGATTGCGAACGATGCCGCACGGACCAGCACGTCGCGCTCCGACACCTCAAGTCCCACCCGCTGGAACTTCAGCTTCACGACCGTGGATGCTGAAACCACGAAATAGTAGGCAAAAACCAAGCTGTTGGTACCATCGATACCAGTGACAATTGCCATTACAGCACTGTCCCCGTCGCGCCGACTTCGGCGCACCACGACTCGCCCAGCCCCCAAACGCGCCAACTCGTCCAATTCAAGTCGGACCAGTTCCTCGACATAACCAGCGCGATCCTCGGGTCCCGCCGGTGCAGCTAGGTGGTAGCCCCCCACAATCAGGTGCTCTTCTAGAGTCGGTTCTGCCCACGCATGCACTCCGTCGGCTCCATCCACCCGCTGCCAGTCGGCAGGAACGTCAATTACGAAAATATCGCAGTCGTGTGTAGTCAACGGGGCGTCAGCGGCAGTCATGTCCTCAGTCTACGACAGGTGGCGCCGCTGTGGTTTCGTCGTTGACGCAGACCGTCTCATCCTCAACACTGAGCCCGGAGGGAACACGATGCTCGGGCGATGGCTGGTTACATTACACGTCTGTTTGCTCCCACTGACCGCCGTCGCGAACGAAGGGTGGCTGTGCGCTGCCAGTTCTCAGTGGTCGATGTGCGCTCCAGGTACCGACGACTGCGTGTCCCACACGTCTGCAGTGCAGACCGAAGATACCAACCGCAACTCCGCCGAACACCGCGCGATTGAGGCATGCCACCAACAAACCCACGTCGAGCGGCTGCGGGCCGCGTGGATACAAGCGCCCTCGGAGTCTCCCACAACTACACGGGTGGATTCAGCGTGTGCACTCAGCTCTTGCACCCAACATAATGTCGAAGTCTCCCCGCTTGCGGATGCCTTTGATGACCCAGTCTGCATTGAGGTACGGGTGTACATCTGTGAGTTGTGCGGTGCCAACAGCCCACTGTGTGACAGCGTAAAGA
>JBLHSN010000223.1:0-9864 GCA_047626195.1 Myxococcota bacterium
GGAGCGTCGCGCCAAAGTCTTGGACCCCACAGCCGTCACCGTTGTCGACGTTAATGTCCGAACGCAGGCCGCCGGTTTGCTCCACGAAGTAGTCGTAGCGGGCCACGGACCAGGCGGGGACCTGGATGGTATTGCAGTTCTCGCCCACACCACCCGGTTGGGGGCCGACAAAGGCCCACGCCATGCGCGTGTTGAAGCTGCGAAAGATGCGGTCGTATTCTTCGGGAATGGACGCCTGGTTCGGGTCGCGGCGCGAGCTGTCGCCTTCGTCGCTGATGATGACGGGAATGAATGTGCCGCCTTCACGAATCAGTCCGTCGTTCTGGCCAATCCGGTCCTCAGTGAAGCCAGGCGAGCGATCGGGGTCGAAGCAGGCTTCGGGAGGGGCTTCAACCGCACCGCACATGGCTAGAAGTACCTGTTCTAAGCCCTCTTCATCGCCGCCGCCGCAGTTGATGCCGCCGCCCCAATTGCCGGCTCCACACTCACAGTCCAGCAGCTGCTCGGTGATGCGGTCGAAGGGTTCGCCGCACTCGTAGGCGGGGTCATTGCCGAAGGACCCTGCGGTCCAGCAGGTGGAGTCGCACAGGATGGCGTTGCGGAAGCGCCCGGTCACGTCGCTCTCTCCAAATTCGACCAGCTCTGAGTTGAGTAGACCGACATCGCTCGGGTCGGTAGAGGCAATGCCGATGCGGTAGTCGATGAACCCAGTGCGGCGCGACGCAAACTCAATGTAGTTGTCGACAGCGTCTCCGAGGCCGTCTGACGACGCATTTCCCCCTTCATCACCGGCGAGGGCCTCAATGAACGTGCCGAAGTTCACGGCGAGTTCGCCGGACTCTTCGGCCATCGAGGTGCTGTTATCGAGGATGAATAGGATGTCGGCGTCGTTGCTGAATGTCTCCTGTTGAAAGCCGGTCACTCGGAACAGATCCGCTTGAGTACAGCTTGTCAGGGCAATCGTCACAACAGCCACAGCTCGGTGCCAACGCGTCATGGCTCCTCCACAGGGCACCCTACCCCGTGATGGGGAGGGCTGGGCACTCTACGCCTCGGTCACGAGACCATGAATTACGTTGAACGCATGGGTCACCTGATGATGCGGGCGGATGCCACGCTGCTGGTGGTACCCGAGCAACCCCGTCCAAATGTCGGTGATGTTGCCGCGTAGAGTCTCGTAGTCACGGGCTTCAATAGCCGACTGAAGCTGCTGTACGGACGGCGGAAGGCCGTCGTCGTAGCTTCCAACAATGCGCTCAAGCGCCTCGGTGAGCTTGGGGTACAGCGTGTCGCCGTCCTCTTCCTCTTCCTCTTCCGGTTCGTCTTCGACGGGGATCAGGTCGTGCTCGGCGTCGTTGATGGTACCGATGTCCTTCATTTCGCTATTGACGGTGTCGGGAGCGTCGTGCTCCTGTCCATCGTCGTCTGCCTCGTCATCCGCGTCTTCTTGCGCAGCGGCTTCGGGAGCTTCGGCGGCTTCACCGAGTGGACTTACACCTCGGTCGGCCAAGAAGGCTGCACTGTCGCCAAAGTCTTCCTCGTACTCTTCCAGGGAGTAGCCACCGCGGACGCGCGACGCGGGAAGGTCGCCAAGGCACTCGATGACGGTGACGCGACCACTGGCCGAGTCATCCAACTCGATGTCGGGGGCGCTGAGAATATCGACCTTCAGTTTGGCCGAGCCGATGACAATCTTCTCGGATGCGGAGATTGCGCGAGCTTTGATGCTGTTGCTCTCGATATGGACTTCGCGGCCGTAAATGGTGTCTGCGTCGACATCTCCGGTGATACGCACGACACCGTTCGCGTAGATGATTCCGGTGGTCTTTGCGAGGTTGAGGGTCAGGTCCCCGCCCGCCGTGACTCGTTCGAGGGTTTTCCCGAGAGTCTGGCCCAGGGTGACATCGCCGTCGTGCTTCAGCGAGAAGCCGTTCTTGGTCAGGGTCAAGCCGAGGTCAGCGGGAAGAACAAATGCGTCGGACATCGGAGGCCCTCCAAAGTAGTTGAGCACTGATGCTAGCGGTCAGGTGTGATGGTTGCAACCGATCGGCGTTGGGTCAGTCGACCGGTATCTGGTCAGTCGACGTCGAGGAAGTCTTCCGCGCGCTCGCCGCCGGCCAGGTCTTGCAGCACGTCGTCGTAGTCATCGGAGATGGACGCCACGTACCTCAACGTGGTGGCAAACTCGTCGAAATCTAGGTTGTTCCCAAGAACAGTCGCGGAGAATGACAGCGTGTTGTCGTCGAAGAGGATGAAGGAGCCGAACAGTACTTCGGTGTTCAGCTTGAGAATGCGGTGAAGCAGCTCAAGCGTTGGCTCAACGTCTTTGAGCACAATCGAGACGAACCGACAGAAGGTGTCTTCGCCCGACTTGAACATCGACAGCATCACAACGGTTGAACCGTACTTGAACAGGTACAGACCATCTTCAGAAGACTGGGGGTCAAGGCCCATTTCATTCATGTAGGCTTTGACGCTTTCGTCCAGGACTGTCAGACGTTCCAAGGTTGCCTCCAAGTGCGCGTTGCAGGGTACTCCATGGGCAGGCGACCACTCCACTGCTAGGACGAGCATATGTGTGGAGGCAGCGGTGCAGGGCTTGGCCATTGGTGGCTTTATGGGTGTTGGCAAGAGCACTGTCGGGACGATCGTCGCGGCGCGTGTGGGGCTGCCGTTCGTGGACATGGATACGGTCTTGGTGGCGCGTCATGGGGTGATTGCCGAACAGTTCCGAGTGGACGGCGAAGCGATCTTCCGTCGACGTGAGCTGGAGTTGGCGTACGAATTGTGCGACGGGAAGCCCCGCGTGGTGTCGACGGGTGGCGGTGTTTGGGCTTCTGTGGTCTGCCGGAGCGCGTTGCGAGCTGCCTACGTCACCGTCGTCTTGCACGCGGGGCTAGACACGCTGCAATCTCGGTTAGGGAGTGGCCCAGGACGTCCATTGTGGTCGTCGGCCTCGACGTTGTGGCGAGCCCGTCAAGAAGCGTATGCCCAGTCCGATGGGGCATTCGTAACGGATGACGTGCCGATGGCGGTCGTTGCAGATCGAGTGGAGGCATGGTGGCGAACACAGTGAGTCGAGAGCAGGTCGCGTTGGGTGACCGAGCGTACGACGTCTGCTTGGCGAACGATTTTGCAGGGATTGGTGCAGCGCTTCAGCGGGCCCTTCCTGGCACAACCCGAGTTGTTGTTGTGACCGACGATACGGTCGAGCCGTTGTGGTGCGATGCACTGGAGGCAGCGCTGAAGCTCCCGGGCATGCGCGTGGTGCTTCCTGCTGGCGAGTCGAACAAGACTGTTCAGACGTGGTCGCAGTGTGTCGATGCCATCCTGAACGCTGGGGTTGACCGCCGCACTCCCGTGGTCGCCCTCGGAGGCGGTGTGGTGGGCGACATCGCGGGGTTCGCGGCTGCGTCAGCGCTTCGAGGTCTTCCCTTTGTTCAAGTTCCGACGACAGTACTCGCCATGGTGGACAGCTCTGTCGGTGGAAAGACAGGTGTTAATCACCCGAATGGTAAGAATTTGGTCGGAGCGTTTTACCAGCCACGGTTGGTCTGGGCTGCGCTGAATACGCTGTCGACTCTGGACGGTGCGGAACGCCGGGCTGGGCTGGGAGAGGTGCTGAAGACCGGCCTGTTGACCGGTGGAGAGCTGTGGACTCTGTTGCAGACGCATGGCCCGCTGCTAGGAACTGGAGACGTCGAGACCACCCGACGTGCCATACAACTCTGCGTTCGCGCTAAAGCAGACGTGGTCGCCAAAGACGAGCGTGAGGGCGGGATCCGCGCCATCCTGAACGCGGGTCATACCGCTGGACACGCGGTCGAAAAGGCGCTTGGTTACGGGAAGCTCCGTCACGGGGCGGCAGTTGCGCTGGGATTGGTTGCCGAAGCCCGGTATGCGGTGAAGATTGGGGTTTGCCTGGATGCGGCGCTTCCTGAGAAATTGCTCGAACTGATCGACGCTCTTGGTCTGCCGAGTCGAACCCCAGAAGTGCAACAAGATGCCCTGATGAAAGCCGTTGTCATGGACAAGAAGGCGGTGGGGGATATGGTTCGCGTGCCTCTGCTGGTTCGCGTCGGCGAGGTCAAGCTGGTAGATATCGGCATCGCCGGCCTGAATGACCTACTCGGAGAGCTTCCATGAACCGCCTCGCAACCCTCACAGTCGTCCTCGTAGGGTGTGCTGTGGAGGAGTCTGCAAGCGGTCCCCAGTTGCTGATTCCGGAAGATATTGCGGTGGATTGGGACCAGTCCCTAAACGACGTCGATGACGGTCTTGTGGCCTTGGTCCCGGTAGATGTCATGGTCTACGACTCGCAGTCCGGTGAGCCTCTGGATGACGTCATGGTGGAGTTGAGCGGGACGGCTCCCGACACTCTCCTTCTGTCAGCCTTCGATGTTCAGCCCGGCTACCTTTACGATGGCACCTCTGCTGCGGAGGGAGACCTAAGCTGGGATGTGTGGCGCGACCGCTACGTGGACCTCGGCTCTGTAGACGTAGGAGACCGGCTGACGGTGCGCACGGATGCAACGGGCCTCGCTCGCGTATACGTCCTCGTCGACCGCTTTGCTATGGACCGCTCTGGACGGGCGGTCCCAGCAACAGTTACGGTCACTACGCGAGACAGCGAGCAGTCGCTTGTTTTGCACCCTCGTTAGGGTCTGAGCCGGCAAACACCCTTCGGATTTGGTAGACTGCGCGCGTGGCACTTGCGGACCCCGAGCTCGAACTTCTGAATGAGATTCTCTTCGACGACCCGTCGGACGAGGCCCATCTCGGAGTGGCTCGTGAATATGTGCGCCGCCGGGACTGGTCATCGGCGCTTCGCGTGCTGAATGCGGCCACAGAAGCAGGTGGGAACGAGGCTGAGAGCTGGAGTTTGCTCGCGCAGTCGGCTTTCCATGCCACCCAATACTTGCGGGCACTAGCTGCTATCGACCGCTTTGGCGCGGATGTCGAACAGAGCGATTTATTGTCGCGTATTCGCATTGAGGCGTTGCTCTGCGCCGGCCGGACTGACCGCGCGCGCAAGTTTTGTACAACCCACCTTGCCCGCTTTCCAACCGATTCAGCGGCCTCTGCGCTGATGGAGCGGATGCGTGACCGCACACCAGAGATGCTACAGCGGCGCCAAGGGATGGACCCGCTGCTGACCGCCGAGCGTGCAGAAGGCTACGCGAGTATGGGGCGAGTAGACCGTGCGGTTCGAGTGTATCGACGCTTGTTGTTCCACGACCCTAGCAACGTGCGGTACGACAGCCGGCTGCGTGAGCTTCAGGGGGTTGACTCTGACAGCCCAGACGACCTGAGCGAAGAGCTGGCCTTTGACATGAGTGCCCAACGTCCGCCACGGCTGTCCATGCCTGCACCCGGAGTCGCTACCCCGACGCCTGGCTTTAGCGCCCGCCGGCAAGCGGCTCCTAGCGTGAGTACGGCGGTCCCGGTGATGGAGCGGGATGCGTATGACGAAGTGTCGCGGCGAGACATTGCGCGCGCCATTGAAGCGCAGCGGCGAATGACGGGAACGTCGACTGCTCGCTCCGCGGTTCCTGATGATAACGGCGCTACGATGACGCCGGCAGCGGATGTGGTTCGCGCTGCCGAAGAGATCGACGTCGACGAACTGCGACAGAAGATTCGCAAGGCACGAGAACGTCGCGTGAGTCGACGCTCGCTGATTCGGAAATAGACGTGAAGCTACTCATTCTCAATGGACCTAATCTCGACCTCTTAGGGACGCGTGAGCCAGAGACCTACGGCAGTACGACCTTGGCCCAGGTGGGAGAGGGGCTGGATGCGTTGGCGGCAACCTTGCACACCTCCCTACGGCACGTCCAATGCAATGACGAAGGCGGGATGCTGCTCGCAATTCGGCAAGCGAGTCGGGATGGCTTCGATGGGGCCATCGTCAACGCAGCTGGCTTCACTCACACATCTGTTGTTCTGCGCGATGTCTTGCTGGCCACCCGTCTTCCATTCATCGAAGTCCATATTTCAAATGTGCATGCTCGCGAAGCCTTCCGTCACCGCTCACTGCTTGCGGATGTTGCTTCTGGTGTAATCACCGGGCTCGGAGTAGTGGGATATGAACTGGCCTTACGTGGACTGACACACCAGCTTAGTGAGCGTCGCTGACTCCAGACGAGCACGGGGGGCTCGCGTTGATTAAGGCGCGCGACTCTGGGAGGCCTATATGGACTTGGAACGGATGCAGGAGCTTTTTGAGCTTCTGAGCAAATACGACGTGAGTGAGTTTCAATACAAAGACGCAGACCAGAGCATGAAGCTCCGTGTCGGTGCGATTCCGGCGCCTGTGGTTGCCGCACACGCGTTCGCTCCGCCACCGATGGCGGCTCCTGTCGCGGTTGCGGCTGCTGTGGCTCCTGCCGCAGAAGAAAGCATGGAGGGGCTGACGCTCATCGAATCGCCAATGGTCGGCACTTTCTACCGCTCACCCAACCCGGACTCTCCGGCGTTTGTCGAAGTCGGTACCAAGGTCACTGCTGGTGATCCTCTGTGCATCGTTGAGGCTATGAAGCTGATGAACGAGATTGAAGCTGAAATTTCTGGAACTATCGTTGCGATTCTCGCAGCAGATGGCACACCCGTGCAGTTTGGTCAGGACCTCTTTACGATTCGCGCGAGCTAGGCATGTTCAAGAAGGTCTTGATCGCCAACCGCGGTGAGATTGCGCTGCGCATCGTCCGCGCGTGCAAGGTGTTGGGTATCCGCACCGTTGCTATCTACTCGAAGGCAGATGCCAACGCGCTTCATGTTGCGTTCGCAGACGAGTCTGTGTGCATCGGACCAGCGCCTGCGCTGAAGTCCTACTTGAACCAGCCCGCGGTGCTGGCAGCGGTAGAGATTACCGGCGCAGATGCTGTGCACCCTGGCTACGGCTTCTTGGCCGAGAACGCTCAGTTTGCAAACGCCGTTCGTGCGATGGGCGTTGAGTTCATCGGTCCGTCGGTCGAGCATCTGCGAATGTTCGGCGACAAGCTATCGGCCAAGGCCGCAGCTCGTGAGGCGGGTCTTCCATTGCTTGAAGGCAGTCCCGGTGCAGCAACCTCCATGGAAGACGCCATGGAATCCGCGAAACAGACCGGGTTTCCAGTCATCCTCAAGGCTGCTGCCGGCGGTGGTGGCAAGGGCATGCGCGTTGTCATGTGCGAGGAAGAACTCCCCCGTGGCTTCAACCTGGCTCAGGAAGAAGCCCGCGTGTCGTTCGGCAATGCCGATGTTTTTGTAGAGCGCTATTTGCCGCAGCCCCGTCACGTCGAAGTGCAGATTGCCGCGGACGGCAAAGGTGGGGCCATTCACTTGGGTACCCGTGACTGCTCGCTGCAGCGTCGGCACCAGAAACTCATCGAAGAGGCGCCAGCGCCGAACATGAGCGATGCCACACGCAAGCGTATCTGTGATGCGGCCGTCGCTTTGGCGTCAGACGTTCACTACCAGACCCTCGCAACGGTCGAGTTCCTGGTCGACGGAGACGACTTCTTCTTCCTAGAGGTCAATCCTCGGATTCAGGTCGAGCATCCGGTCACTGAAGAAGTCACTGGCGTTGACCTTGTCGAGGAACAGCTCCGGCTGGCGGCTGGCGAAGGCTTGTCGCTGACCCAGGATGAAGTCCGTATCTCTGGTCATGCCATCGAGATTCGGGTGAACGCAGAAGACCCGTGGCGCCAGCTCCCATCTCCAGGTCCTGTCACTGGGTACCATGAGCCAGGTGGCCCAGGCGTTCGCGTGGATAGCGCTATTCACGAGCACGCCTTCGTACAGCCGTACTACGACTCGTTGACCGCTAAGCTTATCGTCAAGGGCAAGGACCGCGACCACTGCATCCAGCGCTTGTTGTGTGCGATAGATGAGTTCGTGGTCGAAGGCATCCAGACGTCGCTGCCGCTACAACGTGAGCTGATCGATGGGGCGGTGTTCCGCGAAGCCCGGATGTTCACACGGTATGTGGATCAGTTCCTCGCCGAGCGTTCCAAAAAGTAGTGGGGTGACGCGCCAAGGCGACCCTCGCGTCACTGCGAGGGGTGCCTGGCCGCTACCACTTGCTACCGCCGCTTCGTCCGCCGCTCGGTTTGTAAGAGCTTCCACCGCTGCGACTGCTGGACGACGAGTAAGAGCTGCTGCCGCTCCGGCTTCGTGAGCTGCTGTAGCTGCTGCTGCTGCTGCTGCTCGACGAGCTCCTGCTCGTGGAGCTTCCCCACGAGCTACCTGCGGACCGCATTCCGCTGGATGACTCCGACGACCCCCAGAACCCGCTCGATGTCCGTGCTCGGCTACGACTCAGCGCGAGAGCGTTTGCCGCCGCTTTGTCGATCCGTTGTTTCTCGTTCGCGACTTCACTTCGCCAAGCACTCGAGATTTGCTTGACGCGAACGGCGCGTAGCTGCCAGTCACCGGCGTGTTCCCACTCACCTAGTAGGGCGTCGCGAGCCGCATCACCGGGACGGAAGATGGCGCCGCGCCCAGCGAGGGGGGAGGACATGGCGACGAGCTCTGCGGTCATCTTCATGCGTAAGGCATCAAGACTGTCCCAGAGAGTGACGACCTGGTCGCGGTTACGCACCAGTTGTTGGGTCAGGACACGCATTTCCTGAAGGTCTTCCAGGGCCTCTTCCTGTTCGGCCACGGCCAGCTCAATCGCACCGAGCGCTGTGACGAGAGCCTTGCGATTGAAGGCGGCATGGGCATCCCGCAGGGCGTCTGTCGCTTGGTCAACGTCGACTGACGCCTCTTCCATTTCTTCGGTAGCGTCGGCTAGGTTCTTGTGATGGTCCGACAAGCGGCGGAGTTCAACTCTCTCTTGTTCGCGTCGCGAGACGAGTGCGGCGATGTCCGTGGTCGCTGTGAGCAGTCCGGTCGGCAACGTCTGAAAGGCCAGCGCAATGCGCTCGTGGCGCGTGGTGACTTCGTCCCAAGCTGCGATGGCTACGTCCCCCGCGTCGCTGACAAGCTCTAGGTCGGAGACTGCGCGAATATACCCTTCGAAGGTCTCGGTTGCGTCTTCGGCGAGGGCGATAGCCTCGTCGGGGTTTTGGTCATCTTCAAGGACGACATTGTTGGGTGTCGTCAGTGACTCCGCATGGTCACGAGCGAGAAGTACCGCGTTCCGATTTTGCTGAATGGCGTGCAGTGCGTCAATCACAGTGTCTTCGGCTTGATGAATGTTGTCCATGACATCGAGGTAGTGGACTGGATCTGAGATACGCAGCGCGTCGAGCTCCGCCATTGCGGCATCAACGTCTTCGAACAGTGGATGTGGCTTCACCCAGCCCAACGGTAGGTCAAGGGCTTGGACCAAGCCCATGGCCTGCTGGAGACCATGGAGTGGAAGGTCGTCGCTGGATCGACGCATCGAGGCGTCAACGGCATCCAACAGGCGATTCCACCCGGCATTGGCTTCGTCGTATCGGACTTGAAGTTCGGCTTCGAAGACTGGGAAATCTACGACAATGGGCTCTGACTGGGCGAAAAGCTTGTCGCGGGCAGTCTCGGGTGCGTAGATGAATCCATTTTCAAGCTCCCTCCTGAGCGCGTTGAAAGATGCGGCGTTGAAGGCGCTGACCGCCTTGGCCTTGGTCACGATGCGGTCGAGATGGTGACGCATGGCGTTGAGTCGGACTTGGATGTGGTCGAGTGCTTCAGTGACCGAGTCCAGCAAGAAGTTGGTGTACGGCCCCTTGAGACGTAGGGCGAGGACACCGTCACGAGCGTCGCTCTGCAGGCGCAGGTCAGCGACTAGTTCGTTGGCCGTTGCCAAGCGCTGGGTCATGGCACTGACGGCCGTGCGCAGTCTGCGTGATGCGCGTTGTCGCCGTCGCCGCCGGGTTCCGACGAACAAGCCTA
>JBLHSN010000224.1:0-9843 GCA_047626195.1 Myxococcota bacterium
CGAAAGTGTGGCATTTTACCAGCCGATTCGAGTCCGTGCAGGCGTACTTACAACGCTTATAACGACGGCGTCGGGAAGCGGAATCCACGTCGGTGGACTCTCGGAGTTGCGCAGCCAGACGACGACGAGTCCGACTGGCAGGCTTGCACGTTTACAGCTTGGCTTGCCAGATCATAGCAACCTCAACGCCCACATACCGCCAACAAGGACGGCCAGACCGACTCCTACCGCATCGATAGACGACGGCTGCTCTCGCCGAGCTAGAGCAGCCCCAACAATACCTATTGCGATGGACCACGGCCACAGTGGGCAGGCACACGCGAGTGCGAAGAGGGCCACCCAACCTCCGAGCCAGCGTGCGGGAGTCCACAGACTGACCAAGGCTAGTAGGCACAGTGACACGGGCACCGCTGCAACATTTACCGTCGCAAATGCGGCGGCACAGGCACCGAGTCCGACCCCTGCTGCAAGCGAAACTCCGAGTGATGGCCCTCGCGGAAGGCGAGCGGTCCAGCCTGCGAGCGGGGTCAACAGCAGCACGAGAGCCGCTCCCAACGGATGGGGGATGTTGCCTCGCCATGCGACCAACGGACCCGGCCGCCACGTCGTCGCTGCAGCGATAGGTTGACTTGATACTGACAATAAGAGGCGTTCGTAGGGCGCTCTGTGTACGAGAGATACCGTTGATGTCCTCGCGTCGTCTCCCTGCACCCACTGGTGGCTGCGGAGTGAGGCGTCAGTCAGTCGCCAGTCAGGTCCGAAGTCCCATCCGGTGCGGAACAAGCCGGGTAGGTCGGGGTAGTTGCCGTTTTCGACCGTCAGTTCAGTCGTTCCTGCCGGCACGAGTGCAGTGAGGGTGACGGCGACACCGGCCATGGTGTGGGAGCTTCGATAGTCAACGTCGCCGACCGGAGTCAGCGGCACCGCTCGTCCATCCACGCGAAGAATGAGCCCGGACTGAAGCTCGGAGATGCCAGGAACGACGTCCTGTGGAGGAGCGTCGTGGTCTTGTGGGCGTAGGCGCGGAGCTTCGAGGTAGTAGTGGATGTCGACATGGTCATTGTCGACCACAATGGCTGTGTCTTGCGCGGCAATACGAAAGCTGCCCGGATGGGCGGCGGCGGCAGTGATGGCAAGCCAGGCAATCATGTGGGCTAGCTGTCGAGCAGTCCGTACTTGTTGAGCTTGTAGCGGAGCGTGTTGCGTTCAACACCCAAGAGTCTGCCCGCCTGATTCCGGTCACCGTCAGCCTTGCGCAGCGCTTCGACTAAGATCTGACGCTCGACGCTCTCCATGTAGTTGGAGAGGGCGAAGCCTGGCTCAAGCTTCGGTAGTCCGGCAGGGGCGGCTTCAATGATGTCCCCGTCCAGGGAGCTTGGACCCATGACCACCGCGCGCTCTGCGATGTTGAACAGCTCGCGCACGTTTCCCGGCCATTGGTGACGCGCGAGGTGCCGGACTTGCTCTGCGTCAAGGGCCGGGCGTGGCCGGTCGTACTTGTTCGCAAATAGGTCTAGGGCGTACTCCAGCAGTGACGGTACATCTTCTGAGCGCTCACGAAGTGGAGGGCAGCCAATGACCAACACGGCGAGGGCATAGTAAAGCTCGGCGCGGAGTTTGCCTTCGGTGATCAGCCGGCGCCCATTGGGGCTCGCAGTAGTGATGAGGCGAACGCCCGATGGCAGGGTCTCCAGATCACGCAACAACTGCAGCTGTAAGTCATCGCCCAAGTGGTCAACGTTGGGAAGCAATGCGGTGCCGTTCATCGGCCAAGCCTGCTTGCGTCCCACGTTCATGACCGTGAGGGGGCCGGTGTTCGTACGGAAGTGATGCAAGGCTTCAGCAGCGTGACCACGACCGGAGCCGACTTCGCCTTCAATCCACACAGGACTCGGCGCCACGGCGGCCTTGCGCAGCTCGTCGAGCATCTGGCGGCTGGCTGCGGCCTGTGCGACAAACTCGAAGGACTTCGCTGCGATGTCTTCGGTCTGTGCATCTTCAAGCTCGTGCGACTCCAACGGGGTGTTGGTGCGTAGGTCCTCAAGCCGAGCAGCGAGCTGCCCAACGGTCACGGGCTTGGTGAGGAAATCGAGAGCGCCGGCCTGCATGGCTTTGACCGCGACGTCCACAGCACCGTAGGCGGTGAACACGATGACTTCAATCGGTGGGCGCTGGCTCCGCGCCGCCTGAAGGACTTCAATGCCGCCAACGGGCTCCATCTTCAGGTCGGTCAGGATGACATCGGGTGGATCGATCGCCATTTGTTCGATGGCACTCTGCCCGTCGTAGAGCGGGGTGACCTCGTCGCCTTGCTTGCGCAGAACGCGTGCGAGGGCGTCTGCAGCAGACCGGTTGTCGTCAACGACCATGATTCGAAGTGAACTACGGGGCAAATTCAACCTCAGACAGTGGGATGCGGGCGGTGAATCGAGCGCCCCCGAGAGGGGAAGGACCATGCTCGATACGTCCGCCGTGAGCTTCTATCACACCCTTGACCAGTGCTAGGCCCAAGCCGGTACCGCCGGTTCGTCCCGAAACGTTGGGTTCGTAGATCTCATTGCCGAAGGTGGACGGTACGCCGTAGCCGTTATCCTCGACAATGATGCACAGATCGGGCGGCTCTTTGACGACGCTAACACGAACAATTCCACGCTTTGGAGGAACGGCTTGCATCGCGTTGAGGACAAGGTTCTCGATGGAACGCCCCAGGAGAGCGGGGTCCATGTCAATGTCGATATCCGCGATTTCCCCAACCTCGAGAGTGATGCCGTTCTTGCGGGCCTCGGGGGTGCGCAGGGTGATGATCTGGCGAATGAGCGGCATGACAGTGTCGCGTCGTCGTTGCAGGCGGAGTCCGCCGGCTGCGGTGCCTTCTTTCAGCAACCGCGTGACCACCATGTCGAGGGCGCGAATCTCCTGGTGGATGGACCGCGCCAGCTCGTGGCGCTCGCTCTCTTCTTCTTCAGAGACGATAAGGCTGGTTAGCAGCTCAAGACTCTGCAACGGATTGCGGACTTCGTGAGCCACCATGCGTGCCATTTCCTGAACGACCTTCATGCGCGACAAGATCTCGTCTTCGCGGTCCTCCATGGCTCGAGCAGCAGTGTTGAGGCGGTCGATGAGCTCGTCGAGTTCAGCCAGACCCGTAGCGCTCTCGAGGCGCACGCCGCGCTCACCGGCGCCGACCTGGTCCAACGCCCGGCTGATACGGGAGACGGGTGCCAGTATGCGTAGAGTGCCTAGCGCCACCACAATTCCGAAGAACAACGCCACGGAGATGACGATGAGCGCTACCTCGCTGGACGCACTGAACTTTGGGCGGAACGCAGCGATGACTCGATTGCCATTGGCCGACAGACACGCAACAGCCCAATCGCGCCCTTCGGCGTCGGAAAGCACGAGGCCCTGTTCATCGGCCACACATGCCGAGTGTCGAATCTCGTCGGGTAGGACCTCACCTTCTTCATGGATACGCATGCCATCTGGTGACAGCACCTCGAGATGTGCGATCTGCAGGTGGCGAGCGGTACCCGGGCGCATGGGCTCGCCGTCCGTCACCATAGACACCGCAAAAGATGCCGCACGTTGTGCTTCTCGTACCGCGAGCGCTTGCTCAGCCGCACCGAGACGCAAGGTCAACGGGATGGCGGTCGGGAGCACTAAGACCATAGCCATGACGCCGGTCAGAACGCCGAGGACGAGGGCTGCAGGTGCAGGACGGGAACGCTTGGACATGTCACTCGGGGGGCAGTGCCGCTAGGCGTCAACCTCTACAGTGTAGGCTGATTCCAGGTGAAAAAGAGGGACTAGTTGCCGCCGCCTACCATGTATTCGGATTCGCCACTTTCTTCGTTCGTCGACTGGGTCTGTACGTTCAAGCGGATGGCTTGAGCCTCTACGCCGGAGAGTGAGTGGTCAAGACCATTCGCGGATGCGCGGGTCAGGTCCGTCTGCGTCTGAAAGGTGGCCTTGTAGGCGCGCCCAAAGTCGTACGACATGTGTTCAGGCTGTGCGCAAGCGGACAGGCCTAGAGCGACAGCAAGGGAAAGCAGGCCAGTTGTGCGACTCATGGTGCGGTCTCCAAGGGAGTAGAAAGGCGAGCGACGGCTTCGCGCGAGGCGGTGTGTCCGTCATCAAATTCAAGGGCAAGCGTGTACTGTTCAAGTGCGCCGTCGGTATTGCCACCACGCTCGAGAGCGAGGCCCATGTTGGCGTGGGCATCTGCGGGAAGGGCGGCACTCATGAATACCTGGAGCGCATCGCTGATGTCACCGACGCCGGCCAGCGCGAATCCGAGGTTGTTTCGGTAGCGAGGCTTGGTGCCGTCGAGGGCGTTGGCCCTGCGAAGAGCGACAACTGCTTCTTCGTAGCGTGCTTCCGACAACAGCATGAAACCTAGGTTGTTCCACGTATCCGCGTGGGAATCATCCAAGTCAGAGGCACGCTGAAAGCTCTCGACGGCTTCTGCGGCGCGGCTATCGTCCGCCTGAAGGATGCCAAGCTTTCGCCAGGCGCGCTCGTCCCGTGGACGTCGGCCCAAGTAGGTGAGCAACAAGCGTTCAGACTCTTGAGTCATGCCCGTCTGCATGAGGGCTGCCGCTTGGTGTAGGTCCAGGTCTAGATCGGTGTCGCCCCTCTCTCGCGCTGTGCTGATGAGCATCAAGGCTTCCCGCGGGTTGCCACGGTCGATCAGCGACTCGATGAGCTGCACTCGAACCCGTTCTTGACCGGCTTCTGTTCGCCAGTCGGGCTGGTCCACCACACGGGTATTCTTTGGCACGCAAGCGGTTGCAAGCAGCGAGGTAAGGAGAACAAGGAACTTCATTAGTCGAGCAACGTACTGTTGGAGATGTTGACCAAGGCCGGCCCGAGTAGCACCACAAATAAGCATGGCATCAAAAAGAGAATCATGACGACGGTCAGCTTGGGAGAGACCTTTGCGGCTTCTTCTTCAGCCCTCGACATCCGCTTTTGACGGGTGATGTCCGAGTGGATCCGTAGCGAGCGGGCAATGGACGTACCGAAGCGTTCGGCTTGGGTCAGCATGTTGACGAGGCTGCGAATTTCAGGAACACCGGTCCGCGTCTCAAGATGCTTCAGAGCTTCGATACGCGGAACACCTGCGCTGATTTCGTGGTTGACCAGCTGGAACTCGAGTGCCAGCTCTGGGGCCGCACTCTCGAGTTCACTTGCTACCCGGCGGAATGCAGCATCGAGACCCAGACCGGCTTCAACGGTGGTCACTAGCAGGTCGAGAGCGTCGGGCAGGGGCTTTGACAGACGTCGTTTGCGGTTTGTTACCAGCGAGTCGACGTACAGCTGCGGAAAGTAGTACCCGACGGCCACAGCGATGATTGCGCCGGCCCCGAGGTAGATAGGATCCAACGTGGTGACGAACGGCACCATCGCCAAGGGGGCCAAGAGCGCCAAAGCGACACGGATGGCGCTGAACACCTGGGGCGCTGCGCGTGTCTTGAATCCGGCCTGAATCAGCTTTTGCCTTAGGATATTACGGCCTTCTTCACTCTCTGGTCGGGCGAGTCGCGCCAATCGCTCGGCGATGCGTTCCGCAACCGCGTCACTTGTACTGCTCTCTGCGGGACCCCCGGTGAACTCGGCAATGCGGTCAATAGCGGAGCGTTGGGGCCTCATGAAGGCGATGGTCATGTAGGCGCCGGCGCCAACGACGACGATGACGAAGAAGACAATGATAGCGGCCATGGAACTTGTCATGTGCTCAAACCTCGACGTGTGACAGGCGGACCATCAAAAAGACGCCTAGGCTGTACATCATCAGCGCCAATAGCAGAAGCATATTGCCGAGTGAATCGGTGATGAGCGGAAGCATGTACTCCGGATTCACCACCAGCAGTAGCAATGCGACCAACATGGGTAGGCTGCCCAAAATGAGTGCCGAGAAGCGAGCCTCTGACGTGAGTGCGCTCACCTTGGCTTCGAACAGGAAGCGTGAGCGGATGGTGCTTGCAATGCTCTCGAGAATCTCGATGAGGTTGCCGCCCGTCTCGCGCTGCAAGAGCACCGATGAGACGAACAAGCGCAGGTCAAAGATGGCCGGATTGCGGCTGACCAGATTTCCCAACGCTTCCCGGTACTCACGGCCAAAACGAATCTCTTCGAAAATTCGACCGAACTCAGCGGCCGATGGCAGTGGCATTTCCTCAGCAACCGAACGGAACGCATCGTTCAACGACAGGCCAGCTTGTAGCGAGCGTGCCATGAGGTCGAGGACATCTGGCAGCTGCTCGACCAGAGCACGCGCCCGCTTACTGCCTGTACGCCGAATGAGAAAGTAGGGGATGAGTCCAAAGATTAGACCGACAAAGAAGCCAAAGATACTGCCGAAGAAGGCGAGAACGGCGCCAAAGAGGACACCGACCACGGCCATGCGAACCAAGAGGTTGCTGACCGTTATTTCCATGTCGGCTTGGTCGATAGTCTCTTGGAAGTGGGTTCCCAAGCGGCCCAGGGCGGTTGCCGCAACATCAGCTGCGCGCTGGCGGAAGAGCGACTCTTGACTGCCCTCGGAGATGGTTCCGAGTCGGCGAGCGAGGTCGCGTTGGCGGGCCTCGTTGCGCACAACGTACGCCCAGTACAGAGACTGTGTGATGCCCAAGAATGCGGTTGCGCTGACAGCTACAATAATAAGGCCCAGAATCGGGTTCATGACGGTTCCTACACTTCCTGTTCGTAGCGGAACAGTTCGGGTGACAAGCGGATGCCGTTGGAGGCCAAGCGGGTGGCGAAGCGCGGACGAATACCGGTTGCGCGAAAGGTGCCGCGGACTTTACCGTTTTCATCGATGGTCTTCTGTTCGAAGACAAAGATGTCTTGCGTGGTGATGGTCGGACCTTCCATACCGGTCACTTCGGTCACCGAGATCAGTCGACGACTACCATCGGGTAGGCGGTCTACCTGAACAATGACGTCAAGCGCACGGGCAATCGTTTCCCGAATGGACTTGTCTGACATGTTGGGCATGCCGATACCGACCATGGTCTCGAAACGGGCCAGGCAGTCGCGGGCCGAGTTGGAGTGAATGGTACCCAACGAGCCATCATGTCCGGTGTTCATGGCCTGGAGCATGTCAATGGCTTCGGCGCCACGAATCTCACCTAGGATGATGCGGTCGGGGCGCATACGCAGGCAGTTTTTGACCAGCTCGGTCTGGCTGACAGCACCCTTGCCTTCAACGTTTGGAGGACGGGTCTCCAACCGAACCACGTGCGACTGCTGCAGCTGGAGCTCGGCGGAGTCCTCGATGGTGATGATGCGCTCGCCTTCGGGGATGAACGACGACAATACGTTCAGCAACGTGGTCTTGCCCGAACCGGTGCCGCCGCTGATGACGATGTTGAGCTTGCTTCGGACAGCGCCGCGCAGGACTTCCAAGATGGGACGCGGCATGGAGCCGAGTGCCACAAGGTCTTCGGCATGAATCGGAACCGTACCGAATCGCCGGATGGATACGCAGGGACCATCGAGAGCCAGAGGCGGGATGATGGCGTTGAAGCGCGACCCGTCCTGCATACGAGCATCCACCATTGGGGTGGTTTCGTCTACGCGACGACCCACGGCAGCGACGATGCGGTCGACGATCTGCAGAAGGTGCTTGTTGTCGCGGAAGGTGACGTTGGTCTTCACCAACTTGCCTTTGCGTTCGACAAACACGACCTTGGGGCCGTTGATCATGATGTCCGTGACTTCGGGGTCACGTAGCAGGGGTTCGAGCGGCCCTAACCCGAGGATATTGTCGAGGATTTCTTCGACAAGGCGTTCGCGCTCCATCCGGTTCAACGGAAGCTGGCGGGTCTCCACGCGCTCTGTCAGTGTGACTCGCAGGCGCTCTGAAAGCTCTTCGCGAGCGGTGTTGCCTACTTGCTCAAAGTCCAAGGACTCAATGAGTTCGTTGTGCAACTCTCGCTTGATGCGCTCAAAGTCAGCCGCGTCGGTGGTCGTTGCGGCACCGGCTGCCGAGTCACTCTTGAATCGGCTTTGAGCACCGCGAACGCGGTCGATTAGACGTGTACCACCCATTGCTTATCACCCTCGTCCAAACAGAGTAGAGAAGAACCCACCACTGGGCTCTTGCGGAGGAGCGTCATCATCGTCGCCTTCGAAGCCAGATGTCAGCATGGCCACGAGGCTTGAGATGTTCTCGGCGACTTCGCTCTTGCGGTTGATGTCGCGGACCAGCTTGCCCTCGTTGATAGCCGTTTCCACCGTTCTGGAGTCGTCTACGATGGTCGCTGCGATGCGTATGCCCAGGTTCCCCTCGATGTCCGAGAGGGGGACGAAGGACGACTTGCTCTGTCGGTTTACAACAAGTCGAATACGCTCTTTCTCAATGCCCAAGCGCTCCATGAGCTTGAGACGACGGAATGCGTTGCGGACGGAGATAACATCTGGGGCGGTGACCAAGATGATAATGTCCGAGACCGATAGCGCCATTTCTGCGCCAGCATCCACGTACGAGCCGATATCCATCAGGACATACTGGTAGCCTTTGGCGGCCGCATTGATGACCATGTAGATATCATCAGGATTGGACTCTTCGACCTTGTCGATGTCGTTCGGCTGGGCGAGGACATGGACCTTGCTCCGATGCACGACGACCGACCCGGTGAGCATGCGCTCGTCAACCCGGTCAGCGCGAGGAAGTAGGTCGTGAAGGGTGTCCTTCGGAACGACATCCATCATGGAGGCAGCATCCCCCATAGCGAAGTCCAGGTCCAACAAAATGACGCGATGAATCGCGGCCATTTCGGCGGCCAAGTGGGTACAGATCAGGGTTGAGCCAATGCCACCCTTGGATCCGATAACCGCGACCACAAGGCCTTTCTCGTCATCATCGTCTGGGGCATATGCCGCATCATGGACGACCTGGCGCAGCCTAGAGGCGTCGTCTGGTAGGACGATGAACTCCTTGTAGCCGACTCGCATGGCCGCAAGAATGGCTTCGGCGTTGCTCTGGTCAGCCATGGCCACCATGGTCACATTGGGGGCCTCCTTGGCCAAGGCTTGGGCCAGGGCGAGAGCGGCGTCCATGGCCTGGTGGAAGCCTACAATGACGACATCGGGACGCTGACGCTTGACGGCGCTAATCGCATCACCAAACGAAATCGAGCTGTTGGGGAGTACGGCTTCAGCAGCTAGCGTCTCCCTCACCAAGCCCATGGCATCTGCGTCCAGTCCTACAAGGACGACACTAGCAGCGGCACGGGCTGTTCCAACATTACGCACGGGGCGAGTCTCCTACGAGGGGGCTTAGCGTTCGAGGCCGATGGAGCCGCTCGGCTCTCCGCGCGAACCCAATTGACGGTCACTACCGAGCAAGAACAGTTCGAGATCGGTCGGGTTATTATTCTCTAGCGCGCCCGGGTGGGGGGGGATTTCGGAAGCCGACAGCGGACGGACCAAACGAGGCGTTACGAAAATCATCAGCTCCTGTTCGGTGACTTGGTGGCTGACTGTTCGGAATAGCGACCCGATGAGCGGGATTCGCCCCAGGCCTGGTATCTCAGAGCGAACCCAGTCGGTCTGCTCGGAGATCAGTCCGGCCATGGCAAAGGTCATGCCATCATCGATGCGCAGGTGGCTCTTGGCCTTGCGAGTGATGAAGCCTGGAACCTGAATACCGGTGATTCGAGTCTGGGTAGACTCGTCGATGTCCGACACTTCGATTTCCACGCGCATGTCGACGACGTCGTTCGCCAAGACGGTGGGTACGAAGACAAGCTTGATGCCGTATTCCTTGTACTCAATCTGGATCTGGCCAGCCTGACCGCCCGGGGCGGGAATCGGAATCTCGCCTCCGGAGAGGAA
>JBLHSN010000225.1:0-9829 GCA_047626195.1 Myxococcota bacterium
ACGCGGTCCCACCCAAAGCGGTCATGTCCGGCCGGGACGGGCGTATGGGTGGTGAAGACGCAGCGCTGGCGGACCTGCTGATGGGCATCTTGGTGAGACAAGCCATTTTCGCGCGCTTCCTTCATCAGGGCGAGCGGGACGAAGGCGCAGTGGCCTTCGTTGAGGTGGTAGACGCCTGGGTCTAGCTTCATTGCGCGCAGCGCAGAGACGCCGCCAATACCGAGCAGAACCTCTTGGCCGATGCGCTGGTCGAGACCGCCGCCGTACAAGCGGTAGGTCAGCTCACGGATATGTGCCGGGTTGCCGTCGTGGTCGGCATCCAGAAGCAACAAGTACGTGCGGCCCACCGCGAGACGCCAGACCTTTGCCGTATAGGTGCCGTCTCCATGTGGAAATTCGGCCACAACCTCCTTTCCGTCCGCATCTACGCAGAGCTCGATGGGCAAGCGGTCCCATTGGGACCTGGGGTAGACATCGACCTGTTCGCCCTGGTCGATGAATTGGCGAAAGTAGCCTTCGCGGTACATCAAGCCAATACCGATGAGCGGCACACCGAGGTCGGATGCGCTGCGCACATGGTCGCCAGCGAGCACGCCGAGGCCGCCCGAGTAGATACGCACTGACTCGTGCAGGCCAAACTCCATGGAGAAGTAGGCCACATTTTTAGCGTGCACATGGGGAGCAGCGTCGTCGCACCATGTGCGGTCGGTCATGTAGGCCGCGAAGCGTTCGTCGACGTTTTCAAGCTTCGCTAAAAATGTGCTGTCAGCAGCGAGCTCTTTCCACCGGTACGGCTCGACGTCTTGCAACATCGCGCATGGATTGCGGTTGCACCGCGCCCACCGGTAAGGGTCGATGGACTCAAATAGCTCGGTTGCAGCTGAATCCCAGCTCCACCAAAGGTTCTTTGCAAGGCGCTGAAGGGCTAAAAGCTGGGCTGGGAGCATGTGGACCTCGGGATATCAAACCGTACAACCGACGCGCGAGACTACCCGGTCAGCTGACCCTCTGCACCTGTCGCGGTTGCGCGTATGGCTTGTGTGGGTGATGGCCCCCGACGTTTGCGCGGAGAGTCTTTGTTCCTGGTCACCCTGCTTATCGGCCTCATGATGCTCGTTGCAGGCGCGGAGCTTGTCGTGCGTGGTGGCGGGCAGATTGCGCTTGCTATGCGGGTTCCGGCGCTGATTGTGGGCCTGACCATCGTGGCCTTTGGCACCAGCGCACCTGAACTTGGCGTCAGCATTACTGCGGTATTTACGGCTTCGACGGACATGGCGATTGCCAACGTCATTGGCTCCAACATCGCGAATATCGCCTTAGTACTTGGGTTGGCTGCGCTGGTCCGTCCGATGGCGGTCGACAGTCGTTTGGTCCGTCGGGAAATTCCGGTGCTGCTGTTGTTGCAGCTGATGATTCCGGCCTTCGCGTGGAATGGCACAATTGAGCGGCATGAAGGTTTCTTGCTGCTCATTGTTGGCGTCATCTACAACCTATTGTTGTTGTTTGAAGCCAGAAAGCGCCGGCAGCGCGTCCTTGACGAAGAAGATGAGGTCGCTCCGGAAGACGGGCTTTTCGCCTACTACCTGTTCTTGCTCTTCGGTGGCATCGTCATCATTATCATTGGCTCTGTGCTGTTCGTGGAGGGCGCCAAGGACATTGCACAGCTGCTTGGTTTGTCACAGCGCTACGTGGGATTGACCGTAGTTGCCCTTGGAACATCGGCTCCAGAAGTGGCCACGTCTGTGGTGGCGTCGTACCGAAACCAAGGCGACCTGGCGGTGGGCAACGCGCTCGGTTCGAACATTCTCAACATCACCATGGTGCTCGCCCTGACCGCGATGATCCAGCCGATCGTGATGACCACAGCGGATGTGAACTTCGACTTCGGCGTGGCCCTTGGTGTCACGGTGCTGCTGATTCCAATCGTGCTGCGCGACCGACTGCTGGGGCGTGTCGAAGGCGTCTTGCTCACCATCGGCTACCTGGTGTACGTGTTCTCCACGCCGCCTTAAGAGGTCTGTATGCCTGGCTTCCCGTCTGCCGCTCCTACCGCCGAAGCCGTGACTGGCTCGGTCTTCAGTGCGTTGGCTCATAAGATCGCGTCGTACACGGGTGAGCGCTACCCGCTTCATGTGGGAGACACGTGGATGGCCCCCCCCGTGGATGCTCAGGCCATTGAGTTACCGCCACAGGTCCATCGTTACTCGCCCCCTCAGGGCATCCTTCCGCTCAGACAAGCGCTGGCAGAGGATATCGGGCAGCGCCACGGATTACCGGTCGATCCGGCCCATCTGTCGGTGACCGCTGGCGCTACGGAAGGTCTGGCCATTGCTGCGGGGGCCATGTTCTCTCCCGGAGACGAGGTCCTGGTTCTCGCTCCGCATTGGCCGCTTATCCACGGGATCCTTACCTGGAACCGGGCCATCCCAGTACGAGTGGACATCTTAGGGTTGTCCGACGATGAGGTCATTGAGGCTATCGCCGCATACACCACCTCACGCACGGCCGCCGTCTACGTCAACACACCGAGCAATCCAACGGGCCGGGTCCTGCCGGAGTCGGTGCTTGCGGCCATTGCGCAACACGCGGAACGTCATGCTCTGTGGTTGCTCGCCGATGAAGTGTACGAGCATCATCAGTTCGTTGGCACCCATGTTCCGCTGCGCCGATTAGCCCCAGAGCGCACCGTGAGCGTTCACTCGTGCTCGAAGGCAATGGGACTCGCCGGTTACCGAGTGGGGGCGTTGGTGGTTCCACCGGCGCTGGTGTCGGCGGTGTTTAAGGTCCGCGCCCATGCGAGCTACAACACCTGCACCTTGTCGCAGTCGGTGGCTCTGGCGGCTCTTCAGGGACCCGCACCCGCATGGATTGCCGAGAGCCGTAAGGCCTACGCCAAAGCCGGTCGGGAGGCAGCACAGGCGTTGGCCGTCCCCGAGGTTCCAGGGGGGACGTTCCTATTTGTCGATGTGGCTGAAGCTCTCGATGACCGCGGTTTACTGGGATGGCTCGGCGATGCGGCGGACAACGGCTTGTTCCTGGCCCCTGGCTCCAGTTTTGGCGACTACCCGACTCATGTTCGGGTGTGTTTTACCTGTGCCCCGCCCGACGTCACCCAGCGCGGTGTCGCGGTGATGAGACGCCTACTAGGCCAGGCTTAGAGACGTCGATGCTCGGTAATGGGCATCGAGCGACGGATGGAGCGCAAGCGCTCGAGGTCCACTTCTGCCAGTGCCAGTCCGGGGCCGTCTGACGATTGCCCGGTGACCGCTCCCCATGGGTCTACAATGATGGAGTGGCCGTAGCTGTGGCGCAGGCCGTCGTCGTCGTGGTGGCCGTACTGACCCGGTGCCAAGACGTAGGATTGGGTCTCAATGGCGCGCGCACGGAGTAGGGGATTCCAGTGAGCCTGTCCGGTCGTCATGGTGAAGGCGGAGGGCACAGCGATGAGCTCAGCACCGTCGTCGCGAAGGCGTTGGTAGAGCTGCGGAAAGCGAAGGTCGTAGCAAATGGACAGGCCGATGCGCCCCAGTGCGGTGTCTGCGACAACCGGTGTGTTTCCGGGGACGGTAGTGGTGGACTCCAAGAAGCGCACGTCATCAGAGACATCGACGTCGAACAAGTGCATCTTTCGGTAGGAGGCCAAGAGATCGCCGTTCGGACCTAGAAGAACACTGGTGTTGTAGCAGCGGTTCGACTCGTCAGAGCGTTCGTTGACCGAGCCAATTAGCAGGTGAATCCCGTGGGTGTTCGCTAGGTCTTGGTAGCGTTGGACGGTCTCGCCTTGCAAGGTCTCGGCAATCTGCACCTTGAGGTCGTGCGGTCCGAGAAAGTTGGTGTTCTCTGGACTCGCGACCAAGGACGCACCGTACTTCGCAGCACGCCCGACAAGTGTGGTCAGCTGCTCCCAGTTGCGCTCGGTGTTGCTGGTCGCGTTTAGCTGGACGGCGGCGGCAAGGTACATGGGGTGTCCTCCAGCCAGCGGTTAACGCCTAGCAGGGCGATGGCACCAAGGATGACGCCAAACCACAACGTGGCAATGCGCAGGAGCAGTGCGGCAGCGGTGGCGGTTCCGAGACTCACTCCAACAATCAAACGTTGGGACGCCTGAATGAGGGTGGCATCGGTGACCCCGACGCCGCCGGGACTGATGGCGCCGAGGGCAGTCGCAAACGCATAGATGAACGTGGCGGTTCCGAGGGACACGTCGACACCGAATCCAAGCAAGACGAGCCACGTGCCCACACACTCGAGCCACCACGCGGCAATGGACAGGCCTACGGCGACGGCAAATGATCCTGGAGACAGGCATTCGCGCAGTGCTTCGAGCATGTCTTCGATGGGCTCGGCCAGTCGGTTCAACCCAGGGATGCGTCGGACGAGCATCAGGGCTGTAGAGGTGGCTAGGGCCGACTGACTGAGGGCCAGTCCAACGACAATCACTCCGAGCGCAATCGCGAGCAGGCCGACTTGCTCGGTGGCGTGGGTGGTGGCACCAATAGCGGCGAGAACGAGGATGGCAATGGCGTCTGTCGCCCGCTCCGCCACCAGTACGGGAAGTGTCCGCACCAGAGGTGTGCCGGTGACTTCCCGAACGAGCCACGGCTTGGCGACCTCACCTGCTTTAGCAGGAGACAGCGTCATCATTAGCCCAATAGCATAGATCGGAATGTTCTTTCGGTGAGCGAGCCGCACGCCGACCTGCCGCAACAACAGCACCCACTTTACGTAGCGCAGGCCGTAGTTGCCGAGTGTTGTGAGCAGAACCGGTACTGTCCACCACCATTGGAAGCGCTGGAGTGCTGCCCCTGTTTCCCGCCACCCGCTCACCGCGCCGTATGCGACGTACAGCAACGCAGAAACGGCGGCGGCCACCGCTATCCATCGGCGGGAGCGCGCGAGAATGGACCGGGCATCGTGTTGGACCAAGCTCGACTCCGCTCGTAAGTATCGGAAAATCCGTCTACGATGGTTGGCCGTGTACCGGCGAGAGCACGCGTAGCGCGGTACAGTTGACTCCTCATCAACTGGGGGATTGATTTGAAGCGTTTCGCGGTCTCCTCCAGGGGCCGACCCTCCGTTGAAGTCCAAGCATCCAACTGGGTGACGGCGTTGGGCCTTGGATTAGAACACTACGATGTCATGCATGGCATCGAACGCTTGGCGTGCGAGGTCCTTCCGAACGGTACCGTGATCGCCCGGGACATTTCTTCTGGAAATGGTTTCATCGTTCGCGAAGCCCTAGAATCAGTCGAGGAGGCGGTCCTCGGTCCACCGGAGCCACCATCTGGTATTGAGCTTTCGAGCATCGTCCCGTCGTCCTCTGGCCTTCGTGCACGGCTTGCCCGAGTACGAGATGCGGAGACGCGTGGCAAGGCCTGTCAGGTCGCATTGGTGTTGGCGCGCCGTTTGGTCACGGCTGAGAGTGGGGCGGTCATCTTGTCGGACCGCGAGTATCTCCGTTTCTTTGCTGCCGCGGGTCCACAGGCTCAGCGTCTGCTGGGGGCGAAATTGCCCGCAGATACTGGTATTGCCGCGTTCTGCATACGCCAGCAACGGAGCGTTGTGTTGGAAGACGCCGCTGTTGACCCACGCCACATTGGCGATATCGACCGGCTCACAGGCTACGTGACCCACGCTTTGGCGTGTGTCCCTGTCATGCACTTGGACCGGGTCTTTGGCGTCATCGAGCTCATAAACTTGCCCGACAATACTGCGTTTTCCCGCCAATGCGTTCATGAACTGAATGCGATTGCCCAAGCGCTTGGCGAGCGCTTGGAGAGACACCGCATGTCGCGCCTTACGGGTTGATCCGTATTCGCGTTGGAGCGCTTGCCGCAGCTTCGATGACCGCCTCGCGCAGCTGACCATACATCGCCGGATTCTCGGTATTGCGCATACCTGAAGAGGACGAGTCTGCCTGTCGAACCGGTAGTTTGAAAAGGTACAGCTGGACTTCGCGGTCGTCATCCATGGTGAGGCGCCACACGTTGCGGGTGGTCACGTCCAAGGTCGCGCCGTCGGTAGTGGTCGCAGTACTTGTTGACGGAATCGTGCAGATGTATGCCCACGGTGTCACAGACGAGTCGTAGGTGCAGCTGATGTTGCTGGCAGAGGTGTCGTAGGCGATGTCCATCTGCGACAGGTCGGTCCACGCGGCGTCGCGCGAGGTACCACCGCCGCTAAGCGAGACCGTGGTTTTGATGTCGCGGTCGGTGAACCCGTTGGCGCCGTAAAAGTCGATGCCCCGTTCTACGCGAACGACCCGACCTGCGGTGCTGGAGCCGTCGGCATGGTCGATAGCGATGCGGAAGTCGGCATTGCGCTGTACCTCGGGTTCCGGCTCGGGCATCGGAGGCGGCGGTGGTGGGAGTTCAGCGACCGGCGGCGGGACTGCTGGCATGGGTGGCGCCGGCGGTGTCTTGGGTCCGCAGGCCATGGCAAAGACGGTGAGAGCGAGCAGGTGACGCATACAGACCCCAAATGGTTTCCGGTTCACTGCAGGCGTAACGCCGACATGCCCACAATGGCGAGGACGACCCAACCTGCGAGCCAGGGTACCGGCGCGACGAGACGAAATCGGCTTCGTGTGAAGACGACGCGATGGCGTGAGTAGATTCGGTGTCGCATCTCGTCGCGCATACTTTCGGACAGGGGGAAGCAGCGGCTATGCTCCTCTCATGCTTTTTTGGGTAGCCATCGCGCTTGCGGACCCCGTCGTCGTCGTCGACTCCGACAACACTGTCCGGGGCGATGCCAGCGTGACCATGAGCGTAGCTGATGCTCTCTCCCAGCTGTCGGACCCACGGTGGATCAGCGAGGTCGATGGCTCGGGAACGGAGATCGTGGCCTTGGCACCTCGCGGGGAGTGTGGGGTGTATGCGCACACCTCTCGGACGGCCCTGAAGACCATCACCTATACGGTCACCTGGTGCCCAACGGAGAATGGGTGGCGGTCCGACTTGGTCGAGTCGGACACCTTTGAGTCGTACAGTGCCGCTTGGACCGTGACTGAATCTGGGGAGGGGGCTCGACTTCAGTACCGCTTCGCCATGGAAACGGGCATGATGGTGCCACAGTTCATCATCAACCGGTCTACGCGGAAGGCCATCGACAACATGCTCACCAAGGTGCAAATCGCGATGGGTGTGCCCTAACCAGCCGGTGCTGTGGTGCTAGAAAGTCGATGTTGGGAGCGCCCACTGGCGTATGCGCTTGAGGAAGCGCGGTACAGTCTTGCGACCCGGCATACTGCACCGGGGAAGGAGCTCAATATGAACCGGTGTATGTTGTTGGGTTTGGCGTGGGTAGCGGGTTGCAGCGGAGGTGAGGGGGATGACTCTAGTGCGGATGTGGAGTCGCTTCCGCTCACCTGCGAGGTCATTGCCGACCCCGATTTCTGCTGGGCTATCGGCGTTGAGGAGGCTTACGCGTGTGTCGATGCCAGCGCCTCGGACGGTGTCTTCGACCCCACCCGCTCAACGTGCACGATGTCCGACGGCGTGGTCATCCGTTTCGATGAACCGGTCCCTCTCGACTCGTTCAGTGACGACGACTACACATGGACCTTCTCCATTGAGGACAGTGATGGCGCCGAGTGTGCTCGCCATGAAGACGGCGATAGTACGGCGCTCATCACAGCGAGCGGTGAGTCCTCGACGGCACTGTCCGGCATGGTGGGGGTGAGGGTGACCTGCCCGGACGGTGGGGTGTACGTCGCACCGAATGCCTTCGACCTGTTCGAGTGCGAAGTCGGCAGCCTGCCCGGGTACTCAGTCTCCGGCAGCAGCGACATCAGCTGGTCACTCCTCGGCACCCCGGACGACCGCTTTGGCTTGTTCTCCTGCGCTGACCCTGCGGTAGAATGACAGGCAGACCCTCGTGTCGTCTGCCTGGCTCACTCATCAGACGAGTGGCTGTAGTCGTCCTGCCCCTTCCGGCCCGACAGCACCCGCTCGACCGCGTCTGACAGCGAACCGTGCTGAAGCCCACTGCGCAGGTCTGACATGCGCAGGTCCAGCTCTGCTAGCGCTTCATCGGCTGCGTCGGGATGTACAACCTCCAGGCGCGCAGCATGACGAATCGCCTCGCGCTCAACATCCAACAGCCGAAGTATGGCTTCGGCAATCCGCTGATCGGCAAGCGTGGCGTCGGCTCCGAGGAGCTGGCGTAGCTCGGTCTCTGCGCCTTCTCTGCGGCCTACAAACCACGTACGCAAGCGCTCGGCGTTCACAGCATCCAGTCGGCCATCACTGACCATTCCGTGTAGGCGTCGCTCTGCGGCGACCACTCCGAGAATGCGTGCACGGTCGGCCTCAGCCTGGATGCGGCGCACGTCGTAGCCACTCGAGACCCCTAGCCACGCCAGGAGCGGACCCACGGTCAGTCCCTGAAGAAATAGCGACGCGCTGACCGTGCCAAAGACCAGGTGAATGAGCGTCTCGCGCCCTGAGAAACTTGGCGAAATGCCCAACACCAGCACCATGGACAGCGAACCGCGAAGTCCTCCCCACACCATCACGTGTGACCACGCCCACGGCAGGTGTTGGCCCGACGCACGCAACAGGGGCCAGATACAGTAAATGGCGATTGCGCGTGCCAGCACTGTGGCTAGGAATGACGCGACGACCAAACCGCCATCGGCAATCAAGTCGCGCATGTTGAGGACCAAGCCCATGAGCAGGAACACCATGGTGTTGGCGAAGAACGCCGCGTACTCCCAGAAGTCTTCCACCGCGAGTCGGGTGCGCGTGCTCATGCCGTACTTGGCGCCAAACGAGCCGGTCACAACGCCTGCACTCACTGTGCAGAGCACACCCGAGCATCCCAGCTCCTCCGCGAGGAGGAAGGAGCCAAATGCAACTACCGTTGTAAGGGTGATCTCAATGAGGTGGTCTTCGAATTGTCGCATCAGGAATGAAAATACAGCGCCCACCAGCGCGCCCAAAACCACGCCGCCGACCGCCATGTACAAGAAGGTCTGAACCCCGAACCACGCGATGTCCGCGGTACCGTTGAGCTCAACGTGGGCCGCATGACCGACCTCTACGCCAAACACTGCAGCGACAATCAGGAAGAACACCACGGCGACGCCATCGTTGAGTAGGCTCTCGCCTTCAACCAGCAGATACAGACGACGCGGCACTCCTAGCGTCTTAAAAATTGCAAGAACACTGATGGGGTCGGTTGCCGCGATGACAACGGCAAAGAGCACCACGACTGCCATGGGAATGTTGGCGGCAAGTCCAGTCGGCACCAGAGCGCCGTACAGGATGAGGCCGGTCAGTCCAGCCGACACCGACACACCGATGAGCGCCAGGCTCAGGATCGGAACCGCGTTCTTGCGAAAGTCCTCAAAGTCGAGATGGAAAGCCGCCTCAAAGAGCAGGGCGGGGAGCAAAAAGGTAAACAACACCTCGCTGCTGAGGTGAAAGAACTCGAGTTCTTCAATGTGGACCAAGCCCAGTGCGGCACCCGTGACCACGAGAGCCAGCGTGTAGGGCAAGCGGAACCGCCGGGCGACCAGCGCGACCATGCAGCCGATCAGTAGCAGCAGAAGGACTTGTACGGCTGCATGTTCCATCAGGACACCTCATTGCGCGGACAAGGTGCACTAGCCCTTGTCATGGCCAAGCCTACCCGACCTTGAGCCGGAGGGAAGCGTTGGCGCCGGTGGGACCCAGAAAGCTCGTTGGGCTTGGCATCCGAAAGTGTGGCATTTTACCAGCCGATTCGAGTCCGTGCAGGCGTACTTACAACGCTTATAACGACGGCGTCGGGAAGCGGAATCCACGTCGGTGGACTCTCGGAGTTGCGCAGCCAGACGACGACG
>JBLHSN010000226.1:0-9738 GCA_047626195.1 Myxococcota bacterium
TCGATGTCCATCAAGCAGGCCTAGGGCGCCATGGAGCTGACTAGCCCGTGAAATGCGCCGCTGATGCTGGTTCGCATCAGCACTACGCTCAAGGCCATGATGACGAGCTGGGCGGTTGCGATGCCAAGGCCCAAACCGACCCGGCGGTCGGCGCGGCCTAAGTGCGGCAGGACGGAGCCGAGTCCGGCGAAGAGGACGGGAAACACCAGGAACCAGGCCATGGTTCGCGCCAATCCCGCAATTTCGAGGCCAGCGGTGAGCATGGCTTGTTTCTGGTCTGGAGCCGCGACGGCCACCGCCCTGAAGGCATGGATTTCACCCATGCTCGCGAACAGCTGCCCGGCCAAGATGATGGCGATTAGCGCGCTGGTCATGGTCAATGCGCGAAGGCCAACCATTCGTGCTTGGTGGTTGCGGTCCTGGCCGCTGATGCGCAAAGAGGCCACCAGGACGTTGACGGTCCCAACTGCCGCCACGAACGGTACGATGAACTGAGCCAGCCCGAGGTTGCGCACGTCGCCGCCCAGTACGGAAACAACACACCCAACGGCCAGCGCTGTCCCCAACAGGGCACCCACCACACCACCGCCAATGGCGGAGAGGTCGATTTTGGGGCCGTCTCCAGGCAAGACAGGGCCGGGTAGGGCGGTGCAGGTACTAGCTAACAAGAAGGCTGGCCCTAACAACAAGAGCGCGCCTACCTCGGAGTACATGGCCCGTGCGATGCCGGCGGCGACTAGGGTCTGAGCCATCTCGGGGCTTGCGGTTGCCGCACTGTTGGCTGCCGAAGCGCCGAGCCAGGTACCGATGACGCCGAAGACGAGTGACGAGACCAGGCCCAGCCATGCCACCGACGCCGGCCAGCGCAGCTTGCGTAGCCCAATGAGCAGAGGAGCCACAGCCGCGATGCCTCCGCCAATGACGGTGCACATCAACGCGACGACGGCAACCATGCCGCCCATGCTCAAGATCTCAACGGGATTGACCATGCAGTGCACCTGGGGTTGCACCGCAACTATCCGCACCGCCGCGACCCCGCAAACGCGAATAGCCAGCTACTTCCCCCGGTCTGCCCGCTTCTTTAACTTGGCCATCAACGGCTGGTCGCGTTGGGTCACCAGATTGATGACGGTTCCGCTGCGTCCGGCACGAGCGGTCCGACCGGCTCTGTGCAGGTAGTTGTCGATGTCCGTCGGCAGGTGCACATTGATGACGCGGTCGACGCGCTCGATGTCCAGGCCACGGCCGCCAAGGTCGGTGGCGATGAGCACATGGACGTTGCCATCGCGGAACTGAGAGAGGTTCTCGCGCCGCTCCTGCCGGTCCATCTGACCGCGGTAGTTGGCGAACGGAACGCCCTCGGTATGTAGCCACTCAGCGACCACGTCTGCTTGGTCGCGGGTGTTGACGAAGACCATCGTTCCAGTCTCAGGTTGTTCTTCGAGGGCCTTCATCAAGACCTCAAAGCGCCGGCCGTTGATGACGTCTCGGTTGTCCACGGTGAGGGTGGGAACTAGGCGTTGGCTGCCTTGGGTGCGCACGCGAGCCGGGGGGTCGATGAATGCCTTCTCGATGATGCGTTCGAGGGCCTGTGGAAGGGTGGCCGAGAACATGACCACTTGGACGGTCTTGCGGCATTCGTCCAGTACGCGCTGAACCGTGGGAAGGAAGCCCGCGTCAAGCATCTGGTCGGCTTCGTCGAAGACCAATGTGCGGACGTCGTCTAGCCTCAGCTCGCCGCTGTCCATCATCTGGATCAGGCGACCTGGGGTTGCCACGAGCACCTCGAGGGGGCCGTTGATGTTCTGACGGGCAACCTGCTTTTTAGTGCCGCCGAGAGCGGTGCGGACGCGCAGACGGGTGTCGTGCGTCATGCTCTTGAATACCTTGCTGACTTGCTCGCCAAGCTCACGCCCAGGGACCAAGACCAGTCCGCGAGGGCGACCTTTTTCTTTCACATTGGAGCCGTCAAGCTCCAACGACTTGAGCCGGTGCAGCAGCGGCAGGACGAACGCGAGGGTCTTTCCGCTGCCGGTCTCGGCAACGGCTACCAGTGATTTCCCGTCGAGTAGGGCTTGCAAGCTCTGCTCTTGGACATCTGTGGGGATAGTAATGTCTTGCTCAGTCAGACTCTTAATCAGCGTCTTGAGCAGCGGGGTGTCAGCGAATGTGTTGGGCATAGAGCCTCCGATGTGCCCGCGTATCTGTCCACTCGCATTCCATCACGCATTCCGCCGCGAACAGCATGACCGTCTTGGCTTGTCAGCAACCGCCCGGAGGTACATGGCGTCGCTTACGAGCGGTCCTCCCTAGGAGACACAGTGTTCGACCGGCTCCTTGACCGATCCATCGTCTTTTCCTTCGACCGAACCGGTTTTCGTCGCCACGCGCGGTCCTTTGCGACCGAGTCCGAGCGGAACCTTCAGGGTCGAGACGTTTTGATCACGGGTGGAAGCACAGGCATTGGTTTTGCCTTGGCCCAAGCACTGTCAGAAAAGGGAGCGTGCTGCATGTTGTGGGCACGCCGGCAGGAGACGGGGGAGCAGGCTGCTGTAGCGGTGAAGGGGCAGTTCGCATCCGTAGACTTGGGAGACCTGACGGCGGTCGGGCAGGCGTCCCATGCCTACTCGCCCAAGGCCCTCGCGGCGGTGGTGCTCAATGCAGGGGCGATGCCGCTCGACCGGCGCCTGACCCCACAGGACCACGAACTCATCTGGGCAAGCCAAGTGCTGGGACATCTGCTGATTCTGCGGATTCTTCGACAGCGCGGCTTGTTGGGTGAGCAGACACGGGTCATCTGGGTGTCGTCCGGTGGGATGTACACACAGCGGCTCGACCTGTCGGATCTGCGACGTGACCGCAGCTACCAACGGCATTCGGTCTATGCGAATGCCAAGCGGGCTCAGGTGGTGTTGTCGTCTCATCTGGCCACAGAGTGGCCCGACGTGCCCATAGCGAGCATGCATCCAGGGTGGGTCCAAACGGACGCGGTCAAGCACTCCATGCCGTTGTTTCATGCACTGACTCGTCCGATACTTCGCACCCCGCACGAGGGGGCAGACACGCTGGTGTGGCTCACAAGCTGCGCGCAGTCGCCGTCTACGGGGCGTTTCTGGTTCGACCGAGCCGTCCAACCCGAACACCTGCGTGACAAGACCCGGGCCACGTCTCAGACCCGAGAGGCATTTGTTGCCCAAGTGATGTCACAGACCCAACCATTTTTGGAGGCGCCATGAGCCGCATAAAGGAAGTCCGCTGGACAAACCGACCGATCGACGCGGTCTTTGCCTACGTCTCCGACTTCACCACCACTGCTGAGTACGACCCTGGCGTGTCCTCAGCTGTGCGTATAGATGATGGACCACTCGGCGCGGGGTCCGAGTTTTCCGTAGATGCGGTCTTCATGGGGCGCATCCTACCCATGCGCTACCGCATCACCCATTTTGACCCTCCACATCGGATGGATCTGCGTGGGGAAGCGTCGACGAGCACTGCCGAAGACTGCATTGTCTTTGTACCCAAGCGGGGGGGGACCGAGATCACCTGGACCCTGGACCTTCAACTCACTGGCATTTCCCGTCTCGGTCAGCCATTTATGGGGCCGATTTTCCGTCGGCTGGGTCGCAAAGCGCTGGATGGACTGGCGGCTCGACTCGCTGATCCGCGGACGCTCCGCTAAGCGAATCGCTTTCGACGCTGCGGTGGTGCTGGTATCCTGTGGCCGAACGCGAGTGGGGGTTCTGATGCTGCGGATGTTGTGTTGTCTCTGGGTTCCGTCTGTGGCCATGGCTGTGCCGTTGACGTTCACCCATCAAGCACGTGTGACCGACTCGAGCGGGACACCGATCAATGGCGCCCACGACATCACTATTGCCCTGTATGACGGTGCCTCTGCGAGTACCCCGGTATGGGATGAGACCCAGTCGGCGACGTTGTCAGATGGCTACGTATCCATGCAGTTGGGCACGGACCCCGCGGACCCGCTGAATACGGGCACCATTGTAGATGGCGGGTCGTTGTGGCTTGGCATCACCGTGGGTACCGGACCGGAAATGTCGGTGCGCACCGAAGTCGGCAGTGCGCTGTACGCCATGCGTGCCGGTGCTGCGGACACCGCATTGATTGCCGGATCCGCCACCACGGCTGCGACAGCCACATCGGCGACGACGGCTACAAACCTGGACGGTGGAACGGTCGATGCGACGTCAGTCGATGTCTCGGGGCTGGTCACGGCTAACGCCTTGGTCCTTGGCGACCCTGGCAGTGCCTGTTCGCTGCCGCAGACCGGCATGATGCGCTACGCGGGCGGCGAGTTTCAGGGCTGCGATGGGGCGGTATGGAAGACGCTGAGCGTCGACGACGACACGCTTCCTACTGCTGGCCAGGACATCGCGGTCACCGGCAGTGAGGTCTCCGTTTCCGGCTATGCCATGCATGTGCGGCAGCGAATGGCTCGGTACCACGCCATTTGCCTGGCGCGTATCATACAATCGGGTGTTACGTACAACACGATTGCCGCTGTCACACCTGGGGATTCAACAGTTCAGCTCACAGGTACCCAGGTGTGTCAGACCTACGTGGGTAACAACGCGCGGAGCAACTTCGATTGCCTGACTGTACCCTACGTGTACAGCAACATTGGCGGTGGTACCGGCAGTGCCGGCTATGTCGGAACCGACGTGCGGCCCCAATGGCGGGGGTGTGGAACCGTGTCTGGACCTGGTGCGGCGACTGGAAACTACCCTTGGCTCAACCCTAATGCGGGCACGGGTGTGATGATGGCCTGCTGCTACCAAGCCGGCTAGCGACCGGCGCGCTATTTGCCGCCCCATGACTGACTTGCCTTGTGCGTTTGAAGATGCCACCGCCCTTATTGAGGCGGTGATTGCCGACCGTGGCCTGTTGGCGCCGCTGACTAGTGAGCAGCGCAAGCGCTTCTTGATGGCCGCGGGTCAGGTGGTCATGCCCGACAAAGCCGCGAAGAAGCAGCTGAAGAAGGCCCAGCGTAGGAAAGACAAGGTCACCAAGCGGGACACGGACCGCAATGCTCTGGCGCACACGGGCATTCGCAAGCTTCGTGAGAACCCCATCTTTGAGACGCCGAAGCGATTGGGCATTGCTCCAAAAGACACCGCACCCATCGGACAGACCGGGGAAGAGCGCGTCTGCTATGTCTGCCGCGCACGCTTCCAGGACGTTCACCACTTCTACGACCAGATGTGCCTGTCGTGTGGCGATGAGAACTTTGCCAAGCGGGTTCAGACCGCGGACCTCACGGGTCGTGTGGCTTTGGTCACCGGAAGCCGGGTTAAAATTGGCTACCAAGCCGCCATTCTGCTCCTTCGTTCCGGTGCTCATGTCATCTGTACCACCCGATTCCCGGTGGATGCTGCGTCTCGCTACGCCCGCGAAGACGACTTTGACGAGTGGAAAGACCGCCTTGAAATCCACGGCATCGACCTTCGCCACACCCCGAGTGTTGAGGCCCTGTGCAGTGATTTGCTGGAGCGTCACGACCGCCTAGACGTCATCATCAACAATGCGTGTCAGACCGTGCGCCGCCCACCCGCGTTCTACGAGCACATGATGGCAGGGGAGCTGGAAGCGTCGGCAGACTCCCCAGGAAGGGCCCTCGTCGCCTCTTCTCGTGCAGCCGCCATGACCGCAGCCCAGCTGTCACAAGTGGCCCTGCTACCCGAAGACCGAGTCGACCCTACCGCACTCTTCCCGGCAGACAAGCTGGACGCCGACCTTCAACAAGTGGACCTGCGCGACGTGAACAGCTGGCGTCTGAAGATGCATGAAGTTCCTGCCGTTGAGCTGCTGGAAGTCCACTTGGTCAATGCGGTAGCGCCGTTCATCCTCAACGCGCGGCTCAAGCCGTTGATGGCCAAGGTGGAGACCAACGACGCGCACATCATCAACGTCTCAGCGATGGAAGGGCAGTTCTACCGGACCTTCAAGAGCGACCGCCACCCGCACACAAACATGGCCAAAGCGTCACTGAACATGATGACGCGGACGAGTGGTCAGGACTACGTGGAGCACGGCATCCACATGAACAGTGTGGACACCGGGTGGGTGACGGACGAAGACCCCGCCGTACACGCAGAGTCGAAGAAGGCCATGCACGACTTCCATCCACCTCTGGATATTGTGGACGGCGCTGCCCGCATTGTAGATCCCTTCATGGAAGGGCAACGCAGCGGCAAGCACGTGTGGGGACAGTTTCTCAAGGACTACCGAATCACCGACTGGTAGTCGTTCTTAGTTGTTCTCGACAGCGGTCTTGGCGATGGTGGTGGTGAGGCCGGCAATTCCTTTGCGGATATCGGTTTTACGGTTGGCGTCATCTGCCTTGTCTTGCCATGCCTTCTGGGAGAATCCGTCTGCACCAGGGTCGGCGTTGACGTCGTCCGCGACCTTGCTGGCTCCCTTCGAGTCGCGTTCAGAGCGAACGGACATGGACTTCTTAAGGGCCGAGAAGGCAGCCGCCGTGCCCAGCTTGCTTTGCTTGTCACCGAACTCGCTGGTGCCATTGACGACGTCGCCGAGCAATGTGGCGCCTTGGCCCTTGCCGTAGTCGGTGATGGCTACCTGACCGATGGTGAAGGCATCCTTGGTGAATTCAGACTTGGCATTCTTGATGGATTTTTCGAAGACTGTGTCTCCGATACCGTCGATGCCGGCGTCCATCCATACAGTAGTGATGTCCAGTCCGACCTTCTTGAAGCCCTTTGTAAGTCCCTCTTGGAAGCTCTTCTCGTAGGTGGTCTCATCTAGAAGGACCTTGCCGGTGCTGCCGAAAGCAGTCTCAGCCGTCTTGAGTCCCAGCTGTGAGAGCTTGGAAATCTTGATCGTGCCTTCCGTCAGATTTCCAGCCTTGCCAGCCAGCTGTAGTTTGAGCAACTTGTCAGCTTTGACAGCCTCGGTCATCTTGCTCGCCAGACCGGCAGTCGCGACTTCTAGGGCCAGCAGCGCCGAGTCCATTGCCATCTCCTCCCAACCGTAGCGGTCTCCCATCAGAGCGGCCTTCGTACCGATAGTGGCGAGTCCGCCCGCCAATGCCAACACCATGGGCGATGCTGCGCCGGCAGTGACAATGGACAGAAGGACAGAGACGATCAAGCCAACGACCGTCGCAATGAGCTCGGTGTAGATGTCCATCGTGCTGTGGAACGCTTTCTCAGCGGCCTCAAGCGAGGATTCGTGTCCGCGGAATAGCCGAAGGTCTTCCTTGGCTTGCTCATCGCTTTGGCCCTGTAGGTTGATCAGATTACCGTCGTCGCCGAAGGCCGTGGCTTCGCCTCCGCGTGCGTCGATCATCGACTTCATGGTGTTGTAGTTGAAGTCCATGATCTCGCCGGAACCGGTGACGCAGTCCCAGAACAAGTTGGCCGAAATCTTGGGGCGGAACTCTTCTGGAACAGCATCGAGCGGGACACCCATGGCGTACGCCACGGGAGTCAGCAGATTGCCGGAGCCTTCGCCGCGAGTGTATTGGTTGCGGAGCTTGGCAATGTCCCACCGCTGGCTGTCGGTCTCTACTTTTCCGACCATAAGAATTTTCATATTATGGAGTTCATCACCGGAGAATTCGGACAGTAGGCTCTCGCTAGCACCCGGATGGGCGTCGAAGTAGGCCTTGATGTCTGTCGCTGAACCGTTGGTGAAGGCCTTCGTCGCGGCCCACTCGTTTGTGCCGATTCCAAGGGTGTTACCGTTCTCAGCGTAGTCCAGCATTGTCTCGGCGCTGGCCTGTCCACCCTGCTGGGTCTCCTCCAGGATCTTCTTTTCTTCGTCACTGATGTTCGCACCGTCAATATCACTGGATACCGAGGTCTTGTACTGCTCTTGGTAAACAGCCTCAAAAGCCTCTTTCCATTCTTTGTGAGCGAGTTCACGCTCCTCTTCCGTCTTGAACGCGGTGTTGGTGGACTCCCCGGTCACCGGGTCTTTGTGGTCGTGGACCATGGCGTCGTACGCCTTCTCAACGTCGTGGCCTTCTTGAGTCTCGTAGCGGACGTCGGCGGCCTTGCCTTGAAGCGAGCTGGTACCGTACATGGCCTGATTTTTGAGCAGGTCACTTTCTTCTTTGTCTAGAACGCGCTGGTCGCTGTCGTCATTGGCGTTTTGGATCAGTCCGCCTGCCAGACCCGGTATGATTCCCATTGGTCCGGCGACGGCAATCGTGCCCATAGCTGTTTCGCTGGTGAACGCCTTCTTGACCTGGTTTCCAACTCCGGCGCCGCCTTCCTTGTACAAATCATCGTCTTTGAGATTGTCTTGCGAGACCCAATCGCCAAATCGTTTCTCGGCTTCGGTGACTTCACGGGTCTGCAGGTCGTCGCCGGTGACCATGATGGCATTTCCATCTTCACCCTCTGCAGATGCGCCCATTTGCTTGGCGAGCTCTGGGTCCAACTCTTCCTGTTTAAAGTCCACGGCGTCGAGGCCTCCCTCCCTGCCGGCAAGCTCTTGAAGGACGGCAAACTCAGTGAGAATGGCAATGCGGTCGCCCTCGGGAATGCCTGCAATGAGGGTGCGAAGTGCCTGTGGGTCTTCGTTCCAGCGAGCGTCTGTGATCTTGTCGATGAGCTCTAGTGCTTCTGCGCGCATCTTGTTGCCTGCAACCAGCGACTTGATCACTCTACTGTCCAGGTCGTCGTCAGCGATGTTGGCGTACAAGTGCTTTTCGGTAGTGGCCCAGCCGTCCTGATCCTTGAGGTCCGTGAGTTGATCTCCTGTAAGGTTCTTGAGCAACGTTGTGATTGCGGCTTCGTCTTCGCCGAACAATCCGTCTTGGTAGTACGCCAGCTCCAGCTGGGCGCCCCCGCCATCATTGTCGTTGAGATACATTTCGGCAATTTTGTACTCTTCGGCGTTCAAGTCGCCGTTGAGGTCAGCGTACAAGCTGCCGTGTTTCTTGAACGTTCCGTAGATGTCCACCAAAGCGGCAGCGCCGTAGGCTCCAATGCCACGTAGGGCTGTGAAGACTGCTGTTTCATCTGTGGTGAGTCCGTCCATGGCCGTGTACAAGTCGTCGGCGCGCTTGCCGAAGTCGATGTAAAGCTTGTCTCGACCCACTGAAATTAGGTCGTCAAGGTTCTCGAGGTCTGTGGTGCCGAGAGTGGCATCCAGGCCGTTGATGAACGAGGTTCCAATGCTCCGAAGGTTGGCGGTCTGCGATGTGACCGTTCGGGTAAGCGTGCCCTTTGCGTCTGTGCCGTTCTTGCCCAGGTTGTCGGCGTGATGTTGTCCGAGGTCGTTCAAGGCCGAAATTGAGTTGGACCCGGTAGACGTCACCGACTCGGTTGCCCGAACCTCTGCGGAAGTGACGTAGCCGACTGCTTCGTCGCGCCAATCCTGCGTGCCCTGTGCACCAGAACCATCGAGCTCGCCACGGGTGGTGGTGTGTCCCTGGCTCCAGATGGCCACGCTCTTAGTGGCACCGTCACAGGCAGGAGAGATGTCGAGCTGTACGCCTTGGGCTGCTGCTAGTGAGGCGTCGACGGTCTTCTTTTTCGGCTTGAAGGCTAGGTCCACCGCTTCGCTGCCGGTGGCCGCGACGAGTCGCTGCGCCTCGGTTCGAGCGGAGCCCCAGACAGCTCCGGTCGCGGTTCGACGGATGTGTTCCGCATCCGCGTGTGCCTGGCCTTGCGCCGCATCAATAGCGAGATTCCGAGTCTCCTCAGTGTTGTCGAGCCGGGCGGCACCATCTTCGGTGGCGGTCTTGAG
>JBLHSN010000227.1:0-9732 GCA_047626195.1 Myxococcota bacterium
CTACCGTGGATAACGGTGACTTCTAGCACCACCCCCAGGGTCTCGGCAAAGGCGGTGAGCACGTCGTACTCGAAGCCCATGGGCTGGTTCCGGTACAGAAAGTATCCCGTGGAGTCTGTGTTCAGCGCCACAGACAGCACGCCGCGACGCTGGATGTCCACGAGGTCCGTTCGTACAGGTACGCCAAGGTCGAGGTGTGCCGTGGGCTCTAGGTTGACCGCAACCACTGGCGAAGGCAAAGGGGCTGCACAGGCGGTAAAAAAGAGCATCGAAGCGAACAATTTAAGCATGCACACGACCCAGTAGGCAGCGACCGACCTTACATCAGTCTCAACGGCACAATACCGCCGAGATTCGAGGACAGCGGTGGAGTATCTGTGGTTTGACGCTGCGCAAGTCCTGTTTAATCGCGGTGAGATGTCCACCGTCAAACGTGGCGTTTGACCACTTCTCCAGCACGTTATCTTTTCACGGTACAGCGGTTTCGCAAGCGGCCATGCGCACGTCTGCGCGACCGTTCCAGGGGTGTGGCCAAGGATTCGCGCGATAATTGGGTGGCAGGTCTATGCCGCGACAATATGCGGGCGTCTCTGTAGGAGTTTTTATGCTGCGCTCGTCTGTCTTGCTGGTCTCGCTGCTCGCTATCACAGGTTGTACGGAAGGTTCCGACTTGGAATTGAGCCCGAGTCTGAGTCAAGTACGCTACGGCGTTGTGTTGGCCGAAGACTTGGACGAAGCAGTCATTCTTCCAGATGCCCGATTCATTCGTGGTGTGACCATCGGCAGCGAAGACGACGCTGCCTACCCGCAGGTTCCGGGCTTGCTCACGCCAGAGCAGTTCGAGAACCTCGCGGACTTCGAAGACGACCCGGCTCCTCTCGATAACCACACGTCCAACAGCTACACGCGCGCCATCGGCGACCTGTACGACCAAGAAGAGGGGCGGATCAACTTTGACGATGTCAAGCAAGGCGCCATGGGTGATTGCTACTTCGTAGCCGCACTCTCCGCAGTTCTGTACGCAGACGTCGACGGTCGAGTTCGTGACAGCTTCATCCGCCCGGTACGCGACTCTGCAGGAGACCCCGAGCACTATGCCGTTCGCTTCTACGACTACGCCGGCAACCCGCAGGATGTTGTGGTCGACGCGGACCTCGTTCGCAGCAGCAGCGGCAACCCCACCTACGCACGCTCTGCAGACAGCGTTCGCGGAGATGAAGAGTGGGCCATCAGCCTGATCGAGAAGGCCTACGCTAAGTGGCACGGCGACTACGAAGAAATCGGTGATGGCGGCTCGCCTGGAGACGTCATGCAGGCACTTACCGGCAGCCACAGCAGCTACCGCCGGGTGAAGTACTTGTCTGACAGCTCTGTGCTGAAGACGGTTCGCGATGGCGTTGCCGAGGGCCGGCCGTTGACTGCGCTCACCTACGGCGAAGACGATGGCGTCGACTACAGCGGCACTGGGGTGTACGCGTGGCACGCGTACACGCTGATGGGCGCTCGCGAAACAGATGACGGCATCCTGGTTCAGCTTCGCAATCCCTGGGGAAGTGGTGAGCCTGCAGACAATGGTGAAGATGACGGCATCTTTGAGATTACCGGCGAGACTTTCCGTCGCTTGTACGTTGGTATTGGCATTGGTGGCGGCCTCACCCCGGACATCACGCCGCCCGCCGTTATCAGCAGCTTGGAGACGCCGAGCCAGACAGACGGCACCGTACTGCTCACCTGGACCGCAACCGGCGATGACGGCCGCAGTGGCTTGGCCTACCGGTATGACTTGCGTCAGTCGTCAAGCCCTATCACCGCCGATAACTTCTACGAAGCCACCCGCATTCCGGTGGCCGACCCACAAGCGCCGGGCAGTAATGAGACCGTCGAAGTCAGCGAGCTCACCAACGGTTCTGCCGTGTACTTCGCGATTCGCGTGGAAGACGAGTCAGGCAATGTCTCCGGCATCAGCAACAGCGTCAACGCAACGCCCGCCCCGGTCAGCGTAGACCTGGACCCGAATGCGGTCGTTCTCGACTTCGAGTCGACCCATGCGAACATCCTCGAAGATGGCCTGTTCCACTTGTCGGCGACCCACACCGTAGACGGTGACACGGCGATGTACTGCGGCGACGAATCGTCCGGCACATACGATGTGTCAACCCCCGAAGGTGCGCTGTACATCGATAGAATCGACCTCTCGGTGTACGACACTCCAGTGGTCATGTGGCAGCAACGCATTCAGACCGAACAGACCAGCGCCTACGACCGTGCGTGGTTGGAAATCTCCAGCGACGACACCAGCTGGGCGGTTGTCTGGGAACGCGCAGAGGTCAACAGCGGTGTGCTCGAGACCATCACCGTGGATTTGTCCCAGTTTGAGGGGGACACCATCGACTTGTTGTTCCAGTTCGACGCCAATGGCGATGCTGCGAACGACTACGCTGGCTGGATGATTGACGACATCACCTTCACCTCTGCTCCGTAAGGGCAGTGGTGACGGGCCATTGGCTAGATGTTGCGTCCTGGCCTCGCAAGCAGGCTTTTTCGTTCTTCTCCGGCTTTGATGACCCGTGGTTCAATCTGACGGTAGAGGTTGATATTGCGCCGTTTAAGGCGTGGTGTCGTACCCATGAGGTTCGGCTGAGCATTGGACTGTGGTTCGTTGTGGCTCAGGCCGCGAACGCGGTGCCGAACTTTCGCTACCGGGTGCGCCAGGACCAGGTGTGGGTACACGACGCCGTGCGTGTTGGCGCTACTGCCCTGTGTGACGACGGCAGCTTTGTGTACGTCTACTACCCGCGTGCCGAGTCCATTTTCGAGTTTCAGACGCATGCGCTAGCGGAGCTTGAATCTCGTCTGGCGGAAGGCGTGTTGTTGCCGGAGCAGGGAGAAGATGACCTGCTTCACTGCACCAGTATTCCGTGGCTGCGCTTCACCAGTCTCAAGCACGCGAGTCCGGGTTCAGGCCACGGCTCTATACCCAAGGTGGCCCTCGGGAAGGCTACGCCAGATGGGGATGCGTGGTGGATGCCGGTCAATATCGAAGCTCACCACGGGTTGGTGGACGGCCTTCACGTAGGGCAGTTCATCGATGCCATGACCCTGGCCATGCACGTGCTGTCGGCCTCGTGAGTGTGGCGCTAGCGTATCGTTGCTACGGACCGGTCACGGCACCTTGGCTGTACGTCATGGCGCCGGGGGATTGTGGGGAGTTGTCCGATGCTTCCGGCACGGTGATTGCCGAGGCGCTGGCACAGCGAGGGGTTCGGGTCATTCGGTTTGCGGCGCCGGTGGATGGCACAGATGCGGACTGGGCGGAGGCTATCACCATGTTCGCGTCTACTCGGACGGCGAGTCAGCACTTGGTTGTTGGCGGACAATCGCGTGGCGCTCGGGTAAGTGTGTCGCTCGCTGAAAACCTAGATGCCCACGCCCTGCTGTTGTGGAGCTACCCGTTTCATCCACGACGGTGTGCAACCTCTCTTACTGCACTGGATGCGCTGATCGCATGCCGGACGCCGGTGTGGTTATGCCAGGGGTCGAGAGATGCCCTCGGCAACCGCGAACAGGTTCGTGGTTATTCACTGCCGGACACGGTGCAGGTGCACTGGGTGGAGGACGGCAACCATGACTTGGTACCCCGCGAACGCTCTGGGCTTCAGCGCGAGGGGGTGCTGCGCGTTGCGGTCGATGCGGTCGCAGAAGGCATGCTGCGCAGCTGATTCTGCCAGTGCTCACTATGTTCGGCGAGCCGCTGGACGTACGGCAGGGCAACACTCTGAGCCTCGGATGTCAGCTCGCCCAAGTCCGTGATGGCAGACTCTGGAACATGGCGGAAGGACACGCTCACGCGGCGAACATGGAACGCGTCGAGTGGTGTGGTGAGCACCGGGTCTTGGCCGTGTCGCACCCGGGTGATGCGGTGGTAAAGACGGTCTTTGTACTCGTCTCCGCTAATGACCACGATGGACCGATTGCGCACCCACTGGCTGTGTTCGGGGACGCTTCCGTCCGGCATCGCGAACTCGAACTGGGCGGGTTGGCCAATGCTGAACATGGCCACTGCACCGGGCTCGGCGTCACGATGGAGCCGCAGCCGTGCGTAGTCGACAGGCGGACCGTTGGGGTCCAAGCGTTCGCTACCGTAGTAGTTAATCAGACAGGTGTTCGGCAGTTCAGTGTCACCGTGGGCAGCCAAGACGGGCCGTAACGCCTCTAGGACACGCTTAAATACGGGCGGAAAGGGCTCTGCGCGCACGCAGCGGTCGTCGACATGCTCTGGGGGCGCGTAGTAGCCAAGTCCGGCGAACTGCCAGGCGCCGAGCCAGTATACCGGTCGGGTAAGCCGACTCTTTGACCCTCGGTTTCTCGGGTCACCCTCAGCGTATCGAGATTCCCACACCGGGTGGAGGCCGTTGAAGTACGCCACCAACGCCTCAGCGTCGGCTTGTGAGATGAAGCGAGGCACGTAGGTAAAGCCTTCTTCATCGACGCGAACATCACCGCGTAACGGCGAACGACTCTCGGGTGGGGCACGCATGGGACTACTCGACCGTCACCGTCACGCGGGACAGGTTGTTGGACTCATTGGACTCGTCGACCTGATTATTGGTGTCGGCGAACAATACGGAAGACCAGGTTGTGACCGGGCCGTCGTCGACTTCGAAGAACAACTCGCGGGTCTCACCGGGCGCCAAGGTCTCTTGGAACTGGAAGTCGTCTCCGAGATCGTCCACAACGGGGTCATCGGGGGCGTCCAAGAATAGGTCGACCCAGAAGCCTTCTGCGGCGGCGCTCCCCGTGTTGGTCAGCGCCACTTCGTACAGCGTGCTCTCACCGTCAGAGAGCGCGTCGACGCTGGTGATGGAGAGTTCAGGGCGCTGCGACGACACCACAACAGTGAGGGGGCCATTGATGTTGTTGGTCTCGTTAGTCTCGGACACGCGATTGTCCAGATCCACCGAGACCCAGGACATAAGAGTGGTCGCGGGCATGTCGGTCAGCGTGAGGCTGATGGGTAAGGAAGTACCCTCAGCAAGGCCCGGTATCCACGAGAGCCCGTCTAGTGAGTCGTCTGTTGTGGGGGGCGTGGATTGGTCAGCGAATAGGTCGAGCCAGAAACTGCCAGCGTTCCCAGCACCACCGTTGGTCACCACAATATCGTAGGTGACGTCTGTGCCGCTGACCGTGGCATCGAAGAATGTAATCTGGATATCTGACTGAAGCACCAGCCCACCCTCTGGGGCTACCGTGACGCTGACAGCGGCGGGTGAGCGTTCCGGACAGGTCGCGGAGATGTCTGCAGTGCCCGAACGTATGGCTTGGACGTGTCCGGCTTGTACAGTGGCAATGGCGGCGTCTGACGAGGACCACTGACAGGACCCGCCAATTTGGCCGGTTGTCGTGTCAGCATAGGTCGCAATCACCTGAATGTCCGCACTGTCGCCGATGGCCAGGTTGAGTGCGCTCGGTGTTGCAGCGACGGAGGTTGGTGGGTCTTCGGCGTTGCGAACAGTGGTTGCTGTGCGGGCCGAGAGCTCGCCCAAGGTGGCAATCACAGAGGTCTCGCCGACAGCGACTGCGGTCCCGATACTGCTGTCCATCCGCAACACGCGGCTGTCTTCGCTAATCCAGCTGACCCCGTCCAGAAGTGCCGAAGTCTCGTTCTCGTAGAAACCGCGGGCCTCGAAGGTGAGGGTGTCCCCTTGGGCCAGGGTGGGCGAGAACGGCGTGATGCTCATGCCGACTAGCTCTCCGCGGTCGGGCTCAGTTCCGGTGTCTACAGTGTCGGTGACCGGGCATCCGGTCAGGACGAGTTGGAGGAGGGGAAGAAGAAGTAATGGCGGGCGGTGCAGCACGTGGGCTCCGGGCAGAGAGTGCGGGATAACCCATGGAACGTTGGGTACGGCGGCTTGCAGGATTTGGTGGTGTTCAGGCGGGATGACGCAGATGGCGCATAAAAAACGCCCGCCGAACACGAGGTCCGGCGGGCGTTGTTCAGGACGTTCTGCCGCTACAGCGCGCAGTTATTGGGCAGTCCCGGAGAGCCCGTGCGGTCTGCGTAGCTGCCGCTGTCGATGCACCACGCGCTGCCAAAGTCATTGGCCAATTCTGGGGCCGCGCCGGCGATGACGATTGGGGACAAGGCCACACTTGTGCCGCCTGACGGGGAGGGGAAAGTACTGTCGTTGCCATTGTCGCCTGAGCCCCAAGCGATGACGTCGATGAGCAGATCACCGCATGAGATGCGGGCTTCGTCGGCACCGGAGAGTGCGACTCCACCGGCGTACACGTAGTCGGCGTCAAAACCGGCATCGGTGCCGTCCTTGGCCAAGGTAGCGTAGCCGCCCGGGTCAATGATGACGGTGTCTGCGATGGTGTGGTTGTCCGAGTCGAGGTCACCGACGGTGCAGCCGCCGAGGTTCAGCGTTCCGCTGGTGGTGTTGTAGACTTCGATGAACTCGCCGGAGGTGGGGGAGATCATGTACTCGGTGACGATGACATCGCCGACGACCGAAGGGTTCGGTGGTACGCACTCGCCGTCGCCACTGCAGGTGAATCCGCCTGCGTCACAGCTACCGAAGAGATTGGTGGTGCTGCATGGAAGCGCCTCGCACTCGCTTGCGCACTCTGGGTCCGTGCAGTCGCTGAAGCCGTCGGCGTCGTCGTCTAGGGTGTTTCCGCAGTCTTCGTTGGCGGAGGTACACACGGTGATGGCGGGGTCTGCGTAGCAGTCGCTGTCGGCGCAGTCGATGCCACCGTCGTTGTCATTGTCCGTGCCATCGGCACAGGTGGTGTCGTCGCCTTCGCCCATACAGAAGTCGCTGTCGCCACATCCTCGGACGTCGTCACAGTCGATGAGTGCGTCGCCGTCGTTATCGATACCGTCTTCGCAGTCGGCACCTTCTTCGAAGCTGACACAATAGCCGACGCCGTCGCACTCGCTGTCGTCGCAGTCTACGCGGTCGTCGTCATCATTGTCGAGGCCGTCGCTACACAGGGCCGTCGAGTCTTCGGTACCGACTTCGCCGTCGCAGACAGAGACGTCAACGGATTCGGTGCACTCGCGGCTGAGACAGTCGGTACGGTTGTTTCCGTCGTTGTCGATGCCGTCGCTGCACAGGTCGTCTGTGGTTTCATCGGGGCAGGCAGGGCTGTCAATGCAGCCGAAGTCGGCACAGTCGGCAAAGCCGTTGCAGTCATTGTCGATGCCATCATCACAGGCGACTTCTTCGGCTTGGCGCATGGCATCGCCGATGGGCGGACAGATGGAGCAACCAAACTCATCTCCGTCTACGATGGTGTTGCAGTCGTTGTCGACGTTGTCCATGCAGTCTTGCCACGAGACTTCTGCCGTTACCGTGGCCACGCAGTCATCGGTCGTGTCGGCATCCGTGTCTGTGTCTGTGTCTGTGTCTGTGTCTGTGTCTGTGTCTGTGTCTGTGTCTGTTCCGACCTCGGAATCTGTGTCCGCTTCGGTACCGTCCGTGTCTTCCGTGGTGTCAATTTCAGTGTCGCCGGTGTCTGTGTCGGGGCAGCCAAGGGTGAACAAGGCGGCTCCTAGTAGAAGCGAGCGGAGAAGGCGGTTCATGGGAACTCCAATGGCAGAAACGGGAGAATACGCGAGGTGCTTAGCACGGTGTCGGTCATTTTGTAGGTGCTACATCCCCATGCACTGTGTGGTGCCCTCGTCGTCGAGATCAGCGCGTGCAGCTAGGCAACTCCATCCCCAATCGTTGCCGTGGAAATAGTGGGATTCTCGGGGAGTCCAACGTGGGATAGACGGGGGTTGCCAGAATAGATTGACGTCTGTTGCGGCTGGCGAAGAGGTTGCGACATCTGCGAGGCTGCCGCGAGCTGTTCGGAGAGCGGAACCGCGGCTACGGTAGGTCCGAACAGTTGCAACCGATGGGTGGGGTAGTCGGCGACGTACATCCGTCCGGGACCGTCAACGCCGAAGGTGCTCGCCAACATACCGGTCAGCCCGAGTCGGTGGAGTTCTGCTGAACTACCAGCCGTATCGGGTTGGGTCATGGAGCACATCCGGCGACTGACAAAGCCAGCGGATACGTACTTGCGAGTAAGGGCTGGGATGGAGTTGCCGGTGTAGACGTACTCGCTGGTGATGCGTACGCCAGCTCTGTGGTCGTGCCCATGGAACGGGAATGCTGAGCCGTCGTGTTGACAGTGGTGTAGTACAAAAACCGAAAAACAGCGTTTTTCATGATTGTCCCAGCCCAGATTGTCACCGGAAGACGCGATGGACAGCTCCTCCTCGGTGTCTTGTCCAACATCTGCAACGACTCTGCGGCCGTCTGGAGCGAAGCTGAACCGCCATGGATTGCGCAGGCCGTAGGTCCAGATCTCAGGTCGCGTACCCATTGGACCTACAAACGGATTGTCCGCGAGGATGTCGTAGGGCTCGGTGGCAGGGTCCACGCCGATGCGTAGAAGAGTGCCCAAACGTGTGGAACGGTCTTGGCCGGTTCAAAACGGGTCGTCTTTCAGGCCACCGTTCCCCGTACCGATGTACGGCATCCCTTGTGGACCGAATGCGAGCTGACCGGCATTGTGAGTTTGGTACCGCTGTTCCACCTCGTGAAGGTGTTGAATCAACCAAGGAGTAGTGTGGAAGGTCTGTGGCTCGGTGCTCACTGACACAGATGACTTCGGGCGATACACCGCTCGGCTCCTGGTTGATGAAGAAGTGCGTTGTAGCCATCATCAAGGACGCGAACAGCGCTGCGTTCAACAGCGCGGCATCCGGTCAGTAGTGCGGCAGAGAGCAGGGCGAAGCAAGACATGGTGTGCCCCATCTTGGGTACTGCATGGTCCCACTTGGCTGCGCGGATGACCGGAGGCGGGCGGTACGTCACAGCCTGCTAGATTTCCAACAGGATCGGCCGGAGGTCGTCGTCTTCACAGATGTCCACTCATGGTAAGGGTCCGCAGTCCGGTGGCTGACAGTGCCGACGAATGAAACTTGCGGCGAACATGGCAGACTTTTCAACTACAGTGCCCACTGATGAAACGGGAGGGCTTGTGCAGAATCGGTTCCGTTGCACACTTCAGGCGGTCTCAAACCGACGGAAGGGTAAAATTGTGCAAACGTAGTCCCCATGGGGCTTGAGTGCGGATCCCACCGGTCCTAAACCTCATTTTCGTGTGCCTCCTTCGTCCTATTTTCGTGTGTTTTCTTGGCCCAGCGTTAGGTGCTCGCGTTGCCAACGGAAGTGAGCGTGAAAACGAACACTCCGGGAATCAACAGGGTCGCCACTCGGGCGACCTGCAGTCCGGGCCTCCTGCCCGACATTCGCGACCGAATAAAAGGTCGCTTCGAAAGATGAGAATTAAAAATGGGCAAGAAGCTCTTTGTTGGTGGCCTTTCTTGGGGAACCGACGACAATAGCCTGCACGCAGCCTTTGAAGCCTTTGGTGAAGTCACCGAAGCCAAGGTTATTTCCGATCGCGAAACCGGTCGCTCACGCGGCTTCGGCTTTGTGACGTTTACCGATGGCGCTGCAGCCGATTCTGCAATTGCCAAGATGGACGGATCCGACCTCGACGGTCGCTCGATCCGCGTCAATGAAGCCCAAGAGCGTCAGCGCGGCGGCGGCGGCGGCGGCGGCGGTCGTGGCGGCGGCGGTGGCGGCGGCTACGGCGGCGGCGGCGGCGGCGGCGGCGGCCGTGATGGCGGCGGCTACGGCGGCGGCGGCGGCGGCGGCGGCGGTCGCG
>JBLHSN010000228.1:0-9710 GCA_047626195.1 Myxococcota bacterium
CCACGTCCGACGTCACCATCACCGGTGACGCCACCTTCGGCGGGAGTGGAACGATGAGCAGTGGCACCCTGGCAAACGGCATCGTGCGCGTCGCCGGACATTTCATTGTTTCCGCCCCCTATGTGTTCCGCCCCAACGGAACCCACTTCGAGTTCGATGGAACCGCCGCACAGAACGTGACGTTCACACACTCAGGAACCCCGTACAGCTGGTTCCACAACGTCACCGTCTCCAACGGGTCCGCCGCGGGCGTCACCTACGGCAGCAACGTCTACAGCACCAGCGCGACGAACATCACTGGGAAGCTCGTGAACAATGGCACAGCGACCTCTGCTGGTGGCCTCACCATCGCGTCGGGTGGCACACTCGACAATACGGGCAACGTGTGGCACTACGGCAGCAGCTACACGCAGACGGGCACGCTGATTGGCAACACTCCGGTATTGTAGCGGCGTAGACCGGTCCGCCTCGGCACACAGCACAACGGCTGTCCCAATCACACGCTCAGAGCCAGGTGACAGGGTCCACTCTGTAGTAGCGCTGCAGCAGGTCGTACAGATCGGGGTGGGTGTCGCGAAGGCGAGCCCCTTGCTCGAAGAAGTGCTCGGTGACGACCGCGAAGAACTCAGCCGGGTTCTTCGTCCCGTAGGCATTGTTCATGTCGCGCCCGCCCTTGTCCAGCGTGTCCCGCAGCGCGTGGTACTCGTGACCGAGGACCCGAGGCCTCGGTGAATCGTGAGCGCGCAGGCACATTGCCGTCGAGAAGTGCGTTCTCCTCCTCGGTCATCGGTGTGCGCGGAGCGCGAGGGACTCAGTCTAGGGCGATGCGGACGCCGTGCCGTGGCGGTTGGCGCTGCGCTGGGCTGACAGGTAGGCTTCGGGGGTGCCTGATGTTTCCTATCCTTTCACCCACAGACCTACTCGCTGACCTGGTCTGCCATAGACCCTCTTGGGCCGCCGACTATCTATCAGGGCACCGTGGTCGTGCGGATCTCGATCTCTATGTCGATCCCGCCGGAACAGGAGGACAGCGGCTGCGTCCCCCATGTACCGTCGCCCTCACCAGTCCAAGCGCCCGGGGATGGCATGTCTGGCAAGTCGGCGCCGAACCAGACGGCGCCACCAATCACGTCGGGTCCAGGGGCGACTCCGCGCCAGGTTGGCTCGGGCTCCGGCATGCCACACAGCACGTCGGCGTCCCACGTCGGGGGCATGGGCTCAATCCACGCCACCCTCGTCTCGGTGGTGCCCTCGAGATCGCCCATGCAGGCGTAGTTGGTGCTTGTGATGTAGCGAATGCGTTCGACGGGCCCGCCACACAACACAGCGGCGATGCGGTCGTAGCCCTCGGTCAGAAGCAGGCCCGGTGCATTCTCCGAGGTGCTTGCGGCGGCGTCATCGGAGATCGTAACGTCGTACTGTTGAGACACGATGCTTGCACACCCCGTCAATAGGAGGGCGATGCTGGCAGCGGTTGGTGGGGGCCTGGCCATGATAGGCTCCGTTGGTCTCCGGCCAGACTTACACGGACGTCGTTCACCTGCTCCAGATTCGTCCGATGATGATCGTCGAGTACAACGACTGAACACCGGTAACGCTCAGGCGACGGGCCGCAATGGAGCCCAGCACCGAAGCTCGCCGGGTTCACCGCGGCGTTCATAAAGCGGCGCGACCCCAAGGCTCGCCAAGAACCGCTGGACGGCCTTCGCGACGAACTCACGCCCGTTGTCGGAACGCACGTGCTGCGGCAAGCCGCGAATAGCCGGTGTAGTACCTCAACAACGTTGCCGGCTCAGATGCTTCGCGCGCAGTGAATGGCGGGCACTTCGCGGGTGTGCTCGTCCACGATGGTCAACAGGCGAAAGACGCTCCAATACACGTAGGCACCACGTCACAGAAGCGGCCGTCATTCAAACGTCCGCACAAAGAAGTGAGGATATGATGTCGGCAAAAAGTACAGTATTGCGTACACGGAGAACCTATGAAACGCCCTACTCTTGCGAAAGACCTTGTCCCAGTCAACGAATTCCGGTCAAACATGGCGGACTATCTTCGCCAGGTTTGTGAATCAGGTCGTCCCATCGTCATCACGCAGCGCGGCCGAGCTGCTGCAGTACTGGTCGAACCTGGCGTCCTTGACGAAATTGAAGAAGCCGCCGAACTCGTTCGCAACGTCGTGCGCGGGCTCGAAGATGCCGCTGCCAACAACACTGTTTCGAGTGAAGACCTCTTCGCCGAGCTAGAAGGCATCATCGCTACGGAAGAGCAAAGTCGTCAAAGCTAGATGGAGCCAACAAGCGCGCAAAGACCTGGTCGCAATCTTCACATACGTAGCCAAAGACAATCCGCACGCCGCCCGAAACCTGCTGGCGAAATTGAAAGGCTCCGAAGCATCCGTACTGAACAGGCCACTCGCAGGTCGAGTCGTCCCCGAATTCCAGGTCGCCAACATCCGAGAGCGAATCTTACCGCCTTACAGGATCAGTTACCAAGTACAGCTGAACGCCATTCTCTTTCTCACGGTGATTCATAGCCGTCAAAACCTGGAGCACATCGGCCGGCAAGGTGTAGAGCCATAAAGGACACACGTGCCAGTTCTCACGAGACTGGCGTCAATCAAGCCTTGAGCTGTGACCGCCGCCAACAGCGCAGCCACCACTGACGCCATCGATAGCCAACTCGATGACTCGACATTCCGGGGCGGTCTCCGCCGCGCTCCCCTCATCGGCTTCAACGCAGCGAACGCGGTGACCCTCAGTAAGACTCAATGCGATTGGTCGCCCGCCGGATTCACTCTATGGCCCCGCTCGATTTGCCGTACCGAGACTCGAGCAAACCATGAATCGCCGCCACAGCCGCCGAGGCGTCTTTTTGCCAGCGCCGCCCGTCGCCAACGAACAACCCTAAGCCTTCCATCATCGACATAATGACAATGGCATCGGCACGGGGTGTCGACACACCGAGCTGACGAAGGCCCTGCTCGATGACTTGTAGGTAGTCGTCATAGAGGTCGTCGAGCACGTCCTGAATGGCTGGCTCCACAAGCGCCATCGCCCACAGTTGTGGACCGAGCAAGTCCACCTTGAGTGCGTCCCCAACATGGTCTTCCAGCATGAAGTCCACCATGGCATGCAGGTCACGGGGGTCGGTGTGCTTCTGACGATAGGCCTCGAAGCTTGCCTCCGTCACCTCTGCAATCCACATCGCGAGCGCCTGAACAAGCTCAACCCGCGTGCTGTAGTGGTACTGAAGCGCTCCAAGCGTGAGTCTGCTCGCCCGAGCAACGGCCCGCATCGAGAGCGAAGCGTAGCCCTTGCTCACCAGGATGCCTAGAGCCTCGTTCAAGATCTGTTGCTTGCGGTCACCCATCAGTCCTGGTTTGTAAGCAGCCGGTCCACGGCGTGCAACCCAGAGAGCACGGCAGCCGGAACACCCATCTGATGGTAGGGGTCGTTCACCTCACCGGCGAAGTAGACCTTCTGTTGCAGCGACTCGTTGAGGACTCGAAGGGTGGCCCGGCGAATCTTGAATCCCTCCACCCAAGTACCCTTTGTGTATTCATGCCGACCCCAATCCTGCAGAACGTATTCGCCCGTGAACGCATCAGAAGCGGCACCATCGAAAATCTGGTCGAGTTCCTCCACCACGGCGGAGACCATTTCTTCTTCAGAGCCCAAAGCGTAGTAGCCGTCTGCCGCCGGCCCCGTCGCTAGAAGCCCCAGAACGTGGGCACTTGCATCCTTGTCGAAGGCGACGTCGTAGACGCCATTTTGCCCCTCCTCGACGTCCCATGAAATCGCGTCGGGATAGAACTTCTCCGAAAACTTGAGAAAGAGCTTGATGCCAGGCAGAAATTCGACCGAGTCGATAGCCTCTTGCTTATCGTCGCTCAGACCGGGCACGAAAGCGATAGCGCCCGACTGCAGCACGCCCACCGAGACCGTCACGAGCACTTTGTCGGCGGAATGAACCTCCCCCGCCGCAGTCGTCACCTCGACCCGCTCTCCGGAGTAGTCGATAGACACAACCGGGTCGTTGTACTGGATGCGATGCTCCACCCGCTGCCCGAAGTGCTCGCTAACAAAACTGTACCAGGTGGAATCCTTGAATTTGTACTCTGGAAAGAAGGCAAACACCCGGTCGTTCTGCTTCTGGGACACCGCGGTGTAGTCGACACCATCCCAGGTGTAGGTATCTTGCAGATGGTAGGGAATGAGTGGCGTTCCGGCGGCCGTTCCCACTTCGCCACTGAGGACGTCTAGAATTTCGGGATTGTTGTGAATCCACTCCGCGCCGAGATCGATGGGAAAGTCCGCGAAACCGGCGTCTTCCCCGAGGCGCCCCCCATAGCGCTCGGTCGCCTCAAGGACTGTGTACCGCACATCGTTGTCTTCGAGAACGCGCGCGGCAGCGAGACCAGCAGCCCCCGCACCAATCACGATGACCTCACCGTCGTAGTCGTACGTTGCCTGCAGAGCGGTCGTGTCTGGCAGTTTCCCGCCAGCGCGCGAGCCCCAGTTGAAGCAGCCCGACAGCGTGATGAAGACTAGTGGGAGCAACCCGATGAAGTTCTTTCTGTGGCTCATGAACAACCTCCTGGCTGGACTGCGAAGTTCCATGCAGCCTGTCAACCGACATGCATATAACATGTCACCTGACAGGTGCGAGCCGCATCCGGCTGAACACGTGCAGTCGGCGAACAAAGCCAGTGCGGGCAGTCGGTGACACGGCGGCCCTGCTCCACTGCGCAAACCATCCCCACGCCCATCGTGTGTAGCGGACAGCGCGGCAGCACGCAGAGTGGCGGGCGCGTATGTGTGAGAAGGAGCCTACCGTCTGGCAGAAAGCGTTGTCCCCATGCTCGTCACCGGTGACGCTGGAGAGTCGTGAAGCCGAAGAGCGGCGGCGAGAAGAAGAACGGCGAAGCCATGCTCGTGACCGCTTCGTAGGTCAAGCGACCATCGCGGTGGGAGCCAGCTTTCGAGTATACCTTGCACACCAACACAACTCTCCAACAGGGCAAATACGGGCATCACCGAATGCGGTGGCCGCGAGGCCGAAGCACAACAAAGTCGCTGGGCCACCTTAGTCAAGCCGGAGCCGACCGATCGTCGGAGCGCGCACACAGGGCGAAATGGACGCCACATCTGAGGGGGCTGCACAGAAAAAGAGGCGATGCTTTTTGGCAAAGACTGTAACAGCACCTTCGACACGATGACCGGTGCTGCGCACCATGCCGTCCTCGCTCCGCTCGTCAGGCATCACGGGTCAAGCCAGTGGTACCCAGCGCTGCCGCAACGCAGCTGTTTGGGCAGTCTCCGAGGTCGTCCAGTTGCCGGCATTGCAGTCATACAGGTGGTTGGCGTTGTGTCCCAACGTTGGGATGCCGCAGTAATCACCGTCGCCACTGGGGCAGTCCCCGACGGCGTCTAGACAGGTGTCGTCCTGACCGGGAGCCGCTACTTCGAAGCCCCCCACGCACGCGCCCAGATCGGTGTACGCGCCGAAACTACATCCGTAAAGGTGGTGTGCAATCTGACCCAGTCCCCTGTCTCCGCAGTAGTCGCCATTACCGCTGGGACAACTACCCGCCGCTTGGCAGTCATCGGTGACGACGGCCATCGGATCAACGTACGGCGAAAACAGGGGCGTGGGGTCATAGCCAAGGGTGTAGCAGACGCCGGCAGCATCCGAACACGGCAGGATGTCGTCGCACACGCCCATGCGCGGACCAAAGTAGATGTGGTTGGCCCACGACGAGAGCACAGTCGTACCGTCGTGAATGCTCCCAATGGGGTTCCCTTGGGAGACGACTGTTCCGGCGGTCAGGCTCGACATGCCCGTAGATGGCACACACCACGCTACCGTCCGACAGAGTGTGCTCGGCGATAACCATGGGACCCCAGTTGTTGGCAACCGGGCCGTTGAAGCGAATGATGCCATCAGCGAAGGCCACGACCTCGGTTCCGGAGGACGCGCAGAAGTCCTCTGCGATGTGGTGGCCCCAGGTGCCAGACGCGTCAGCAGAGCGGAAGTCTCCAAAGTCAAAGCACCCGTCATTGTCGTGGTAGCAGGCCACAGGGAGCTGGCACTCACCCTCGTTTCCGCCGCCGAGCATGGTGTCGGAGTCCGAGTCAACATCCACGTCATCATCGGTTCCGATGTCAATGCCTAGTGAACCGTCGGTGTCGGCGGTAATGTGGGTCCCGCCTCCGGTGTCGAAGTCAATAGGACGTAGTCCATTTGCGCACCGGGGTAGTAGAGCGGCGAGTACGATGAGAATGCGCATGGGACCTGCAAGACCAGAGGGCAGCCTGTCTGGGAATCCGCCGATGTGCACCTCGTCTCTCACAACGCCACGTTGTAGCTGGCGACTCTCTGGCAGGTGCGGTGAATTGTGGCAACTCATCCGGTTGCCGCCGGAATGCCACACCGGTCTTAGTGTTCAACCTAATCAACTAATCCGCACGAATAGGTCTTGATATCACCAGGGTAGGGTTTGCCGTACTAGCAAACCACATTGTCCGTTATGCAGATCCCCAAGGTTCGCCTCCCGCCCGGACGATGAGCATACAATCTACGTTCTAGCAGTAGACTCGGCAAGTTCGGCTCGAAAAGGCATGTCCAGCGACTCGCTCGACCATCGATAAGACAGCGCGTTGTAAGACACTATTCACCTCTCGATAGTCATGTCGTCAGTTAAGCTAGTTGTCCCAAGGGCCATCGGTCACTACAGGTGAGTCCAAAAGTGGATTCTACCGCCTCACATGGAAGTCACTCATGCCCTCCGTCGAGTCCAAAACGCAGCAGGCCAACGACACCGCTCAATCCTCGTCCGCGGCACCTCCCGACGCGTTGCACGACCCACTGGCGGGTGACGCCCCAGGGAATGCTGAGGGCGTCGCTGCATTCCACAGCCTCGTCGATCCGTTAGTCGCACCGCCGAACGGTCCACCCCAGGCCGACAACCGCACGGGCATGCCGGCCCCCCTCAAGGCAAATATCGAGTCCATGTCCGGCATGGACATGGGCGACGTCAGAGTGCACCGGAACTCCGCAAAACCAGCTGCGGTGGAAGCTCATGCCTACGCCCAGGACAACGCCATCCACCTCGCTAGCGGGCAAGAAAAGCATCTGCCGCACGAAGCGTGGCACGTCGTGCAGCAGAAACAGGGTCGGGTCGCCCCCACCCGGCAGCTCAAGGGATTTGGCGTCAACGACTCCAGCTCACTCGAGCGCGAGGCCGATGTGATGGGCAATCGTGCCGCCAGTAGCTCTGCGGTTGCCACCCACAGCCAGGCGCCCACCCAGCAGGCGACACCCACTGGCGGGGTAGCCCAACTCCGCGGCGAAAACCCATACGCAAAGGCGGTTGATCACAAGGGCTGGACAACCACCGCTCATCATATCGTCGCCCATTCCCAGCTCGGGAAAGCCTTCGGAAAGCTAAGTCCCGTTCGCCAGAAGGAAGTGCTCAAAGCCGCAATCCCAGCAACGCTCACGAAGGATATGGTCGACAATCTAAAGTGTTCCATCGCCGATAGCGTACCGGCACGTGCAGTTCTTCGCACCCAGCTCGCGAGCGAAGACGACGACGCCGTGGTCGTTGGAGCCGCCACGCTTGGAGCCATGCGCAGCTCCTTCTTCGAATGGCAGGGCGGCAATCAGTTCCAAGGTCCAAACACTTCTATCCGTGCCGAACCCGGCACCGACAAAGACGGAATGGACCTGGACGGTAGCCACTTCAATGGCATGGATGACGACGCCTTCAGCGCCCTTACCGCCATCGGGACAGCGCTACCCGGACTCACCAACTCCGAGGAAGACCAAGTCAAGATCACCAAGCACTTGACCGACATGCTCGCACTGACCAAGGACAAGCCGGTCGAGGCCTTCGACGCCGGAAAATGGACCGAGGTCACCGATCCCGCCGAGGTCGCCACATTGGCTACAAACGTTGTGCTCAAGCGCGCTCACATCGAAGACTACGCCTTCTTAACTGCGGCACTGACCGACCTAGGGGTCGACCAGACCTACAGTAAGGTCCTGCCGGTCGGAGGCGGAGACTACACCTACGATAATCTTCCTATCAAGGGTTTCCAGACGAAGGGAACGCAGGCCTACTTGCCCATTGGTGATGCAAAGGCGCTGGCGCCCACCAGCGATGTTGTCACTCCGCTCTCCGAGTTGCTCACGCTCCTACGGGCGGTGATGACAGAGCCAGATGCTAACAACGTGCTGATCACCCCAAGCGCCACCATCCGGGACGTTGGGAAAAACAAGTTCACCGTCGGAGACTTCCCTGACCAGATTCCGTTCCGCCCAGAAGACGGTAAGTTCAAGGCCAACAAGAAGCTGATCGCTAACAAGAAGCTCACCGTCAGCTCCCAAGGCACATCGCTATACGACTACGCTGTCGGTAAGGGTATGGGAACGTCGACATACCTGCCAAAGGCCCTGTACGATACCCTGACCTGACCGGGCAATCACGACCCGCCGAGGCCCGACCCAAGTACGGCACAGGTGGTGGAGTCCAGCGCTCTCGACATTGGCTTGTCGGCGAAAGGCGCCGCTGAAATATGGCAAGCCAACGACGGCCTTCTGGACGTCATACATGTGGATACCGGCATTGACATCCACCTCTCCAGTGTGGAGGGTGCCTGGTCGCAATCGCTCATGGTCGTTGACCAATACGCGCCGGCACTCGGATTCAGGCAATGGCAGACGTCGGCCTTAGTAACGAAGGTACGGCCGCAATGACCGCCGTCTCCCTCTTCGTTCACGCGTCTGCGAACTTGACCCTTCTCCGCCCGAACGGCACGCTTCGCGTTTCTTGCGCGAGAGGGGCGTTCCCTCGTTTTACGGCAACCCTCTGGGGCCAGCCACATCAACTATCAGTACGACTCGCTAGAGCGCGTCTACGCGTCCATCTCAAAGATGCCGAGCACCTGGGGAGCAGGAGAGCGGACGCGGTAGCCGCCTTCCTCTGCGTCTGGCGCGAGGGTAATGCGAAAGTCCGCTTGGGTGACCGTGATGGCCCCCTGCTGGTCGATCTTGAACTTGTGTTCGCCACCCGCCTTGAAGCGCTGCTTGTAAAGCCACCGCACTTCGTCTCCGGCGTCTGCTGCCGGAATCTCCATGTCGAAGATGCAGTCGCCCTTGTTGGGAAAGTCATCACGCGGGGCGAAACGAATCACACCAATGAGAGCATTTTTAAAATCATAGAGAGCGAGTGTATCGGAGGGCAGTGTTTGCATGGTCGCCGTCTAACCCTGTTCGGGCACAGGCTGTGAAAAGACAGGTGTCAGATCAGCGCTAAGTTGACCCCAGACTGCTCGAACGACCTGGGATGACCACAGATCTGGATGGGTCACAAGCCACACGGGATGGACCGCAATCGGGCCAAAGCACAGTACCAAGTTCGGGTCATCGTCGGCCATTGGACCGTTCAGCGCCCCCACAGCAATCCCTTGGTGGACCAGCGCTCGCATGACACTGAATGCATCCGTGCGCCACGGGATTTGGCTGACGTCCACCCCAAGCGCCTGCGCCTGGCGCACGAACAGCGGCTCACGGTCTGGCCCGACAGCATCGTGCTTGGTCAGCTCGCTCACCGAGGTCGGCCTTCCCCACTCCTCCACATACGCACGACTGGCGTAGAATGAGGTTGTCGCAGTGCCCAAACGACGAGCTCGTAGGTTGGGTTGTTT
>JBLHSN010000229.1:0-9669 GCA_047626195.1 Myxococcota bacterium
TCGGTGATGGACAGGAGGTACGGTCCGATATCGGTAGAGTGTAAGCCGAAGGCATGTAGGTTGAGCCTGTCCGAGCCGGCCAAGTCGCTGGCAAACGTGTTGCTGGACCCACTTCCGGTGGACACGGCGACGCTACCGTCGGCGTTGAGTACGGTGAAGTCGATGTCGGAGGTGCCTGTGTGGGTGAACTCGAGCTCCACCGTGATGGTGCATCCGGCTGTTGTCTCCACGGTGTACCCATCGTCGTCGCTGCTGTCGCACAGCTCTGCGCTAGCGTGGATGAGAGGGAAGCTGTCGATGACATAGCCATCGTCGATGTCATGGTTGGGCTCGCCGAACTCTTCGCAGTCGCTGATGACGACGCAGTCGACTTCGTTGGCCGTCAGGGTGTCGTCGCCAGAGTCCTCTGGGTCTGCGCCGCTGACCTCGATGATGTCGTCGGCCCCCGCTGCCGGCCACGTCAACGACTCGGTATCGGGTGAGCCAACGGATTAGCCCAAGAAAGACCCGTTTGACGTTCGTAGGACGAGCGACAAATCGCTGGACTCCGTGTGGTTAAACGACAGGTCGAGCCCAAGTGTACAGTCGTCGTCTGGCGTGATGCGGTACAGGTCGAGGGTGTTGCAGATGTTCGCTTCGAGAGGCGCGGGCGCCATGTCGAGAGGTGTGGCGAGCCTCACCGAGTTGTTGCGGTTGGCTCCTTCGTAGCTGTCGGGCGAGCACACGGCGCTGCAGTCTTCGATGACGTCCAGCGTGTAGGGCGCCTCGGAGCTTTGGTAGCCCCAGATCTCACCGTAGAAGGTGTCTGTCTGGGTGACGGCTGTGATGCTCTCGTTGTCATTCGCAGAGGTTCCGGCCGCTCCAAATGCGGTGAAGTTGGGGCGCCGTAGGTCCATGTCGAGGTCGGTCGTCGCAGAATAGTTGGAGTCCATGTTGACCGTGACGGTACGGCAAGCGGTGGTGGAGACAGCGTGCCAGTCAGGGTCGTAGGCGCACACCTGGCCTGAGCGCACAACGCCGTCACTCATCGGAACGCCGGCGGTCTGTCGCGTGTCGTTCTCTTCAAACCCGTCGTCGATACCGCCCGACGGGTTGGTGTCCGGTTCTGTGTCAGGGTCCGTGTCTACGTCACCCTCACAGTCGAGGTCCACCACGGTCAAGTAGTCGTTGGTTGACCCCTGGTAGCCACGGACGAAGACTGAGTAGGTGCAGCCATCTGGGGCGAAGGGAAGGGATTCGTCGTTGTCCTGGCTGTCCGAGCGGGTGACCTGGGTGTTGCCATCGCAGACAAAGAGGTCCAGGTCGCCTTGCTCGTGAACGAAGCCCAGGGTGATGTTGGCTTCGTAGTCATTGTCGACCTGTAGGCGGAACACGTCGATGTCGCCCGGGCAGATTGTGCCGCTGACCGTCCAAGTAGTCTTCGAAGGGGCCGAGCAGGAAGGGCCCGCAGCCGGTCAACAGCAGTAGCATAAAGGGGACGCGCGCATTGGAAGACTCCACCGGAACGGCCGGCTGGGTACTGGTTAACGCTCCGACGGTCTACGTTAATTCGATTGTCTTGCGCTGGTTTTACGGCGTTTGAGGCCATTGGAGATGCACCCATGTTGCCCGTGGGCGGCACGAGGCCCCAGCGGTCTAGGTAGCGTCCATGTCCGAACGGATAGGGGGGCCGCACAGGAGTGGCGCGATGTGGATGAACGGCGGAACCTACGACTCCGAGCGCTTCGTAGCGGTGACTGGTGAGACGGCAGGACACTCGCAAGGGGCGGTAGATGCCCAGTTCGACGACTGCATCTTTGAGCATCTTGTCTTAGAGGCGCACGTGTTTCGTACGTGCGCGTTTGAGCGGTGTCAGTTCATCGGATGCACCATGAACCGGGTCTCCCTGGCTGACTGCAGGCTCAACGAGGTGGTCTTCGAGCGGTGTCGACTGATGGGCGTGGACTGGAGTGCAGCGCGCCAGTTTGGTTTCGACGTTCGCTTTGAAGAATGCCAGCTGGACTACGGCTTGTTTGAAGACATGCGGCTGAAGAAGCAGGTATTTGTGAACTGTCGCATGGTGGAAGCTGAGTTTTCAGGTGCTGATCTGACCGGGGCGTCGTTCGATGGGTGCGATGTGGCTGGCAGCCGATTCCATCGCGCTAATCTAGCGAAGGTCGACTTCCGAGGTGCGGAGAATTTGGGCATTGATCTGCGAACGGCCCGTTTAGCGAAGACGCAAGTCGGGATTCACACCGCCATTCTGCTCGCCGAGTCCATGGGGCTGTCGGTCGACCCCACTCGGTGAGGCCTACCGGTCCGCTCCTGTGTCTCCGAGCCTCCCTACGCCACCTCACTCGTCAGACGACGCACAGGCTCGCGGACCATCGACCACACCATCAAGGCGGTCCCCGGAAGAGGGCCTTCGTCCTGTGTCACAAACCCATGCGCTTCGTGAATGGCTTTCGCGAGTGGGTGGCTGGTCTCTAGGTAGCAAGGCACGCCAAGGCTATCGGCCTCAACGAAGGTTCGCGCCATGAGCTGGCCACCCAGACCTTCCCCTTGACGGCTTGGATCGACCGCAATCATCCACAAGTACCAGTGGGGTCCGCGCATGAGCTTCTTGTGGCGCGCGCCCGTGTCGCGGTCAGCCATGAGCATGCGCCACGTTGCCCTCAGACCCAGACGGAAGGGTAGCCAGGCAATACCGGACGTCAGGATGCCCAAGATGGACATGTGCTCGCTTCCAGGCGGGCGACGCAGAGCCACGCCGGACACGTCATCTGTGCACCACACAATGCCATGGGACATGCCGTAGCGAAGAAAGGCCTTGGCGATGTGCGGTGCAATCCGAGCACGCTGCTTGGGGTCCGGTAGCAAGTGAAGAAGGGCCGGGTCCAATGCGAAAGCGTGCTCTACGACGCGGCATGCCGGGGCTAGATCTGCGGGGGTGAGCGGACGAACGGACATAGCGACCTCCACACCCCATCTAGAGGACCGGCTGGATTCGTTCACTTACGCCCGATGGCTCGACGCATCGGGGTGGCCATTCATAGAGATGCGCAGGGTCGAATTTAAGGCTTTACAAGCGCATTAATCGTCACTCAGTGTCGGCTTCGTCATTGGACGGCTGCGGGTCGGCGCGGGGGACGTACAACGAGACTGCCCATGAGGTGCTGCCCACAGCGCGGTTGATGAGCTCGAGCCACATGAAGTCTTCGGGCGGTCGGAAACCGGTATCAGATACGTTGACAATGACGTTGCCTACGCTGTCGTCGGCACAGGTGACTCGAACGAAGACGCGGGAGTGTCCGGCGTCATGAAGGGCTTGGAGAACGGGACGTAGGGTCACCCACGGGAGGTCGCGGTCTACAGAGAGCTGTGGAGCGGGTGTTGCGGGGAGTTCTTGCAGTAGGATTGTGGCGGTTTGGGCGTTAGGGGGGCCAAGATAGCGACGGTCTAAGGTGATGACGTCGCGGCTGACCATGACGCTAGGTCCGCTGGCTGCAGCCGGTGCGCTAGGAACGCGCGGCAAGTACACGTCGTTCAGTGCGAGCTCGGCGGTGGCAGCGCGCTGGTCGAGTGACAGCAGCTCGGTGGTTGCGCGGCGGGTGGTGTTGGATTGCCAGGAGAGGCTGACAATACCCACGACGAGAGTCGTGGCGAACAACACCCACCCCGGAAGGTGGGCGGTTCTGGGACGCTTTACGACCGGTACGACGGCAACGATGGTCGCAACGATGAGGGTGCCAATCACCACCCATGCGGTCATGGATGACGCTTCGGCCAGACCCTGCAAGAGCACCTGGCTGCGGTCGGCGGGGGCCGCCATGACCGTTAGTTGCACGACCGACCGGGTGTGTACGACCGAGTAGTACAGCGCCACGCCGAGCGTTCCAATCAGACAGTGGGCACCCACGGCAAGCCTTGCAGCAGCGGTACCTCTAGACTGGGTGACGGCCGATGCGAACAGCCATGCTGCAGTCGCCGTCGCACACAACGCGACGACGAGAACAACCTCTGGAAAAGCCGATGCCGCTACGCCCGCAATCGCCACGGGAGCAATGGCGTGAACCGGTGACCCGGTCTCACGCCGGGCGAGTGCCCCGAGACCCGTCGCCAGTGCCCCCACGCAGCCGAACACGGTCAAGCCGATCCCAGTGGTCATGCCTACGCCAAACAGCGTGTCTAATGAGGCGCGTACGACCGTTCCGTGTGTGGCTCTGGCGTAGGTTGTAATCGCTTCGATAAGCAGGGTAAGTCCCTGTCCTACGCCCCAAGTTGATACCCCCAACAACACCCAGGTTGGCAACAAGGTCAGCGGAAGGGTCCATGGAGACTGTGACTTACGGCAGGCGAGGACGAACAGCGGAACGGTCAGCAACATCACCAAGACAGCCATGCCTTGGGCGATTGGACCCCCATCACCAAGCGCTGTGAGCAGCTCATGAGTCATGACGCGCGAAGTGGTGCGGTGTGGGAGGTCATCAGGCCGCTAGTCTACAACGCGTCGCCCGTTGGCTCAGGAACGCCGGAGAGTAGAAGGCCTGCGGTCACCAACGCGCCCATCGTAGCGAAGATGGCATTGCCGAGGAATCCCAGCCTTGTGTATGACAGGCCTGCACCGGCAGAACCGAGTGCAAAACCGGCTTGCCCCGCAGCCATCGTCAGGCTCATCAGCGAACCGCGCCGGTTCGACGACACCAGTGCAGTCATCCACGCGTTGAGCGGTCCCATGCGAGCGCCGACGGCGAGCATGGTGAAGAACATGACAGGGTAAGCCCAGTAGATGTTCGGCACGGTGACCATTACCAAGAAGCCAATGCCAAGGAAGATGCTGGCGCCGACGACCATGGGCTTTCGACCCACAATATCGCTGAGGTATCCGGCTATCGGGCCGCTGCCTGCATTGGCGATTCCCCCCACAGCAAACAGCGTGGCAATGTGCCAATCGGTGGCCCCGAGCTCTTCTTCTAGCCACGTGGGTTGGTAGGTGATGAAGGCCGAGACCGACAGCATCATGGTGGCAGACGCCACGGTGAGAATCGCCAATGGGCGCTGTGACAGGATCTCTCGGTAGTTTCCGATGGCGCTGCGAAGGGTCAGGGGTTCTGCTTCGCGCGCTGGTGGCGCCTCGAGAACCACCCAAGTCAGCACCGAAGCGACGAGCATGACGACGCCCAGCACCACAAATGGCGTGACGAATGTGCCGTAAGATGCCAAGACTTTCCCACCGGGAATGCCGAGAATCTGGCCGAATGCCATGCCGCTCATGATGACGCCGAGAGCGCGGCCGCGCAACCTGTACGTCATGACATCGCCGATGTAGGCCACTGCGGCACCGGACATCATGCCGGAGGCGCTGCCGGCGAGGATGCGTAGTGCGAGCAAGCTGGCGAAGTCGAAGGCGAGAGAGTGCAGAAGCAGGGCAATGGCCAAACATGCAGTTCCCACACGCAAGATGATGCGCCGGCCAAATCTGTCCGAGATGGGTCCTGCAACCAAGGCAAAGGTGGCCAGGGCTACGGCATACCCAGTGATGAGCGTTCCCCGTACCGACTGTGCGATATCCAGCGCTTCACCAATATCCTTGAGGATTGGCGCCACAATGAGGAACTGGCTGGATGCGGTGAACATAAGCAACCACAGCGTCAGCAGCATGGGCATGCGCGGCCAGATGGAGTCGTTGTCGCGTGTCACGTGGGCCTCGGGGGGCCCGCTATAGCTCTCTCGGCCCAATCCCTACCAACCGTGATGCAACACTGTGTCCACAGGTCTTGCACAGTGCTACGGGGACGACTTGGAGGGCCTCGTGGACAAACCGTTTCGCACCGTCGCTTGTGTCGGCAATCTTCAGATGTTCACCGCCTGGTTGACCGATGCCTTGGGGGATGAAGACCGTGCCATTGAGCTGTGCCGTACCCTTAAAGCGGATGGACTTGCCTGGGCCTTTGTCGGCAGTCCTCGCGGCCCGCTAGAGCTGGTGCTGTGTGACGAGCGTCGCGCGTTGTTGGCCATGCTACATGCGGACGTCACTGTGGCTCTGATCGAACAACCATTCTCCTTCGCGTTTGTCGCCGGTGCTCTGGATGCGCCGCTGTGTCTACCCGAAGACGACAGTGCGCTTCCGATCAATAGTATTTGGGATGCTGACGTCGACCCGCTCAACTCCGAGTCGCCAGTGCGCTTCCGCATTGACTCTCGGACCGCTACCCCCGAAGGGGTGTCGGTCACCGGAACTGTGCTGTGTGGAACGCTCTCTCCAGGGTTGAGCCTGCACCTTCCAGGTGTTGGAGAGTGGCGTATTGACGACGTCTCAGCAGAAGGTACACCGCGTACCGTGGCCGGTCCGGGAGAGGTTGTTGAGCTCGGATTTACTGGCATTTCAGACCCGGGCGAGCTGCCGGGAGCCTTACTGGTACGGACCCCAGAGGCCCCCGTCACGACCATCCGAATCGACGTGCCAGACGGCGGTGGACGCTTGTGGTGGCCGGATGGCTGGGTGCGTGTACGGGTCAAAGATGGCGTGGCAACCCTGCGCGCCCCACGGGTAGTGGCTAGCGGTCAGCGTGCGGTGTTGGCACGTGCCGGTCAATGGAGTCTCATCACGCTGTGATGAGACGGGTGCCGCAGTACGGTTTGGTCTGGCTATGCGCAGGACGCGTTCTGTTGGGCGAAGCGTAGGCGTTCAGCGTACAGAAATGTGATTGTGATAGAGCGGTAATAGCGGCAGTACGGATGGGTATTTGACCTCATTTCCGCTATTGTTACATTCGTGAGGTGGTCATGACTCGTCTGCTCGTAGTTGCTTCGTTGTTCGCTCCGCTCGTTGCCCATGCCGTTCCCGTTGGACTGACCCAGCAGGGACGCTTACTCGACGCGCAGGGGTCGCCGGTAAATGGCGCTGTATCGCTGGTTGCTCGGCTTCACGATAGCGCTTCTAGACGTCGCGCGCAGTGTACCGGTGAGCTCGGCACCCGGCTCTTGTCAGGACGGTCAGATTCGGTGGAATCCAAGTACGGAGTCTCTTCAGGTCTGCGACACCTCTGCGTGGGTGTTGACCGGCGGGACGACGGGGCTGTCTCAAGGCACATTCGCCAACGCGAGTGTGACGGTGAACTCGGCCGGGCAGATCAGTGCCGTATCCTCGGGTTCCACTGGCGTAACCACTCTTCAAAACCAGATAAAGACGGTCACGACGCTCAACAGCTGGCAGACTGCGACCTGTGACAGTGGGTACCGCATGACTGGATGTGTGTGCCGCTACGTGAGCGACGCGACCAACTTCTGGCCGGGCTGGTGCGAGGCGGTGTCGACCACCGCCTGCCGGGGACGCGGCTATTACGGCAGCTCATGGACGTTCAAGGTCCAAGCGATCTGCTCGCGGGTTCAGTAGGGCGGACGACACCGTGTCGCGCTGATGGGGCTCGATTCGGCGTGGTTTTGGCCTCAACGACGCGCGATGTGGGCCCGTCCTGTGCGTGTGGTACGCGGTCCCGCTGCCAAACCCATCGTTGTGAAGACAGGTGCATCCTGCACCATGGACGGTATAGGATGGTTTTTATCAGTCTGGGTGTCTATGCCCAGTACCTTGGAGCCTGTATGTCCCCCCGCTTCGCCGCATTGCTACTCCTCCCCGGTCTTGCCCTGGCGCAAGGCGCTCCCGAGGCTCCAACCGAGCCGCCCCCGGCCATGCCGGTCACCCCGGCTCCTGTTGCTGGACCGATCGACTACGATCTGACCTCTAGCCAGGGCCGGCTGTACGTGTTGGTCCGCTACAAGCGCGGCACACTCGGGGCTAGCTTGGCCCACGACCACGTTGTCGTCGCGAGCGGCTGGTCCGGCTCTGTCACCTGGGACGCCGCCAACCTCGGTGCCTGCAACGTGGTGATTGACGTTCCCGTCGGCGGTCTTTCTGTCGATCCAGGGACTGCCCGGGAGTGGGAAAGTCTCGAAGACGAAACGAGCGCTGGCGACAAAGAAACCATCCGCGATAACTTTCGTGGTTCGCGCCAGCTGGATATGAATACCTACTCTACGATTCGCTACCAATCCACCTCCTGTGCGGGCGGGTCGGATGGAGTCGTCAACGTCACGGGCTCGCTTACCGTCCGCGGCGTCAGCAAGACCGTGACCGTTCCCATGACCATTCGTGAGGGCGAAGGAAGCTTTGGGGCTACGGGTCGATTTGACGCTACCCATTCCGATTTTGGCATGGACCCGTATTCGGCGGCTTTTGGTGCGTTGAAGAATGACCAGCGCTTAAGCTTCATCATCGACGTCCGCGGAACCGCTCAGTAGCGGTTACTGCGACAGTTAGGCCAGCGCTCACTCCGATGGTGTCGGCAGGCCCTGTGTCGCCTGGGTGAAGCGGGACGTAAACCCAAATTCAACTCAAATAGTAACCCAATCTGTATACAACAAGAGGTCCTCAAACTCTGAGGGGTGTAGAGTAAAGAGGCTACGGCAGTTAATTGGGGGGAACCGATGGTTCGGTTTAGTTTTGTGGTGTGGGCGGCTATGGGCTCGGTTTCGTTTGCGTCTGATGTGAACCTGGATGGATGCCAAGATGAATTCGCCCTAAACGGGGGCTGTGTCGACCTTGACGCGACTGTCCATGGGTCGAGCAGCCTGGCCCTGGGTGCGGCAGTGCTGGAAGGCGCCTTCGTAGGACCGGAAGTCGCCTTGGGTGCGGATGTTGTTGTAGCGGCGCGGGCATCGCTCGCCGGACGGGTTGCGCACGTGAGCAACCCCTTATCGGTTGGAGCCGGTACCGTCATCGGTCGGAATGCACAGCTGGGTGCCGACCATGTGCTGGGGGATGACGTCACCATCGGCCGCGCTGTTGTGGCAGGTGCACGCCTGACCATCGCTACTGCCGGTACCCTCGGGTACGCAGCTCAAGTCGGCACCGACGTCAATATTGGGGCGGGTGCCGTGGTCGGCAACTTGGTTACACTCGGCGACTTCACGACCTTGGGTGACAACGCTGTTGTTGCCCGCAGTGTGACCATCGCTGACGGTATCAGCGCCGGTAATGGCGCTACGGTCAACGGCATTGTTGGACCCGACGTGCTCATTGCAGCGGGTTCGCGTATCGAGCAGGGCGCGCGTGTCCGTAAGCAGACCGACATTGGTGCTGGAGCGGCCATTGAAGCGAGTGCTCGTATTGGTCGCGCGGTGGTCATCGAGTCCGGAGCCACGGTCTACGGTCGCGTTGCTCCAAATGGTACGGTCGGTGCTGGAGCCACCGTTGAGTCTGGCTCTAAGGTCGGGCGTGGTGGCGAGGTGTGCTCGGGGACAACGCTTCCCACTGGCTCACAAGTAGCGAGCGACGGAACCTGGCCCGATGAAGGCTGTTCTGCGATCCGCACCTGCCAGACCATCAAGACGAGTGCTCCCAGTTCCGTCGACGGCGTCTACAACGTCGATCCGGATGGCCCGGGGGGCTTCGCTGCGTTTAATGTGTGGTGCGACATGGAGACGAACGGCGGTGGCTGGACCTATGTGGCCGAGGCTGGGCGCTCGCGCGTTGACCCGCTGGATACCACCATCTCCGGACCTAACAGCTACCACCGCTACCAATACGATCTGGCCGGCATGACCTACGACCAGGTGCTCGTTGTGCGTGGGGAAGGTCGCTACTGGTGCAACTCCTGGGGCAACAACTCCTCGGCGTGGACCGAGCCA
>JBLHSN010000230.1:0-9599 GCA_047626195.1 Myxococcota bacterium
CCGGCGGAAGTCGCGACCGCTACACTCGACTGACTGCTGACCCTGAAGAAATCAGCGGCGTTCATCTGTTCGTTCCAGAGCCCGAATACCTGGACCAACCGGCAGATGGCCTGCTCGCCATTCGTGCAGCCACTCCTGTGATTCATGTCGCCGCCGGGATGGCTATCGACGACCCATTCATTGGCGTCCGGCGGGACATGAGCCGCACACCCTTGACCGAAGACCGCGAATGGAACATCGAAGATTCCGAGATTGCCCGTGTCGAATCCGGTGTTGTTCGCGGCACCCAGGTGGGCACCACAACCCTCCGTGTGCGCGCTGGCGACATCGAAAGTCGGACCATTGAGCTGGATGTCACCACGAATCCGGGCGTTGACATCACCACCGACTCCGCCGTCCGCCTAGACGTCATTCCCGATTTCCCAGCTACCGGTGTGATTGCCACTGTGGGGAGCACCACCATCCCAATGGGCGGCCAAGTTCCGCTCACAGCGACAGTCGTCTTCTCAGACGGTTCTCTGTCACGTCTCGACCAGTACATAAACTGGGATGTCGAGACGGACGGTATCGTCACGGTCTCGCCAGACGGGTGGCTGCAGGCCACCGGTGTTGGCACCACCACATTGACAGCCACTCTGGGCGATGCCAGGTCACAGCAAGTCGAAGTGCATGTGGTTCAAGACCCCATTATGGCCCTGCTCGTGCCCGATGACACCATTCGGACTCAAGTAGGCCGAGCCGTCAGCGTCCCACTCACAGCCAGACACGCGACCGACCGACGGTCGGATGTTTCGGCTGCCGCTCGGTGGACGTCGACAAATCCCAGCGTCATTCGAGTCACTACTACCGGCACCCTCCTCGCAATCAGCGAGGGAGAAGCCACACTCTGGGCGACCGTCGCTGGCGTCGAATCGCCGAGCATTCCAGTCTCGGTCCGTCGTAGAAGTCTGGCTGGAGTCACGGTTGCCACGACTCCCAAGATTGCCGTCGGGGACATGGTTCAAGCGGTTGTGACAGCTATTTTCGATGGCGGCGCGGTCCGACCGGCATCCGGTATTCGCTGGAAGTCGTCCGATTTGAGTGTCATCCACATCGGCATCGATGGACAGCCCATCGCCGTGGGGCCCGGACGAGTGCAGATCATCGCACAGCTTCGTGGAGGCGAGTCCGAACCTGTCGACATTCTCGTGCGTCGTAGGCTTCGCAAACGCAACCCACCGGATTCGGCGCTCCAAGTCGCTACCCGGTGATTTCTTGCTCAACATCGGCGGCGTCTGTCCGATGTTGGAAGCGAGAGGTCCTCCAATGTTCCGGGCACTTTGCCTGCTTCCACTCTTGGCTGCTTGCGCCCACCGTTCCACGGTGGTGCAGCACACAAGTGAAGGCATGGCGTCTCCACTACTGGGAACGTGGCATGGAGCATTGGATTCAAGTCCGGTCATACTGCGAGTCTTCGGTTCATCAGGCGACGGTGTTCATGCGGAACTGCAGCTCAATCATCCTGGCGCCGAGGAACACTGGGTCATGATGGCTACTCCGTCCACTAATGCCCCCCTGGCCTTCGCCACCGCAGATGGCATGCCAAACTGCAGTGCCCACTTGGAACGCGACCGGCTGATCGGTTCGTGTGAAGTGGAACCCGGCGGAAGACGACGCCAATGGCTGGTGGTACGCCGATGATTGCACTCCTATCACTCGCATTCGGGGGCTCCATCACCCTGGAAGTCGAGTCGGAACAGAGCGGCGGCACACAAGTGAACTTCGGCCAAGTCAGTCCCCTTCGCGGTGGTACAGACATGGGCGAACGCTACGACCACGCCGATGGCACCTTCTTGGTCATCGAGGTCACGGCAACTGCACACTGGGAAGCTGAAGACGCATTCGTTCCGATTCCAACTGCGTTTCTCGCGCCCCTCTCCATGACCACGACCACCACCATGATGCGGTCGGTTTCTCGCAAAGCAGACGAGCATTCTACCCCCAGCGCTATCGATCTATACGTCCAGACCGTGCGAGGCCGTGGAGACGCCACCGTGTGGGTCGGCCCGGCCGGAACCGAATGGACAGGAACATCCGCAACACCGGTCACGGGATTTCCAACGCTCGTCGCTGCCGGAATTCCATTGGACGAGCCGTACACACATGAGCTGGCGCTAGAGCTCACCACGCGGACCGAAGGTCTGCAGCAAAAAGAAGTGGTCTACACGGCGATTATTCCCTAATTCAAAAATTACTCGTCACCAATATAATGCCCTAAAGCATTTACCCAAAGCACCGATTTAGAATAATAGTCATTCCCCTCGGAGTTCGAATGCATCGTACAAAATGGTTGCGCCTGTGTATCACCGGCGCGCTACTCGCCGTTGTGCAGCCGGCGTCTGCCATCTCGCTGACTGTGGCCCCCGCCCAGCAGACCATTGAGATGGAAGCTGGGTCCACCGCGAGCCGAACCCTCTCCATCACCAACAACGGCGAGACACCGCTCACGGTTAATGCCTACGCTTGGGACTGGTGGTACCACGCCGATGGACGCCATGCGTTTGGTCCACCAGGCACTTTCGAGCGGTCTGGTGCGACTTGGGTCAGCATGGTTCCGGAAGTTCAAGTCGTCCAGCCTGGGGACACAGCGAGAATTGCCGTCCATGTCTCCATGCCCGAGAACGTAGACGGCGGACACTACGCAGTCGCTTTCGTTGAAGCGCGTACGGGTACACCCTCGTCAGACGGCTTCAGCATGCGTCCTGGTGGTCGAATCGCCGTACCCATTCTGATGTCGTCAGAAGGTACGGAGGACCACAGCTTATCGGTGTTATCCGCTAATATCCAGCCGCCGACGCCCACATCCCCGCTTACGTTGACGCTGCTAGGTGAAAATCGAGGCGATACCCACAGTTTTCCCGAGTTCATGGGAGCGATTCGCAGCCGACGAGACCAGGCGGTCTTGGCGCGCTTCCAAGGCAATCCCAAACGAATCTTGCCGGGCCAGACTGCCGAAATGGAAGCCACTTGGTCGGGAACCCTCGACCCCGGCGACTACGAGGTCATTGGCACAGTGGTATATGGCGATGGACGCAGCGAACCCGTTCGTGAGTCCTTCTCCGTGGGCAGTGCCGCGGTCAGTGCCTGGGTTCCGTAAGTGCACCGATTCTAGTAGGGCACGCCGATGGCTTCGCACTGAAACGCCATTAGTGGCGATGTCTCAGCGTAGTAATCGGCCAAACGCTCGGCAAAACCACCCTCAAAGACGTCATCTAGGTCGATTGGACGAGTGACGGCGAAGCTCTTGCGTTTGAGCGTTTCAATGACGGGATGATCGGGATCGTAGCCCTTGGGAGCGCGCTTCAGCGAGTTGTCTCCGAACCATTCCCACCCAGACGCCGTGGTCTCATCCCACGCCTCCCCCCACGCCGTGGCATCCGCCGAGATGGCGTCCCGCAGCGCCTTCAGTGCCGCTTTACCGGGGCCCCACATGCCAGCGCCTAGCATCGCGCCAACCGGTCCAATGTGCAGGTAAAACCCAGGTCCATGCACGTCCTTCGACGTGTGACTGTGGCGGAAATGCATGGCTACATTGATCTTGTACGGCGTCTTGTCTTTACTGAACCGCGTGTCTCGGTAAATGCGAAACAACGAGCCACCCTGAACTTTCGCAATCGCTTCAATGTGCGGTGCAACGGCAGGCAACACCTCACCAAACTCACTGATGAACGCTAGAGACGCCTCTTTGACGTCACGCTCGTAGCGCTTCTTATTCGCGGCAAACCACTCGCGGTTGTTATTATCCGCCAGTTCGGCCATGAACTGCACCAGTGCAGGAGAAATCGACATACTCACCTCCGAGGATTCACTCTATGACGGATGACAGACGCACCACACGACATACCCATAGCGTTTGGGTGCGGCGACGGGTCCCACTCGCGCATGTAGACGGGTTGTGATGTTAACGGTCTCGCCTACGTAGACAACGGAGCCTACCCATGTCCAAACGGTCACCTTCTCGCCGTTGCGTGCTTCGTTCGGGACTTGGTAGCTTTGCCGCAGCGGTCGCTCCAGTCAGTCTGGCGGCATGCACGTCGGAATCGAACTCGGACACCGAACAAGGCACAGACTTGTCCGAGCCGGTCCGCAACATCCCCGAACCACAAGCACTGCGCTCGCTCATCGACCAAGTGGGGCCGCTAGGCGAGCCGAATGCCCTCGGGATGCGCCTACCAGAAGGTTTCAGCGCACGCATCGTGGCACGTAGCGGCGCCCCAGTCATGGACGCCGGGAGCTACATCTGGCACATCTTGCCGGACGGCGGGGCCACCTTTGCGACAGAGGACGATGGCTGGATCTACGTCTCAAACTCGGAGATTCCCATCGCTGGCGGTGTTGGCGCCTTGCGCTTCGACGCCGATGGTGAGCTCATCGATGCCTACCCCATCCTCACCGCCACCAACATGAACTGTGCCGGAGGCAAGACCCCGTGGCACACCTGGCTCTCCTGCGAAGAGTTCGGTGGGGGTCGCGTGTGGGAGTGCGACCCTTGGGGAGAGGCCGAGGGAGTAGAGCGGCTGGCGCTCGGACGCTTCAGGCACGAGGCAGCGACGGTCGACCCGGTCAACGCCCACGTCTACCTGAGTGAAGACGAGACGGACGGCTGCCTATATCGCTTCATACCCGACACGCTGACCGAGCTTGGCGACCCAGATCTCACCTCTGGACGGCTTCAAGTTGCCGTTGTCGGGGAAGACGCAGTGGTGGACTGGCGTGACCTTCCCGACCCGCAGGCAGACGGGGAACTAGAGACGCGAGAGCAAGTCGCTGAAGCCACTGTATTCACCGGTGGCGAGGGCATCTGGTGGCATGATGGCGTGGTCTACTTGTCGACCAAGGGCGACAATCGGGTGTGGGCTTACAACACCGAGACGGGCCTACTCTCGACACTGTACGACCGGGAAACATCGGAAGAACCCATCCTCAGCGGCGTCGACAACCTCACAGTTTCGTGCTGTGGTGACGTGCTGGTTGCAGAGGACGGCGGGTCGATGCAGATCGTCGCCATCCTTCCAGACGGCTCGCTGCAGCCCCTTATGCAGCTGGTCGGACAGGACGGTTCCGAGATCACTGGGCCCGACTTCGACCCGAGCGGAACTCGACTCTACTTCAGCTCGCAGCGAGCCCTCGGCGCAACCCAGGGCATCACCTACGAGGTCACGGGCCCGTTTCACGCACCCGCTTGACCCCGAACGCATCGAGAAGCATCGATGTACTGTAAGTTGCGTGTTTGGACAGCGTTGCAACGCCACCGCCACGGAGCCTCCATGCGACTTACCCTCACCAAAGCCTGTCCGCTCAAGAGCGGGAAGCCACCAGACAAGGCCGGCGGAAAGTGGTTCTGCGGCGAGTGCAAAGAGAACGTCCACGACATCTCAGGCATGACCGCAGACGACGCCGCTCAGTTTCTGCAGATGCGCAGGACGGACGAGACGCTGTGCGGGGAGTGGGCCACAGACAGCGACGGAAACGTGCTGTTCAACCTAGGGCGTGCCGCGGTGGCGGCAGCAGCGCTAGTTGTGACCGCACCCGCCATGGCCGACGGCCTAGATACGCTTCCACAGGCCGCACTGATTGCCCTGTTCGGTGAAGACGGTGCGCAAAATGTCAGATACGACCTTCACCACAACATCGATACTGTCACTATCGAACCCCCACCTACGCCGGTGGTCAGCCATCGAACCCGCGGCACGATGATACGACCGCAATGGCAAACGGGTCCCCCTGTACCGACACCCACCCACAAGCCGTAGCTAGGGGCGTTTGCGCTCACCGCGCGGTCCTCCAAAAACCGTCTCGCTCAACGCATCGAGCTCATCCTGGCTCATCAGCGTCAACATCTTCGCGTCACTCTCTTCGCGAAGATCGTCCTTTTCGCGCCGTCCTTCAACGCGTGAAATCAAGCCATCGCGCATGTCCTGTCGCATACTATTCCACGAATCTATCTGTGCCTGCACCTCGATAATGACCTCTTCGGTGGTGCGGTCGGACCAGTCGCGTTGTTCGGCAAAGCGTCGCACTTCCTCGGTCGCTTCATCGACATAGATCTGATGACGGACCTCGCGGTCCGCAGTCTCCCGCGCTTCCAACCGGTCGGCCAATCGCGCGGTCAGTTCGTCAACGACAACCGGGTCGTCAAGGTCCACCGCAGCCGGCGAGACAACACGAGGACCACGACCACCGGCCGAGCCCACACCATCCGCACGACCACGGTCTCGCGCTCGCTCAGTACCCGGCCGACGAGACCGACGTTCGAGCTCGGAGTCTTTTTGGGCCACCGCTCGCTGGCTCACAGCCAAGGCATCCAGCCGACTGGACATCCCTTGCAGCAACACCAAGTTCCCCACTCCGACTGCCAATGCGATTCCGCCCAAAACAGGGCCAATCCACTTGTTCATCGTGACCTCCTGGCGGCCAACCTAGCGCTGAACCGAGCGGCGCTCCACTGAAAAACGACCGCGCTACCGACCATCGACCGGTTTCTTTCCACGCAATTTGATCCGAAATAACTGCGGTTAAACCCCAGAAACGATTGATAAAAACGATTTTTGCACCGAAATCTCGCCCAACGGAGTGATCCAGAACGGACTCCAATCCGTAGGGGTAATTGTCACACAAACACACTCGCCTCCTCGGCGAACCACAGTGCGGCGTTCACCCTATAACGCACCAAAATCTTGCCATATGGCACTACAGGATTTGTGCGCCTTACGGAGCCAACCATGCAAAAACTCACCCTCGCGGCGCTATTCGCCGCTTTCCCCGCCTTCGCAGCGGACCATGCGGAGGCACCCGGCACACAAGCCGACTCCGCCGCAGATATCGCCGACTTATTCGCCTGGTACGCCGGTGATGATGTCACCGTCGCACTTACCTTCGCCGGTCTCGGCCCCGCAGGTGGCAGCGCTACATACGATGCAGACGTTCTTTATCAAATTCATTTCGACAGTGATGCAGATAATCTGGCTGACGGTTCCATCGACATGCGCTTCGGCGAGTCCGATGATGGCGCTTGGGGCGTTCAAGCCACCATGCCTGACGGTACCATTGTTCACGGCGCTGTTGGTGAGACTATCGTCAGCGGAGACATCAGTGTCTACGCCGGCCTTCGCGACGACCCCTTCTTCTTCGACCTCGGCGGATTCCGCACCACACTGAGCACCGGCACACTGTCCTTCGACAGCACCCGTGACGCACTTGCAGGCACCAACGTGACCTCGCTCGTCGTCGAGTTCCCCCGCGCATCGGTTGATGGCGGCGGCGACCTTATCTCCATCTGGGCCACCACCTCCCGTATCTAAGGACATTCTCATGCGATTCACATCATTCTTTTTTGCAAGCACCCTGCTCACCCTCGCCGCCTGTGATGGCGACGACGACACGGACATGGAAGGTACCGGCGATACCGACATGATGGAGGTTGACTACACCTTCCGCACCGACGTCTCTTCGTCCTACACCCGAGTCGACCGTATCGGCATGCCCGCAGTGGCAACTGCGCTCATCGTCAGCAAAGACGACTACAACGCCGCAGACCCTGTCGATGACGCCGCCGGTGATTTCGTCGGTGAGATTGTTGGCAGCCTCGTTGGCCTTCACGCCGCTCTCGATGACGACCTCGACAGTGCGGGTCTGACGCCATGTACCGTTGAGGCCGATGGTGCCGGTACCTGCGTGGCACAGGGTGGACCCCTGATTCTGCCGGACACGCTGGTCGTAGACTTTACTGCCGCCTCGGGATTCCCGAACGGCCGGGAGCTCGCTGACCCGGTCATTGACGTGACCCTGGCAGTGATTCTGCTCGACCTTAGCGTTCACGGAGCGGGCACCCTGGCAGGTCTGCCACTCAATCCTCCGGCCAATGACGCGGACTTCATGACCTCATTCCCCTACCTCGCAGAGGCCAACTGATGATGCGGGGGTGGCCAATGTCATTGGGGAGGTTCACCCCCGTAGGTCGGCTCGTTCCTGTCGTGGTCCTGTTCGGGGCATGTACCGACAGCTCATCCATCCTCGACCCCGGTGACGGGTACGAGCGGGCGGTCGCAGACCTCGACAGAACGATTGTCGCGACGCTCGACCGGGCACAAGCCCAGCCGACGTCGTGGACGATTCGCGGGGAGGCTGCTGAGCTCTATCGATCACGCGCTCGGTTGAGCGGAGACTGGTCGGACTACGCCAAATCACAACAACAGCTCGACTTGGCCTTCGCCACGACACCTGAAGGGGCAGGCCCGTTCTTGGCCCAAGCCTCGTTGGACATGACCCTTCATCGCCTATCGGCCCTGCCCAGCTCACTGGAACAGGCGGAACGCACTGTCAATCTCGACGACAACTCGCTTGCATCCATCCTGATGCTTCGAGCACAGAGTGACATGCTCACCGACGGATACGTCGTGGCGAGTGAACGCATTTCCACCGCAATGGACCTACACGCCACTGTAGGTGGCCACTCAAACGCCGCGCGCTTGGCCTGGGTCACCGGTGATTTTGATACCGCACATGCCGAGTACGATGCCGCCGAAGGCATGTACTTCGGACTCAGCGATGAGCCGCACGCATGGTTCCACCTGCAACGCGGACTGATGGACTTGGACCGGGGACGCTATGACGACGCTCTCGCCCACTACCTCGACGCCGATGCCGCCCTGCCTGGCTACTGGCTCGTCCACGAGCACATCGCCGAGGCCCTCTGGGCCATAGGCGACATTCAGGCGGCAGACACCCTGTACGCCGATGTTGTGACGCGGACCGGCGCTCCTGACCTTCAGGACACCTACGCTGAGTTCCTCCTGGAACGCGGTCAAGAGGAGGCCGCTTCTCAGCTCCTCACCACCGCGGATGCCAGCTGGGAGGCGCGTATCGCTGCCTTCCCCGACGCCGCCTATGGCCATGCCGTCAGCCACTATCTCTTGACCGACCCCGAGCGTGCTGTCCTCCTGGCAGAAGCTCAACTGGTTGAACAGCCTTCTGCGGCGGCCCGCACAACCTTGGCTAGTGCCCTGTTCGGGGTGAGCAGGGTGGCCGAGGCGCGGGCCGTCGTAGATCTGGCCCTGGCCACCGAGTGGCGCCACGCCGATACCTTCGACCTTGCGTCGCAGATCTACGCGGCCAACGGCGACACTCCCGGTGCCACTGCACTGTGCCAGCAGGCACGCGCGATAAATCCGACTTCGGAGTGCGAAGACTAGGACCACGGTTCGGCCCCGGCCGACGCTCAATCCAAGCTGCGCCTCCTCGTAACGACCTTCTAGAAGCGCGCTTTCCTACCGGTCTAGACGCGCGCTCACCCACTGGGGAGCGCGCTCTTCGGTTCAGACCGAGCGAAGCCCGTATACACCTCATCTACAAACACTAATTTGGCAACGTCCAGCAACGGCATCACATCTTCCTTGAATGTTCGCCGCAGTTCTACAACTCGCTGGGTTCGGTATGCTGGCGGAAGTAAGACCCCCTTTTTGAGCGATACCCTGCATCTTTTAAGATTCTGCAGACCGTCTGCTGGGACAGATGAATGCTCAGCTCTCGCGCGACCCACTCCGCCATTTGCGTACTAGTCA
>JBLHSN010000231.1:0-9573 GCA_047626195.1 Myxococcota bacterium
ACATCCAGGGAGACGTCGTCGCAGGGAATGTTCTGGTTAATGCCATTGCCAGTCAGTGGTGCATCGAGAATCACGTCATTCCAGTCACCCCAACACAAACTCTGGCGTAAAACCGATGAATAGTCGGCGTCACCAACGCCAACAACCCAGTCCAGCGAGGTGTCCTGTAGCGTGAATGCGCCTTGTCCATAGAGGTAGGTGGTGGAACCATAATCGTAGGTTTGCGAGATGATGGTGTCATGTGTGAGGTAGGTGTCTCCCCCAACATCACTTGCAAAGGAGCCGGTTGCTACAGGGGTGGCCGATGTCGTTGATGGAAGAAACCGGCGCTAGGGTGCGTTCAGGGGCGTCGCCAACTGACGACGTTGTAACTTGTTACTACTAGGAAGTTGGCGGCGAAACTGGGCGTGCCAAAGCGTCGGGTTCGACATCAACGTGGAGGTCCACCCCTGTAGCTTGTCCTCGAACTCATTGTAGGTCGACCAAAATGCGAGGGTGACCGGAGCGCTTCCCATCGCAGGCTGCAGTGCGAGGTCTTGGTTGAGGGCGGTCGTGCACGCGTTTGAGGTCTCGCTTGCAGTCAATGTGAACGCCCAGTCGCACCCGTTGCAGTCACCGACGAACTCTGAGCCTGTGACTGCGAACTGCGCGGTGCAGTCTTCGGACAGGCTCGTTGGCACTGTGAAGCTGGCTGTGTTCAATCGATAGGTGTGGCTACCTGTAAGGTCGCCGCTGACAATGGTGGAGTCTGAATCGATGTCCGGGTGTGAATCGATGTCCGGGTCCGAGTCACTGTTCGGGTTGGTATCGGCGTCAGTGCCTTCGGCGGACTCGGTGTCGGTACCTACATCTGGGTCCGTCTCGTTCGAACATCCTGTGAGCACGGCTGCGAGAGCGAGAAGGGCGAGCGGAGTCAGCGTACGCACGGCGTTCCTTGGGAGTCAGAGCCTAGCGTATACACCCAAGGAAAGGGCGATGTGCTGTGTCGTGTAACGGATATGTGACACCCGCCGACGACGTCTCGTGCGGACCGGTCCGCAGGGTCGATGGACCGGTGTGCCTCAACCGGGACCTATCGGTGGCCGGCGTCGCGCGGTCCGCGTCGGCCGTCGATGACTTCTGGGACGGTCTGGGCGCCTTCGACGGGTGCCGAGAGCAAAGACCCGTTGCCGAAATTCCCATCGTGGCAGTCAAGTCCGTCGCGAAGGCAGCCATCCACCCACGTTTTCATGGCTTCGGGACGCGACGCATTGAACCAGTCGCCGTGTAGTGTGGCTCCCCGTGCCATATCGGGGCCGATATCGTAGCTGTCCGCTACGATGCGCCAGCCACGAGATGTGAGTGAGTCGCGGTCCGCGTCGCGCATGGAGATATTAATCGCGTAGTGGCAGCTCACCCGCGCCAGGACTTCCGGATGTGTCGTCGGGCAGACCAGCTGGCCGGCCTGAATGACAGGGTAGGCCATGTGGCTGGGATGGCCGCCGTTGTCGAGGTCTGTGCCATTCCAGCAGCTCGGAAAGAAGATGTCGAAGCCAACAAAGTTGCCGACCGCACACCCAGAAATGGCGGCACTCCAAGGCCCGCCCACAGCATCGGATGAGCCCCATGATTGGCAGTGCCAACGCGCAACGGTCGCGGCCTGTGGACTCGAAGGTGTTGCGCTCGCTTGTCCGGCAATGATGCGTAGGCCGACGGGCACGGTCTGAATGCTGTCCACGTCGGACACGCCTGAACGGTAGTAGCATACGTCGGGAGCCGTCTTTTGGTCGTCACTACGCGACAGCACTGGGCGCCACATTGGCTCGCCATCGTCGTCGATGGACTGCTGGTCGTTCCCGGCGTAGATGGGTACAATGACCCCAGGAATCCAGTAGGCGGAACGGTTGAGCGTCCCGCCCTAGCAGCTGGCTGCACGACTCGTGAACAGACTCTCGGCGGTGCTGTTGTGGTCGAGCTTTACGTTTCCGTAGAACATGTGGAGATGTGCTCGCTCGTCTTCGCCAGGGAACACGATGGAGTCTTCGTAGTCTGGGTGGGAGAATTCGCAGTTAATCCTGCAAAGACCACGGCATTCGACTGTTTCGACGGGCATCGGCCGGCGCTCCGCTTGGACTAATCGAGCGTCTTCGCTGGCGAAGACGGAGGTGGTCGTCGACGAGACGCCGGTTGCCGTTCCTTCTGTACAGGCTGCGAGCAGGGCGGAAAAAGAATGAGTAGGAAGCAGGCGTGCACGTTCATGGTGACTCCACGGCTAGAGAGGGGTCCGTGCACTCTCCGCACGCTCGGCCCATTAGAGGTCTGAACGTGTGACGAAAAGGTTGAGGGTGTCGCCGCAATCCCACTTCCACACAAGCAAACGCACAAGAACGCAGTCGACAGCATCGACTGCGTTCGTAGAGCGTTGAAGCGGTTATCGGAGCAAGCGCACGATTCGCTAGTTTGCGACGAAGTTCACTAGGCGTCCAGGCACCACAATCTCCTTACGGATGGTCTTGCCCTCGAGATGCCGCGCCACGTTGTCGTCTGCCTTGGCAATGGCCAGGATGTCCTCTTTCGAAGCGTCTTTTGGCACCAAGATACTCGCGCGCTTCTTGCCCATGACCTGCACCACAATCTCGACTTCGTCATCTACCAGAGCGGACGGGTCAAAGGTCGGCCATGCCACGTAGGTGAGGGTCTCGGTGTGACCGAAACGTTCCCACAGCTCTTCGGCAATGTGTGGCGCGTAGGTCGACAGAATGAGCACGAAGGCTTCGGCGTCTTCGCGGTTTGGTGTGTTCGGACCGCAGGTGTTGACGAACTCCATCATCTTGGCAACAGGGGTGTTGAGCTTGAGCTGCTCGATACCTTCTGTCGTCTCTTGAATGGCGATGTGCAGGGCCTTGTGGACCTCTTTGCTGGACTCACCGAACGGACGTGTCTCTCCGGTGTACTGGTCGACGAACAAGCGCCAGACCTTGCCCAAGAAGCGCTGAATGCCGTCACAGCCGCTGGTCTGCCAGGGCTTGACCTGCTCCAGTGGACCCATGAACATCTCGTAGATGCGCAGGGTGTCTGCTCCATAGGCTTCAACGATATCCAAGGGGTCAACGGAGTTGTTCAGCGACTTGCCCATCTTACCGAGCTTTTGCTCAACGGCCATTCCGCTTTCGGTGACGTACCAGTCCGTCTCAACGGTGTCGCCCGACCAGGCGCTCACCAATGAGGTCATCTCGCCCTTGCGGTGTTGGACATTGTCCGGGTGGTGGTACTTGCCGCCGGCTTCGCGGTAGGCAAAGGCGAGAATCATGCCCTGGTTGAACAGGCGAGTGAAGGGCTCTTTGGACGACACAACGCCACAGTCGAACAGAACCTTGTGCCAGAAGCGTGCGTACAGCAAGTGCAGAACCGCGTGCTCAACGCCGCCGATATACAGGTCGACCGGACCCCAGTACGCTTCCTTTTCAGCAGCGAAGGGCAGCTCGGTGTTGTGTGGGTCCATGTAGCGCAGGTAGTACCAGCAACTTCCGGCCCATTGGGGCATGGTATTGGTCTCGCGCAGTGCCGGCTTGCCGTCGTGCGTGGTGGTGAGCCAGTCTTCGGCACGGGCCAAGGGAGGCGCGCCGTCTGCGGTGGGCTTGTATGCGTCAATCTCGGGCAGTTCGACTGGAAGTTGTGAAGGGTCTAGGCGGTGAACACCGCCGTCTTCGGTGTGTACAATGGGGAAGGGCTCGCCCCAGTATCGCTGGCGGCTGAACAGCCAGTCGCGCAGCTTGTAGTTGACGGTGGCCTTGGCCGAACCGCGCTCGGCGAGCCAGGCGGTGACGGCTGTCTTGCCGTCTGTCTTGCCGTCCAAGCCGTTGAACTCGCCCGAGTTCACCATGACGCCGTCGCCGGTGTAGGGCTCGGCTAGCACGTCCGTTTGTGAGCCAATGACCTCGACGATGTTGATGCCGAACTTCGTCGCGAAGGCGTGGTCGCGTGCGTCATGTGCTGGAACGGCCATGATGGCGCCGGTTCCGTAGGTCATCAATACGTAGTCAGCGACCCAGATAGCGACCGGCTTGCCGTTGGCTGGGTTGATGGCATACGCGCCGGTAAACACGCCGGTCTTTTCCTTCTCAGCGGCCTTCTGGCGGTCCATATCCGAGCGGTTGCGCGCCTCTGCAACATAGGCATTGACGGCTTCTTTGTGGTCCGCGGTGACGATGGTGTCGATGAGCGGATGTTCGGGAGCGAGCACGCAGTAGGTCGCTCCAAAGAGGGTGTCTGGACGGGTCGTGAACACGGTGAACTTGGCATCATGGTCTTGGATGGCAAAGTCAACTTCGGCGCCTTCGCTCTTGCCAATCCAGTTGCGTTGCATCTCCAAGATGCCTTCGGGCCAATCCAGGTCGTCTAAGTCTTCGAGCAAACGCTCGGCGTACGCCGTAATCTTGAGCATCCACTGCTTCATCACCCGCCGTTCGACAGGGTCGCCGGTCTCGATGTAGCGGCCGTCCTGGACTTCTTCGTTGGCGAGCACGGTGCCCTGAGCCGGACACCAGTTCACGGGAATCTCGGCTAAGTAAGCCAAGCCCTGCTCGTGCAGCTTGAGGAAAATCCACTGCGTCCACTTATAGAAGTCCACGTTGCTCGTCTTGATTTCTCGTTCCCAGTTGAACGAGAAGCCGAGACGCTTCATCTGTGTGCGGAAGTAGGCAATGTTCTCTTCGGTAATGTCTTTCGGGTGACGGTCATCGCGAATCGCGGCGCGCTCTGTGGGCAGTCCGAAGGAGTCAAAGCCAATGGGATTGAGCACAGCATGACCGGTCATGCGCTTGTAGCGAGCGACAATGTCGATGGCGGTGTACGACTCGGGGTGGCCCACGTGAAGGCCCGAGCCCGACGGGTAGGGGAACATGCACAGTGCGTAGAACTTGGGCTTGTTCGGGTCTTCCGTGACATGGAAGGTGGCGTTTTTGTCCCAGTAGGACTGCCACTTGGGCTCGATATTGGCGGGCGTGTAGCGCATGAGTCTCTCCGCTAGGGGCGGGCCTGTATCACCGTTGCTCTGGGTGTCATGAACCTTGTCGGCGCGGGCGTGCCTAGGGCATTGTTGGCAACAAGAGCCAAGGGACGGAGCCGCCGCCGGATGGCTGGGCCAACAACGCGCCCACGGTTGGGGTCCAGGTTGTCGCGCGGGAGACAACCCAGCTTTTGTCGGTTCAACAGGGCTCGTTGCCGTTTTGGGTGGAGGTGTCGAAGGTGGGTGCGGTCGTCGGCGATTATGTGGTTTTAGGGCAAGGAACACTGCGGACTGATGTGGAGAGTCCGGAGCTCGGACAGCAGGCGAGCATGGTCGTCGACATCGAGCACATTCAAGTCGTGGATGACGAGACGGCGCGACGCACGGTTGTGGGGCGGCCGCCGGAAGACGCGGTTGCCTTAGGTACGCTGTACGCCGAGCTGGCTGAGCGCGCAGACAAGCCGATGGTCGTGTGCGGCATAGCGGTCAAGGTGACTCATGTTGTTGGCTCGGTTTGGGTCCACCTTCAAGACGGCACTTACGGTCGGGCAGCGAGTGGCGTTCCGCGGCGTCCTTCGAGCGGACGTCGACATTGGCTTCGGCTACCCCTTCGACGCCCTGGTGCGAGAGGCGGAAGGGGCCGAGTAATAATGATGATGACGCCAGATGGTTCCGCTGTGAGATCACGCCCTACCGACTGCAGACCGTCAATCGACCTCGATCATGACGAAGGTGGACGCCGTGGTGTTCCAGCCGGTCCATGACGCGCCTTCGGCCGAGGCGTGTGGGTGCTGGATCAAGTAGATCTCAGCGACCCAGTCCCCAGCGGTCAGCGGCCCGGCCGATGTGGCGGTACACATCCCCATGACGGTGGTTGGCAGGTGGAAATTGTTGGTGCCGTTGTACCAGTCCGCCTTGATGGTTGCCGGGGCCGTACACGGTTGGGCAGTGCCGCCAGCTGCAGGCCGAAAGCGAACTTCCCACCGACACGCCACACTCGAGCCCGTGCAGCGAAGGTTGTCGTGCCACAGGACCAGTGCCGTGGTCTCGTCTTTGGTCTTCGTGAACGCGTATGTCCTACGCAAGATGTCCACTCCGGACCAGGTCGCTTCTCCCGCGTTCACGGCGTCCACCACAACCGAAGCGCGCACGGACCGGGTGACGTCCGACTCAATTGCGTAGGGCACACTGCTCAGCAGCGCTCTTGGCTGAAGACCGGTGCCTACTCCTACGTCAATCCACACCTCAGGATGCGCGAAGTCGGCGGTATCCAAGGTGGGCGAGGGGCTCTGTCCCAGGTTCAATGAGTAGTAGCCGTCCAGCACCGGCACGGACGCCCAGGTGTACGTCCAGAACGGCGTGGTGGCCGAATCGGCATCCACGTACAGCGACACGGTCACGGGTACGTCGGACTGAATCGGGGCGCCGAGCGAGTCTAGGACGCGTCCTTGGTGGGTCACCTGCATGGGTGCCGCCGCCGAAACAACAGGAATTAAGACCAAGAATAACCATGCGAATGTCCGCATCTCCCCCCCAATGTGGACACCATTGTAGCACCCTTTGGGCATCCGTCTGCGTCGGACCGCGCTCGGCAAGCCAGTGCGGCGACGGTTGGTCATCGTCTGTCCTGGACACTGCGGAACGACGATGACAGTAATTACTGTCATAGTTAATGCTGATTCAAAACACGCTGTATTAATTGAGCTGTCCAATGGCTGCTACGTCCTCCGAGCTTGACCCCGAGCAACTCAAGCGCTTCGGCAAGGCGATTGACGTGATTCGCAAGAAAGCCCACGCCGATGTGGGGCATGCCGACCTGCGCTACGTCAGGCGACCCAGCCGGTTCTCCACGGCAATGGAAGGGGTTGGCCGCGTCCTCATTCACGTCAGCTTGGAGTCGGTCAGCTGCTCTCTGGGTGTGGCGGCATTGTAGATTTACACGCAGCTACAGACGACCGAGATTGGCCACACCGCTCTTCACGGCGCGTACGAAAAGCTTGACGGCGCCGAGGCCTTTCACTCCAAGACCTACCGCTGGGAGTGCCCTGTGGACGAGGAGTCTTGGCGGTCGGGACACAATCTCAGCCATCACCAGTACACCCACGTGGCCAAGCGGGACATCGACATCAACTTCGGTGGTGTTCATTTCGCCAAGGAGTACATCCTGTTTCCAGCCTTGGCCCTCTTTTTCTTGTGGAAGGTCATGCTGGGCAACTGGCTGGCCGAGCGAATGCGGGACCTGTACTCACCGGTGACCATCTACTGCGGTCATGTGGATGAGGAGGTCGCGTGGTACCCCGAGGGCACGCGCGCCAGCGGTCGCGGCCAGTGATACGCTATGCAGATCGAGGCCAGCAACAACGTTCAGGCGGCCTGGCCCTTCAACATCGTGTGCGGCGGGCTCGAACACCAAATCGAACACCACATGTTTCTCAAGTTGCCGCCGCAACGGCTGCGGGAGATTGCCCCGGAAGTCGAGAAGGTGTGCCAAGAGTATGCGGTCGAGTACCGCAATGAGTCGTGGGGACGCACGCTGGACGGATAGGTGATTCCAACGCCCTTCGCTCCGTACCGCGGGCAGCCGACTTGCGTCGCGAGGGCCGCAAATAGGCGGCTGGCGCCGTTTCGGCCCGGGCTGGCAGCGCTGTTACTCCCTGCGGCCCTCCGAATCGGGCACAGGCCTATCCCGAGACGCACGGCACCGGACCGACAGCGCGACGCTGCGGCTCAGGCGGAGGCGACGACGTTGTCGGGTCGCGTCGCGGCGGCGTCCGGGCCGTCCAAAATGCCACCTGAAACCGACGCGCGCGTCGCCCGCCCGAGACCGCCGACCGCCCCTGCACCGACGCCGCCTGCATCAGCGGCAGCGCGTCGTCATCGCCGGGCTTCTTGAGAGCCAGCGCTCGGCGCGCGTCGCCAGCTCCACCACCAGCGCGGCGACCTCCTCTGTGGTCACCTGGCGGTCACGCACGAACCGCAGGCCGTCGGCTCCTCGAACGTACACCCCATCGAGGCACAGGATGTGGAAGTTCAGGTTCAGGTTCAGCGCCGACCCGAACCGCTGGACCACCGTGACCGACCCTGTTCGGCCCGCGGACCGCGGCACGCCGTGCGAGGAAGCGGGTGAGGGTCCGAATGGCCACAGCGAGCACCCCGCGCGCCAGGTCTGGCCTGCGCGCCAGCAGCCAGCGGCGTGGCCAGGGAACGGTGACCACCCGTTGACGAAGACCCACGTCGGGCAGCACCCGCTCCACCCAATGAGCGGCCAGGCTCGCCATGCGACGGCCTCAACACGACGGGCAGAAGCCACGGCCGCCGCATGAGAACGGGACGAGTCGGTGGTGTGCGCATGGGCCGCACGTCAGCCATGCGAAGCCGGTTCTCGGGTCGCCGCGCGCACTGAATGTCTCCAGCTCGCGCCACACGAACGACGGGAGGCGTCGGTCCGCAGACGCGACCGCTTCTCTCAGCTTCGGCACCGCCTGCCGCACCACTCGGTGCACCCGCTCTGTCGGACCCTGCCCTCGTCGCTCGACTGTGACCATGGTGCAGCGCGGTGCACGAACCAGGCCCACCGAGTCGCCCTGGTCCGCTGCGCTAAGAAGGCCGTGGACAACGCCATCCCATGTCCGAAGTTCGGCAAGTGACGCGCCGCACCGACGGAGATCGTCTGACAACTGTCAGTCGTCACTGCCAGGCGCAGCGGACCGACACGCGCTCCTCGGCTCGTCAACCTGCCCGCCGCGGACAGCGCCATGGCGTTCCGTGACCCCGCCGAGGGCGGCGCCTGCGCAGCTCGAGTCGCACGGGACCGGACCGACAGCGGTGGCGCAGCGGCGCGGGCCGGGCATCGTCGACGCTCCCCGGGTCCATGTGCTCGCGGGCGCTTTGGGGTTGCATCGTGGACTTGAATGTTCACGAACACCGCCGCATGACCGTCTGACGTGAGCAGCCCGCCACCTCGGCGAGACGTTTCCAGGTCCAGCCCTCGGCCCGCAATCGCCGAAGCTCGGAGATGTCGCGCTGCATCGGCAGGCGAACATCAGGCGGCGTGGGGTCTACGGGAACCAGTATACTGCTCACAGTAGGCGAGCACCGCTGCACTTGCGCCGGGCTGCAGCCAGTAGGCACCGCTCACTACGGTGGAGTGGTCGTCTAGGATGTCCTGGCAGTCTATGCCTGGGTTGGCTTGGGACGAGCCGAGGGCAGCCAGCTCTGTGTCGCTGTCGCTGTCGCTGTCCGAGTCACTGTCGGCATCTGTGTCTGTGCCCACGTCGGTGTCTGTGTCTGTGCCTGTGCCTGTGTCTGTGTCGCCGTCCTGCGCCAAGGCCAGGGCGTCACTTGCCGTCAATCCACGCACCTGCACGCCGCTGACAGGCACCGTACGCGTCTGCCATCCACAGCTGGCGCGTTTATGCCGATGGAGAGGAGGGCGCAGCATCGACTCAACATGCCGCTGGTCAGTCCGTTCGGGGCACGCACCTCTCTAAATCGACTGGATGACATGCCGTATGACGATGCTATCGACTCGATGGCCTGATGTTCGTGAAGTTGGGCTAGACGCGTGTTGATTTGTCAGCTAAGAT
>JBLHSN010000232.1:0-9504 GCA_047626195.1 Myxococcota bacterium
TGCTGGTTCACAGCTCGGTGCCGGCGAGGTCTTCGCGCGCATTGACAACACGCCGTACCAAGCCCAAGTTGCCGCAGACCGTCAGCGGGTCCTGCAAGCGAAGCTGGAGCTCAGCCTCGAAGAAGGAAGGCAAGCAGTCAGCGAGCGTGAGTTTGAGATTCTGCGACCGGGTGGAGACCGAGAGGCGTCACCGCTGACTCTGCGCGGCCCACAGCTGGAGCTCGCTCGAGCCGCCGTAACCACGGCCGAAGCAGCGTTGGCACAATCCCAGCGTAGCCTTGCCCGCACCCGCTTGTCGGTTCCGTTCCGCAGCGTGGTGTTGAGCGAGACGCTCGACATTGGCCAAGTGGTCGGTATGAACAGTGCTGTGGCAACGCTTGCCGGGACTGCGAGCGCCGATGTTCTCGTTGACTTGACTCTCGATGAGGTCGGCTATCTGCGCATTCCGGGTGTGACCGATGGCGAAGCGTCGACCGCAACCATCAGCCAGATGGTGGGCGGGCAGCCGCTGACTCGCCAAGGCCGGGTCATGCAGCTTCTCGGACAGCTCGACCCGCAGACACGCCGTGCGCAGGTCCTCGTTGAAGTGCCGGAGCCAACCGCGGGTGGACTGCCGCTTCAGCCCAACGCGTTTGTCGATGTGGCCCTCGCTGGCATTACACTGAACGACTCGGTGACGTTACCGCCCGAGGCCGTTGAGGACGGCAACAAAGTGTGGATTGTCGATGCTGAAGACACCCTGCAGCGGCGCACTGTTGAGGTGGCGTGGCGTCTACCTGAGGCGGTGGTGCTGCGCGGTGGTCTCGAAGCTGGCGACCGTGTTGTGGTCAGCCCGCTGGTCTTCCCAGTGGAAGGCCAGACTGTGACCGTTGGAGGCGCGTGATGGAAGACCAATCCAAGGGCGGTATGCTTGGTGGAGCCGTCGCCTGGATGGCCAAGAACTCGGTGGCGGCCAACCTGCTGTTGCTGTTGCTGTTTTGTGGGGGCATTTACGGTCTGTTCTCCGCTAAGCAAGAAGTCTTTCCAGAGTTCAACCTCGACTTGGTGTCGGTCAGCGTTCCCTACCCGGGAGCCAGTCCTGAAGAGGTCGAATACGGCGTTGTTGTTGCGGTTGAAGAAGCGGTTCGCGGCCTAGATGGCGTCAAGCGCGTCAGCTCGGTGTCCAACGAAGGTGTGGGCAACATCACGGTTGAGCTGCTCATTGATGCGGACGCAGATACAGTGACGGCTGACGTCAAGGCAGCTGTGGACCGGATCCGTTCGTTCCCAGACGAAGCCGAAGACCCCATTGTCCAGTCACCGGCCATTCGCCGCCGTGTCGTGACGCTGCTGATAGCGGGTCAAGCTGACCCTATGACTTTGTACGCCGTGGGCGAAAAAGCCCGTGCAGGGCTGCTCGCGACCGGCGGGGTCACCCAGGTCGACGTTGTTGGCCTACCCGGCCTAGAGGTCTCCATTGAGGTCTCGCGTGAGCGGCTCGATAGTCTTGGCTTGACCCTCGACGACATCTCCCAGCAGATTGCCCAGTCGAGCATTGAGCTACCTGGTGGTGCGATTGAGACGGCCGGTGGCGAGATACTGGTTCGGTTGTCCGACCGCGCTCGCGACGCTGATGACTTCAAAGACATCATTGTGCGCAGCACCCTAGACGGCAGCGAAGTCCGTCTGGGGGATATTGCTGACGTCGTGGACGGCTTTGAAGACACCGACCAAGCCTCGTTCTACGATGGCGTCCCCGCAGTGGGCCTCGTCGCGTATCGAGTAGGGGATGAGACCCCGACTAGCGTGTCCAATGCCGTCGTTGCTTACCGCACCGAGCTTCGCGGAGAGCTGGGCGACACCTGGCGAATCGCGACCTGGGACGACGACAGTGAGCTGCTGGAGCAGCGCGTTGACCTTCTGGTGCGCAACGGTACCCAAGGGTTGGTGCTGGTGTTCATCGTGCTGGCCTTGTTCCTGCGGTTCCGCTTGGCCTTCTGGGTCGCGGTAGGCATTCCGACGAGCTTCCTGGGTGCGTTGCTGCTCATGCCGGGCTTTGACGTCTCCATCAACATGATCTCGCTGTTCGCGTTCATCATCACCCTGGGAATCGTTGTCGACGATGCGATTGTGGTCGGGGAGAACATCTACGAGAAGATTCAGAGCGGGATACCGAAAGCGGAAGCAGCAGTTCTAGGCGCGCAGGAGATGGTCACTCCGGTGACCTTCTCCGTTCTGACCACCATGGTTGCGTTCTCGCCGCTGTTCTTGGTTCCCGGCGTGTCTGGCAAGATTTTCCGCATTTTGCCGATTGTGGTCATCTCGGTGCTGGCCTTCAGCGTCATCGAGTCGTTCTTTGTGCTGCCGGCGCACTTGGCACACGTTCATACGGGTAAGGAACATGGTTTCTTGGCCGTTGTCGACATTCCGCGCCGGTACGCCAGTGGCGCTCTCGGTTGGTTCATTGAACGCGTGTACTCGCCGGCCCTCGATTGGGCGATTGCACTTCGCTATGCCGCCTTTGCCGCAGCCTCCGGCCTGTTGCTCATCAGCTTCGGCATCTGCGTGTCGGGAACGTTGCCGTTCAACTTCCTTCCTGTCTTGGAAGGAGACACGATTACCGCCTCCGCACGCCTTCCGTATGGCACACCCGTTGAGCGCACTCAAGCCGTTCAACAGGCCATGGAAGCGGCAGCGCTGCAGACCATTCAGGACCTCGACCCCAGTGCAATCAAGGGAATGTACTCTACCCTTGGTACCGGCCCCTCGAGTGGTGGCGGACCCGGTGGTGGAGTCGGCGAGGTCGGCAGCCACCTCATCACCGTCCAGGTGGAGTTGGTGCCGAGTGTGGAACGCGAGTTCTCGGCCGAAGCCTTCTCCTTTGCATGGGAAGCGGGGACACCTCCGCAGTCAGGCCTGGAAGCTCTGGTGTTCAACGCGAATGTAGGGCCGTCCGGCGGTGCTGCAGTCGACGTTCAGCTACGCCATGCAGACGTTGATGTCTTGGCGCAAGCCAGCCAAGACCTGACCGATACCTTGAGGACGTTGGGTGATCTGACCAGTGTAGAGAATGCCTATTCTTCCGGTAAAGAGCAGCTCGACCTTCACATGCTGCCCAGCGCCAGTTCCTTGGGGTTGACCGCCCTGAGTGTGGCGACACAAGTGCGCAGCGGGTTTTACGGTTCGGAAGCCATCCGTGAACAGCGCGGCCGGTCCGAGATTAAGGTGATGGTGCGGCTTCCCGAGGAACAGCGCGGGTCGGAGTACGACCTAGATAGTTTCCTGGTACGAACGCCTGCGGGTGACCGCGTGCCTCTGACGTCTGTCGCTCGGGTCGACCGCGACCGCGCGCCTACCGTCATCCGTCGGGAAGACGGCCAGCGCGTTGTCAACGTCACCGCCAAGAAGGCGGCAGGTGTCGCTTCTTCACGAGATGTCCTGGAGACCATTAAATCCGAGGTTCTACCTGCCTTGGCTGAAAAGTACCCGGGCCTGCGTGGAGAGTTTGTCGGTGAGCAACGCGACCAAGCGGAGTCGCTCAACAGCCTTGGGCTCAACTACCTCATCGCTCTGATAGGTATCTACGCGCTGCTAGCAGTTCCGTTCAGGAGCTACACCCAGCCGCTCATTGTCATGACCGCAATCCCGTTCTCGTTTACCGGTGTTGTTGCTGGGCATTTGCTGCTTGGCTACGGGCTGTCCATCATCAGCATGATGGGTATTGTGGCGCTGTCCGGTGTGGTGGTGAACGACTCACTTGTGCTCATTGACGCGGCGAACACTGCCAGACGAGAAGGGAAGTCGCCACGGCAAGCCATTGTTGCTGCGGGCACCCGGCGTTTCCGTCCCATCATGCTCACCTCGCTGACGACCTTCTTCGGCTTGGCTCCCATGATTATTGAGACAGAAGTCCAGGCTCGGTTCCTCATTCCTATGGCCATCAGTCTAGGCTTTGGCGTGCTGTACGCCACCTTCATCGTGTTGCTTGTGGTGCCCGGCACTTACATCATTGTGGAAGATGTCCTGGCTTTGACCAAGCGGATGGGTGCTTACTTCGTCGTAGAAGACGACGAGGCTGACGCACCCCCTGCGCCCAAGCCCGAGGGAGTGTGACTGGAAGCGACGTCTCGTTCCACAGTCCTGCAATACAGCAGGACTGTGGAGGGCCTATGCGCGCACTTGGACTGGTAGTTGTGGCAATGGGGCTCGGATGTGCCGGGCCCACCGGGGCTCAAGAGCCCAGCGAAGACTGGCCACGTTCCCAAGCCCCGGATGGGTTCTGGGATGTATGGGGAGACGGCAAGGCTGAGATCAGCACCTACTCGCTGACCCAGCCTCGCTATGGGCAAGAGCGAGAAGGGGAAGCGATTCTCGTGTTCGTCACCGAGACCTTCGCCGATGATAATCGGGTCAAGTCCGACGGTGGACATGATGTCGAGTACCCGGTGCTGAAGCTCAATGAAGTGCGCGACTTCAACACGGGTATCTACGACTACAACGTCATGACCAGCTCCTTTTTGCGCGTCGATGGCGGCTCGGCTTGGGGCGCACCCGTAAAGACCAGCTTCTCGATGCAAGAGTGGTGTGGTCATGTGTACGAGCAGCTCATTGTTCGCGGCGACACCGCGACGCGCACGTCGCACAGCTACTTTGACGGGGAAGCGGACCGTGAGAACTCGCTGGAGCTACCGAGCGGAGCGGTGTTTGCAGACGCGCTTCCCATCTTGGTGCGTGGCCTTGTGGGACGCCCGACTGACGCGCTGTCGCTACAGATTTTCGACCGCAGTATGGATGCGCGTTTTAAGCATGTTCCCGGTGTGTTTCGCGAGGCTACGCTGACTTGGGGAGACACCGAGACGCTCTCAGTTCCGCTGGGCAGCTTTGAGACCACACGGGTTGAGCTCGACCGGGACTCTGGAGTGGACGTCACCTACTGGGTTGAAACTGCAACGCCTCACCGCATTGTGCGGTGGGCACGCTCGGACGGGGAGACGGGTTCGTTGGTGGGCAGCACGCGTACGTCCTACTGGAATCAGCACCGCAATGGAAGCGAAGCCGCGCGGCAGGACATTGGCATTCCACTGCGAACCTGGCCGCAGTAGCTCCTAAGCGGCGGCGGCCAGGGTTCGGGTGAACCTTAGGTCGTCGCAGATAGAGGATTCCCACAGCAACAGTAGGTCTTCCCCAGTTAATCCCAAGAACCTCGCTACGCGGCGTTCGGCAATATTGGTGGCTGTGACGTGAGTCATGATGTTGGCGGGGCCGACTAACTTTTCGATGACTTCTGCTAGCCGCAGGGTGGCGACCATGTGGGCGACGTCTCCGCGCCGTTCCAGGGCCAAGTCCAGATCGTGGTGCCAGGCGACGATTCGGGAGACGGGGTCGGGAACGTCCCACATCTTCATGGCCATGGCGCCAAGGGTGGCGTGATCGAAGCCTAGACGCTTGCGCTCAGCAATACAGAGGTCCTCGCCGTCCGAGTCGCTGTAGGTGAACTCGCCGGATTGGTCGAGCAGAGTGATTCCGATGTCGTGGACCAGCCCGCACAGAAATAGGCGCTCTGGAGAGTAGCCGCGGAAGGCAGGAAGTCCGCGGACGATGGTCGCCACTCGAACACTGTGGTCGACAACCTCGCGGCTGATACCTGTGGCGCTGGCACCGAGAGCCATCACGTGAGCGGCGATGGCTACGTCACCAACAGCGCGCGTACCCAGCCGACCGAACGCCTTTGCTACGGTGTCACACGGTGCTCTGCGTGCATGGGCGGCGGAGTTGGCCAAGTGGATGATTTGGCCGGTAAGCGCTGGGTCTGCTTCGACGGCGGCGATGGCGTTGTGAACTCTGAACATGGGGTCACGAAGGACGGTCAGCAGCTGTATGACCGATTCTGGCAGCGGCTTGACGCCGTGTCGTGCAATCGTCGCTGCCGCGCTGGCTTCAGCGCGATTTTTCACCCGTTGTTCATCCGTGAGCCCTCTGAGACCGAACAACTCATCCTTGTAGGAGACGATAGCGCTGAAAACATGGCCGAACTTCACGGGACACTCCTGGCACCCGTATGTCGTCGTCTCAGCAGAGTGAAACATTGAGCCTGACCGTGCAGTTTGTGCGGTGAAAACTACAGGAAATCTTCATATTTCGGCGTTGTAAGCAGTGAATCACGATGCGTGACCTAGTGATCGGCCGATCGGTTGCGTCGCCCATATACAGGCGGCCATCGAGCAGATTGCCCGTACGGGCCACGAGTGACCGTCGGGCAGCTTGCTGGTAGTGTGTACAGGCGACAGGGGGGCTCATCCGAGGCTAGAGGCCGCTTTCCCCCGCAACAGGCTTGCCGCCATGGCGGTCTTTTTAGACTGCACAGGCGTATTGACTTGCTTAGACGCCGTTGGAGTGCCTGGGGTGTGGCCACCCTTCACTGACCTACCACGCGGCTTCGCCTTTTTGGAGTGGGTGGGCATTGGCGATTTGTTGCCGGTGCATTGCGTGCTGTCTTTCACGGAGATCTTCAGAGGAGATGGAGACGCTATGGTGTTTGCGGGCGACGGTCAGCCATCGACGGCTTCGGTGCGAACGGCTGCCCTAGCGAGACAGCTCGGCACCACGTGCGACCGCCTTTTCCCATACTCGAATGTAGCCTTCAGCGGAGCGAAACAGCGGCTCCAGCTCGGCATCTGTCGCGCCGTCTTGTCGAGCATCCTCGATGTACTCGGGAATCAGTCCAATGTGGGCCATACCTTCATCGGAGTAATTAAATACCCGTTCGCCGGCTCGTGGCTCGGTGAACGTGACGGCTCCGTCGTACGATGTGAATGGGTAGGAAATCGGGTCTTGCTGGTCCGTACAAGTGGACCGTGAACCAAACCGCGCACGCGGGCCGTGGGCCAGTCCGTTGTAGTCGAAGCCGAAGCCGAGAGCCGGGTAGTTGCCAGCATCTGTGATGGCCTGGACCCGTGCGTTGAAGCCATTCATGGCGGTGCCGGGATTATTGGCATCATGACAACGGCCGAAGTTCCCGAAGGTGGCTCCACCAATGTCGAAGAGCTTGCCGTTGTTGTCGTTCCCGTGGGTTCCGAGAGCCGGATAGTCTGCGGCTTCCAGCTTCTCAAAGATACGGGCGTAAGACCACTCTGACAGGTGGTCGATCTCGATGAGCATGCCTCGCTCCATCATGCTGTCGACCAGGTGCTCCCCAATCGGCGTGAACGAGCCGTTCTGGCAGTAGTCGCCTTCGGCCTCACCCGATGTCAGGCGAAGTGCGAAGGGAAGAATGGTCTCAATGGGGTCGTCTGAGATCTCAGAGAAGTCTTCTGGCGGTGGCTCTATGTATGACTCGCGCGGGTCCAGAAGCCCGCTAAAGCTGACATTGCCACCGTCAAATACGGTGCGGATCCCTTCTGGGCAGTCCTGCGTTTTATTGGTGTAGTGGCCAGAGTTGATGAAGTTACCGACCTCAATGAAGCCGTCGCTGCCATCACCGGGGGTGAAGGCATTGTCGTACTTGTGGTTCGGGAACATCACTCGCACGCCGCGGTCGTAGTAGTGAGCGAGCTGTTCATCCACATGGGCTTCGTCGCACACGGGGCCGCCCGCGCGAGGCGTCAGATGGCAGTTGAACAGGTCGCTGACTTCGATGCCTAGGACAACTGCGAGGTTGCCATCTGCAATGACGGAGCGTGCTTGTTCAGGGGTTTCTACTAGCTTGAACCAGCCTTGACCGGGGCCGCCATACTGGGCATCAATGTACCGCTCCATGTCGTACGCAGCGTCCAGCTGGCGGTCTACGCCGGTCATGTCTTCGCAGTCGTAGCGAGATGGCGACCAGCCCTCGCCCACGGTGATGTTGCAGATGACCGCGTTGCTGGTGGCATGCTGGACCATTAGGCGCAGCCCGCCCATGTACGAGCGCTGTAGCCACTTGTAGTACTGGGTTTGATGGGTAGAGCGGTCGTTCGTGTCAGGCCACTCGGTGAACTCGGGGTACCCATGGTGGTCGTGATTGTCGAAGGGCAGCTCGCCGGCAATCATGTACGGAAGAACCTCTTCGAGGTCTCCGCCGTTCCCCTGGTTGTCGTAGACGTAGCCAAAGAAGTCGGTCCGACCCATCTCCCCGTGGGCGTCATCGCAGTCGCCGAGGGCATGTTCGACACCGAGCGGGTGAAAGGGTGCGCCGTGGTACATGGCGCCGCCAAACCCGTAGTTGCTGAACAGGTGGGAGTGCATGTCGACAAAGCCGTACAGGTCGCCGTCTTCCCAAGTGGTGCGGTCAAACTCACCCGTCGCATCTACGGTCAGCTCTGGGTAGTCTGCACAGCCAGTAGTCTCTTCGAAGGTCACCCGCGCAGCCCGGCGCTCGGTATCGGTGGTTGAGTTCGTGGCCAACCAGCGACCAGTGCGCTCGTTGAGTAGGGCGTAAGTCTCTCCACCGCGCGAGTGGGTATTGAGCGTCCAATACGCGCCAGAGACGTAATCGTCGTCGGTTCGTGTCATGTCGGACTCGACCTGCGTCTGACGGACCAAGCCCTCACCATCCGCGACGACATAGCCGCGGTCGGGGTCGTACAGCACATAGGTGCCGAGGTCCGTTGGCTGTAAGCGGAACGCCGTTGCGTCTTCAAGGTCCGAGGCCGTGAATTCCACCTGTGTGCCAGAAGCGGCCAAATATCGGCCCCCAGCGCTCAGGGCGAAGCACCCATGGGCTTGGCTGTAGACATCAAGTTCGGCGACAGGTTCGGTGGAACAGCCGGCGATGAGGGCAAGGAAGGGAAGAATGCGCATGGGCAATCTTACATGCTTCTGGGCGGCGCTGCTGGGGTGTTCTGGTGTCTACGGCGGATGAATTTCCACGATGAGCGGGGGCCTTCGTCAATCCAGTCGAGTGTAGATCTCACCGTTGAACGAAACCGAGGTGATAGCGCCACTTGCATCCAAGCCGGCTCCCACGCGGACTTCGCCGTAGGGGCAGTCAGGTCCTGTCCACAGTGCCCCGTCACGTACTTGCAGCGACCACGACACATTCGCTGCATTGGTCCATCGGGCTTCCGTGGTGCTCTGTACGGAGAGGGTGACCTCATGGTAATCATTGGCCACTGGCAAACGCTCATAGTCTCCGGCTAGCAGGTCGAGGTCGAGCGTGTCGAAGTCGGCGATATCTGGGGCATTTAAGGCTTCGGCTAGGGAAGGAGTGGCCGCTAAGAATCGCTTGTTGACGGCCTCAGAGTAGTAGTCGGGCTCCCAGCGTCCCTCAAAATCATCGGGCCAGGTCGACCGGTTGAACCACTGGTGCGACGCGTCTTCGAGGCCAAACTCGGGCCAGGTTCGGAACAGATGGTGCATGAACTCGTGCTGGAACCACTGGGGCTGGTAGGCGCGCCGCTCAATCTCCGAATAGCGTCCGCTACCCAGGTGTTCCGGCTTGCGCATAAACCAGCCGTCATCGGACAAGAACAGCGGCAGTGCGGCGCCGATAGCTCCCATTCCGCCGGTGATGAAGTGCCGGTCGTAGCCAGAGCCATCTCCAGGGAC
>JBLHSN010000233.1:0-9378 GCA_047626195.1 Myxococcota bacterium
AGAAAGCACTCGCCGGACTGCTCGGACAGCACTTCTTTGTGCGGCCCGTCTACATTCCTGTCATCGACATGCGCACCGCTAAGCCGTCCAAGACGCTGGAAGTCAGTGGTCGGCCCGACAATGTTGCGATGGCCGAGCATGTGTACGCGTGGCTCTTGAGCACCGGAGAGCGTCTGTTTACCGACTACAAACGCGAACGGGGTCTCCGAGGAAACACCGAACGTCGGCGCTTTCTGTTGGGCCTCGTGCGCGGGTTCACCGAGCAGCTCAGCCAACAGCGTCAGACCGTAGAAGAGACCGGCCTGGTCTGGGTCGGAGATGCCGGTCTCGATACGTTTGTGGGCAAACGACATCCCCGGCTCCGAACGAGCCGACCCAGTACATTCAAAAGAACCGACGCCTACAATCAGGGCGTGTCGCAGGGCAAGCGTCTCGACCTGAAGCGCCCGGTGTCGCAGAAGACCAGCGTTCGTGGACGGCGCCTCACCGAGAGCTAAAGTAGGACGCACCGACGTGTTGCCTCGGACGTCTGCCGAACAGCGTTAGCCTACTCCTATGCGTACACTGATTCTAGGAAGTTCTGGCGGCATCGGCTCGGCCCTTGTCCGCGCGTGTTCTGCTCTCGGAGACGAGGTGTTCACCCTGTCTCGGTCGCAAGATGGCCTCGACGTCACCCGTGAAGACAGCGTTATTGAGTGCGTCTCAGCCATTCCTGAGGGTCTTGAGCGCGTCATCAATACCGTTGGTATACTGACCACCGATGGCCAGAACCCGGAACGGAGAATGGCGTCCATCGACCCCGATGTCATGGCTAGAATGTTCGCCGTCAACGCTCTTGGGGCAGCCCTCGTCCTCAAGCATGTCAGCCCGAAGCTAGCCACAGATGGCCGCACAGTGTTCGCCACCCTCTCGGCTCGCTTGGCATCGATTGGTGACAACGGACTCGGTGGATGGACCAGCTATCGCGCCTCCAAAGCCGCCTTAAACCAGATTATCCGCTGTGCAGCTATCGAGCTTTCCCGCAAGCGCAGGCAGTCCGTTGTTGTGGGATTGCATCCAGGGACCATTGAGACCGACATGACGCGCAAGTTCGCACGAGGTCGGTACACGGCATCTGCCGACGAAGCCGCGCAGCAGCTACTCACCGTGCTGGATGAGCTGGGAGCGAAGGACTCGGGTGGGTTCTTTGACTACGCCGGAAAGGCGATTCCGTTCTAGTACAGGGTAGCGGAGGCGAACATGGGGAAGAAGCACACGTGGAAGGTCCCCAAGGTGGAGCCTGTCACTCCGCCCACACGCGTCATTGTGGTCGGTGCGGGTCTTGCTGGACTCACCGTGGCGCGGGCACTGCAGGATGCCGGAGTTGACGTCGTAGTCCTTGAAGCGTCTGACCATATCGGAGGACGCTCCACGACCGTGCAGATGCAAGGAGTCCCCGTGGAGCTCGGTGCTGCCTGGGTCCACGGCATAAAAGGCAGCCCTACAGCCGAGGCCTTTGCGGCTCTTGGCCAACAGCTCGCGTACGACGACTGGCTCGATGTCATCGCCCACGACCCGCACGGTCGCGTACCAGACGCGCTGTTGAAACCGGCCCTTGAGTGGGCCGAAGAGCTTGTTGACGACAGCGAAGACCTGGCCGAGTCCATTGGCGGTGACCCACCGGTCATCGATGGCATCGAGCGGTGGCTTGATTCGCACGGCCTGACCGGGCGAACCCGCGATGTGTACGACGTACTGCTGCGCTTCGGATTCGAGCACGATGTTGGCGGCCCAGCCGAGGTGGGGTCGCTGTCACACTGGGACTCGGGCACTCTGCCGAAGGGCGGCGACTACGTACCCATAGGCGGCTACGGTCCGCTGGTCGACGCACTGGCAGACGGGCTGGATGTGCAGTTGAACGAGCCGGTGAACCACATTGCATGGTCCACGAGCGGCGTTGAGGTCACCACCCGAACCCACACTCTGTCGGCCTCTCATGTGGTGGTCACCGTGCCATTGGGCGTGCTGAAGGCCGATGCCATTACCTTCGAGCCGGACGTTCCCACCACTCATCGTACCGCGTGGGGACGGCTGCAGATGGGCGCACTGGAGAAGGTGGTGTTGGTGTTCGGTGCTCCTCTAGACGCCGGCGGTCGGGACACCGTTCTGCACCTGGATCCGCAAAACCCCTCTGCCCTTCCCGTAGTCAATAACGTCTCGCGCTTTGCCGGAGGCTCGGTCTGGGTAGCCTTCTCCAGCGGCGGTTGGTCGCGCGTGGAGCGGCCGCTATTGTCCGACAACGCGCTCATCTCACTCGCCCTACAGCGGCTGGCCAAGGGGCTCGGCATCGATGTCCCCGCCCCCATCGCAACCCGGGTCACCCGCTGGGTAGACGACCCGTTGGCCCTCGGTTCGTACAGCTTTCTCCCAGTTGGCAGCTCGCCAGACGATTTCGACACCTGTGCGATACCCGTTGGTGGACGGGTACTGTTCGCTGGAGAACACACCGACGCCGACTGGTATCAGACGACACACGGTGCGATTCGCAGCGGCCTTCGCGAAGCACGCCGACTGGGAGTTCGGCCTGTGTGGCCGCCGCTGTCCTTTGCAGGCGTGGCCGAAGAGGCTCCAGCGGGTGAGACGGCGACATGAAAACCGACGCCGATATTGTGATTGTAGGAGCCGGCGCTGCTGGCTTGTGGGCCGCAGCACGCTGTGCAGAGGCAGGCCGTAGCGTCCTCATCCTCGAAAAGACACCGCGGGCGGGCACCAAGATTCTGGCCAGTGGCGGTACACGCTGCAACCTGACTACGACCCTAGGCGCACGCGCTGCGGCCCAGCTGTTCGGCCCGGAAGGTGCGCGGTTCTTGAGCCCGGCCTTCGCCGCCCTTCCGCCTGATGCAGTCCGCGAGCTCTTCGCCACCATCGGCGTGCCCACCAAGACCGAGCCCGAGCTGGAGAAGGTCTTTCCAGCCAGCGACTCAGCACGCGAGGTTCGCAACGCACTTCGCGGCTGGGCAACGTCCAAAGGTGCCGTTCTACAGACCGATAGCGAGGTCACTGGCTTACAGCCGAGCGATGACGGCTGGCTCATTCACATGGCCGACAAGACCCTCACAGCATCTGTGGTCATGCTGTGCGCCGGTGGCCAGAGCTACCCAAAGACTGGCACAACCGGCGATGCCTATCCATGGCTACGCGCGCTCGGTCTCAAGGTCGTCCACCCTGTTCCTGCACTCGTTCCCTTAGTCAGTCCGGCCGAGTGGGTTCGCGCACTGACCGGCGTCTCGGCGGATGTTGAGGTCAGCATTGGCAAGTACAAGCGTCGGCGGCCATTGCTGTTCACCCACCAAGGGCTGTCTGGACCTGGGCCAATGGACGCCTCTGTGTATGTTGCCCGTGCATCCGGAACGGTGAACCTCAATGTGGACTTGATGCCCGACAAGAGCTGGGAGTGGGTACGCGACGCTTTGATGACCGCCGCTCACCAACCCGGCGCACCGTCCATCAGCTCCATTCTCCCGCTGCAGCGTCGAATTCTGCAGATGGTTGCGACCCAAGCCAAGCTACGCCAACTCAACCCTCGCGCACGCGACCTGAACAAGGCCGAGCGGCACCGCTTGGTGGAGACGGTCAAGCGGCTGGCCATTCCCATCTCGGGCACGGTTGGCTTTGCCAAGGCCGAGGTCACCGCTGGCGGACTGGCACTTGCCGAGGTCGACCGCAAGAGCATGCAGGTGAAGAAGCACCCGGGCTTATACGTGTTCGGAGAGCTGCTGGATGTGACCGGGCCCATCGGCGGGCTGAACTTTCAGTCGGCGTTTTCGACGGCGGAGGTGGCAGCGAGACACGCGACCGCGTGAGCTGAGAGACCTACTCAGACGTTCGGTTTTTCAGGATTCGCAGCAGCCCGTACGCCATCATGCACAGCATGGGGCCGAGTGAGCCAATGGCGATGACGCTGGCGGCCTCCTGAAGCGGCTGGCCATTCAAGACCCGAATGACGGCCAACGGGAACACTGCAACCATAGCGTAGATCGAAAAGGCCAAGAGCGCCGGCAGGGCCAGGTTCCGGAAGAGGACCAAGACGCTCGCGCAGCCCAATCCCACAACACCCACAGAGGTCAGGGCGGCCCCTGACAGGATAATCCCGTAGACGTCTTCCACCGGAACGGAGCCTTCCGCGACCGCATAGAAGACGACCAGCCCGCCGCCGAGGGTGGCGGGAGCAGCGAGCAGGGCTGAATAGGCAAGAACTCCACCGGCGACGGCAATGCGCGCACCTAGGTAGGTCCACGAGCCATCACTGGGTTCGCCGGTTTCTTCGGGTGGCTCAAAGGGGCTGTCGACCACTGCGTCCTCTACAGGGTCGGAACCCTCACTTACGAGTTCGCATAGCTCGTTGTCGATGACAGCGAACCCACGCATCTAGCGGTCATCATCCGCCATGACGACCGACGGCCCTACGCCGCTGTCCTGCACACCCGGGTCTGTAGTCGGGGTGTCAAATCGCCGAGAACTCACGCCGTGGCCTGAGCCGTATCCATCAGTTCAGACGCCGCTTTTCGCTGAGTAGGCGTGACTTCCAAACCGCCCATCATCCGGGCCAGTTCTTCCCGACGTTCGGCATCCGTCAGCGCCACAACCTCGCTGTGTGTGCGCTCCTCACGCACCGTCTTGCGCACCAACAGGTGGCGTTCACCGTACGCCGCTACCTGCGGCAGGTGGGTGATGCACAGCACTTGGTGATGCTTCCCGACGTCTGCCAATTTTCGGCCTATGACCTCTGCGATAGCCCCCCCGACCCCGCTGTCGACCTCGTCAAATACGTACGTTCCGACCGGTCCGCGCTGAGCGAGCACTCGCTTGACGCCGAGCAGCGAGCGAGAGAGCTCACCGCCACTGGCAATGTCACGCAGTGGGCGTGGGTCTTCGCCGGGGTTGGGTGCAATCAGGAACTCAACATGGTCTAGGCCTGCTGCCGACAGGCGAGCCCCGCCCACCGCAAAGCCGTCCAATCCGGTGAGTGCGGCCACGTCCACTTCAACCCGCGCGTTGCCCATACCCAGAGACTGGAGCTCAGCGGTAATCGCGTCTCCCAGCTGTTTGGCTGCCGCCCGCCGCTTGTCCGACAGACCGGCGGCAAGTGCGGAGACATCTGCAAGTACGGCGTCGTAGCGCTGGCGAACCTCTACCATTCGAGACTCAATCCCCTCCAGCTGCTCCAGCTCTTCGCGAGCGGACGTTGCGCGCTCCAGCACGTCTGACAGCTCGCGCCCGTGCTTACGGACTAGGCGACTCACCTCATGCAGCCGTTCTTCCAGCTCCGAGAGTGCTTGCGGATCGGCTTCAACAGAGCGGGCATACGAGCCCAAGAAGCGTGCGGCCTCTTCCAGCTCATTGCGAGCCACATGGACCGATTCGACAACGGCGGACAAGGAGGAGTCCTTTTCAGCCGCATCTTCGAGGTCCGATAGGACAGTCCCAAGCTGTTCACACAGCGACCCATCCGCGGCATACAGATGCTCTTCGGCCCGACTCGCTACACGAACCAAGCTGTCCGCATGACGCAGACGTGTGGCCTCTTTCTCCCAGTCTTCCACCGCATCTTCGGTGAGCTCAATGGCATCAATCTCGCCCAGCTGGAAGCGAAGTAAGTCTTCCCGCTCGGCACGCTGCCGGGTAGCATCTTCTAGATCTCGCTGTTCAGTATCCACCTTCTTAAGGGTGCTATACCCGGTTCCAACCTGGCCTCGCAGGTCACTCAAGTGAGCGAAGGCATCGAGAAATCCAAGGTGGGTGCTGGCATCCACAAGCGTGTGGTGGGCGTGCTGTGAGCTGATGTCGACGGTGCCGGCCGCCAAGCGGGACAGCTGGGCAAGGGTGGTCAGCTGCCCGTTGATGTAAGCGCGCGTGCGGCCTGACGCGTAGACCACACGCCGAACGACGACTTCGCCGTCACAGTCAATGCCGTCTTGTGCGAGGCGAGCCAAGACCTGCGGCGAGCCGGAAAGGTCAAACAAGGCTTCGACCTGGGCGGAGTCTTCACCGGTGCGCACAACGCCAGACGGCGCACGGGCTCCAAGGACCAAGCGTAGGGCCAAGACCAAGATGGACTTGCCTGCGCCAGTCTCACCGGTCAGCACATTGAGACCTGGGCCAAGCTCGACCTCCAAATCTTCAATAATGGCTAGATTACGTACTCGTAGCAGTGCCAGCACAGTGCCTCCGCGCCGGCCCTATCCGCGTTTGCCCGGATTACGATGATGCTACGTACTAGGCGGACAAATTTTGGTCGCGACGCCGCCGAAGACCCAGAGCCGCGAGACCGAGCAACCATGCGGCCGATGCAGGCGCCTGCGTACTACTGCAGCCCAATCCCAGGAATCCGCCACCCTCTACAACCTCAACCTCGACCACCGCCACGTCGCTGCCGAGCGGGAACCCACTGGTATCGGTCACGCGAACGGCGAAGGTATCCAGACCCAAGTAGCCAGCATCCGGGGTGTAGGTGACCTCTCCTTCATCATCAATACTGATGGTACCGTTACTGGGTGCCTGGTCAACGGTGAACACGAAAGAATCGCTGTCTCCGTCACTTACCCTGATCTTGACGCGCTCCGACTTATCCTGACGAACAGTCATGTCGGCATCTGCGGCAGCCGGGAACTCGGTGCAGGTCGGCTCCGGTAGGTCTACGTTCATCTCATCTTCAATCCAGTCAATGAACGCATCTGGGCGCACCCAAATCCCACCGAGACCACAAGGCGGATTGACGTCATTGAAGGCCCGAGAGGTAACGCCGACCAGGAAGTCACCGCGGTCCGTCAGCAGGTAGAGCGGCCCTCCGGAATCACCGAAACAGGCGTCGACGCCGTCTCCTCCGGCACCAATCTCACCTCCCGGAGAAATGCTCGCTTGGCACCCGCGTGATGTAGCACTGCAGTCGTGGTCGGTGACGACCGTGTACCCTTCCATCAGCTGGGTGGTGTTCTGGCGGCCGTAGTCATCGGTCGCGCCGTAGCCGACAACGGCCACCGGAGCACCGTCTTCCAAGAAGGTGTCCACCACGCATCCAAAGCCCACTGCGCGTGGGGTGAACTCGGACTCACGCTCAAGCTTAAGAACAGCGATGTCCCCTTCACGGCTGACCGCAATATCGACCACATCCAAAATCTCACCGTCATCCCCCAGCCAGTTGGTCGTACCGATGACCACGCCAGACACTTGATTGCTGATGCAGTGAGCCGCGGTGACAACCACGTCTGACGCAATCAGTGTGCCGGTACAGCCGACGTACTGGTTGTTGAACACGATGCCGACCGTGTCGTTCCACAGACCCTCTGGGGCTTCGGTGCCACCGGTGACTCGGAACGCACCGCCCTCCTGCTGCGCCGAAGCGGTGGACAGAACGAGCATGGAAGCCGTGAGGGCCGAGAGATAGCGCATGGAGTCTCCAAATCAGATCAAATCTGTAGCGGGCCTAGAGCGGGCCGCGGACAAGATTGTGTGACGGACACGTCAGCAGTCTGTGCATGGCCTGTGCATCATCCGGTACGAAACGTGTAGTACCGTAGTTACATGCCCGAACGACCCGACCTTGAGTATGTCATCCCTCGCCTGCATACAGCGCTCGCTGGATGCCGCATCACAGCGGTGCACCCCGGCGACCCCGTCGTTCAGCGACTCCTGTTTCCAGGCGGTTTGGACGTCCTAATTGGGCGTACGGTTGATCGCGTCACCCGTCGCAGCAACGTAGTGAACGTGCACTTAGACACCGACGTGGACCTCGTCCTCGCCCCAATGCTCGCAGGGAGGTTTGCCCTTAAGGAACCACGGCATAAACGAACGAAAGATACTGTTCTTGCACTCGATTTCGACAACAACACCTCGTTGTGGTTTCGCGATAAGGTGCGAATGGGGCGCGTCGTCACCCTTCCCAAAGGCCACTGGGAGAAGACACCGGGACTGCCCGAAGTCGGCATCGATGTGCTGTCCAACGCTTTCACCGTGGATGCCCTGCGCGCCCTCACCCATAAACGGCGCGAACAGGTCAAGCTATTCCTCATGGACAAAGCGGCTTTCGACAGTTTCGGCAACGCCTACGCAGACGAGACCTTGTACGCCGCAGGTATTCATCCAAAGACTCGCGTGAATGAGCTGGCGGACCCTGACCTCGTGCGCCTACATGCAGCCATCATTCGCGTGCTGACTCACGCACGAGACCACATTGAAGCTGCGAGTCCCCCGCTCGATAAGAAGCTTCGAGACTTTCTCGCCGTGCGCAACCGCAAGGGTGAGGCCTGTCCAGCCTGTGAGACGCCTATTCGAACCGCAGGTGTCCGTGGGCATGATGCCTTCTTCTGTCCGCAGTGCCAGCCCGACAAGAAGGGACGCGGATTCGTGGATTGGCGCAACACACGAGGCTAACGATACCCCCGCACCGGAGACACCCATGGCCATTCCCCCGTCCCTAACTATGCCACGACGCTTGCTCATGGGACCCGGTCCGTCCGAAGTCCCCGACTCCGTGCTCCGCGCACTGGGTCAACCCACCCTCGGTCACCTGGACCCGGCGTTCGTCGAGGTCATGAACCAAGTTCAGGACATGCTGCGAACGGCCTGGGGCACCCGCAATGACGCCACCTTCGCGCTCTCAGCAACCGGCACCAGTGGAATGGAGGCGTGCCTGACCAACCTCCTCGAGCCTGGCGACCGTGCGCTCGTCGGGGTCAATGGCGTGTTCGGCTCACGCATGGTCGAGGTCGCCGAACGCGCTGGCGCCGAGGTCACGCGTGTGGACCAGACATGGGGCAAGCCCCTGGACCCCAGTGCATTCCGATTGGCTGCAAAGGGACGCCGACACAAAGTGGTGGCCATGGTCCATGCCGAGACGAGCACCGGCGTGCGCAATGACCTGGGCCCCATCCGCTCTGTCGCCAATGAGTACGGTGCCTTGTTCGTCGCAGACTGCGTGACGTCGCTCGGTGGTATGCCAGTCGACCTCGATAAAAACGGGGTGGACGCCGCCTACTCGGCATCGCAAAAATGCTTATCGGCTCCGTCCGGAACAGCGCCCATCAGCCTCTCCGAGCGGGCGCTGGCGGCGATTGCCAAGCGAACCACGCCAATCCGAAGCTGGTACTTGGACCTGAACTTGCTGCGCAACTACTGGGGCGGCGAGCGTAAGTACCACCATACAGCGCCGTCCAACCTCTTCTATTCGCTGCATGAAGCGCTCCGGTTGGCACTGGAAGAAGGGCTGCCGAACCGCTACGCCCGTCACCAGCTTCATGGGCGCGCGCTGTGGGCCGGCCTGACTGCGATGGGCCTGCAGATGCCCGTCGCCACAGCGTTGCGGCTACCACAGTTGACCCTGGTTGCTGTACCCGAAGGCGT
>JBLHSN010000234.1:0-9358 GCA_047626195.1 Myxococcota bacterium
GACATCTGCAACAATCGTCCAGAAAGTGGCACCGGGACCGCCACCGCCACGCCATTGATACTTCCGATTCCAACGGTGCGCGAGCCAGCCGTGGTCAGCGCTTGGAAGTGGCTGATTTGACCGGGGGCATCTTCTTCATCGAACTCTCCCCGGAGACGACGAGTGGCACCTCAGCACCGAAGATGGGAACCTTGAATAAAACCCGATTGTAGAGGGCTTCGCTCGCTGGCGCCAAGGCTTGATTGAGCTGTTCGTCTATGCTCGGAGAGGACACGAAAGCTCCTGCATTAGGCGCCCCTAGTGCATCACCGTGTGCATCCACGGCTCAATGTCTCGGTAAAAGACTTCTGGACACTGAAACATGGGTCGGTGGCCGCAGTTCTCGATGTACACGTCGGTGACGTCTGCGTTGGGTAGTGCACCGAGTAAATTCGGTCGCAGCACAGCGAGCGGGTCATCTTCGCCATACCAAACCAGAATTGGGGCGGCGACATGGACCAATCGCGGGGCCACGTCGTCTTTCCGAACGTTTCGCCATACCAACTGCGAGATGTCATCGTGGCAGGTCCCAGCAAAATGCCCCGGTTCGAACAAGGAGGGGTCCGGGTAGTATTGGATCATGCTGGGCCACCAACTGACACAGGAGGGATCTAAGCCTTCCGGCACCGGGGGGATGTCTTCCGACCTTGAACCCCAGGACACAGACTCATACGACGCGTCCGTGACAGCGCCCGAACCCACAACGACCGCGCCAGCTACGTGCTCGGGATGACGTGAGAGGTAGTCCAAGACCAGCGGTCCGCCCCACGAATGCCCCAACAACACCACGCGGTGGTGTCCAGTCCACTCTCGGACCGCCTCCAAGTCAGACGCATGCTCAGGGAAGCCGTACGACTCCCAGACGTCATCCACTGGCCGGTCCGAGTGGCCGGTCCCACGCTGGTCATAGGTCACGACCGTCCAGCCCCGGTCGGCGAGTACTTCGAGAATACGCAAGTGGTCGTGGGACTTCCCCGGCCCGCCATTCACAACGATGACAACGGGGTCATCCGAACTGTGACCTACACTTCTGGCGAACAATCGCGGGCCATCCTCGCGGTCAATCCACGCGGACTGCGCAGACGCATCACTGTGCGCGGACGACGTCTCCGCCAATGCCCGGGCAGCGTCGACAGTGCATTCTGCAATCCGTATTCGTGCGCGCCGTTCCCGCCGCCACTCGTCGTCGTTCAAGTCCCGGACAATGCGCTCACACCTGCGCTGTACCTCCTCCAACCCATCCCATACGTGCACGCCTGTCCTCGCTGCCAGCAACTCCTGCTCTTCGCCATCGCGCAGAACGGTGACAAGAATCGGTCTCGGAGACCGCAGCACGAGCTTCGACGACAGTTGGGAACGGGACGCGTCATGTGACAGTTCTCCTGGACCCACGATAAGGTCTCCCCTCACCAACACGGATGCTTCTGGAGCGCTGAGAACACACAGTCCGTGAGACGTTGGCATCAACAGGTGAGAGGGTTGCTGGCTGCAGGAGCAAGTGACAACCGCCGACAGAACGATCAGACGTGGGTAGAGTCGCATGTCGGCGAGTATCGCAACTGGGGCCAAAGCCGCCGAAATTCTCTCAAACTCCTTCCCGAGGCGAGCTGCGAGGGTTCCAGCGGAAACTCACCAGCTCTTGCCATCACGTTGGCGTCGCGAACGGATAGGTTCCACCCATCATGACACTTCCGTTCACAGCATTCCGCTGCGCATGCTTGGCCGCCGTTCTCAGCTGGGCCCCCTCTGGTCACGCCTCACAAGAAGAGGACTGTGTAGCCTCCATCTTGGGCATGTTGAAGCGTACCGAACCCATTGTCGAAGAGCCAGAAGGCAACCGCAGCGAACGACAACTGCTCGACCTTGTCCATGGAATTGTGGTGCGAAAGCTAGGGCCGAATGTAACGGTGGTGAACGAGCAGTTCGACATCGGCCATGCATGGGAATGGGCCGACGACAGCGCGGTCTCAGATGGCTCTCCACTGGAACCCGGACGAGATTGGCGGGTCGCGCCGACACGACCCACCGGCGCTTTCACCGGGAGAATCACGGTTGTGGGCAACGGTCCGTTAACCCCAGACGTCGTTCGTGGACGCGCGGTGGTCATATCGGAGCCTACGGACCAAGAAGGGAGCGAGACCCACACACATCTCCCGCTCGTGCGCCAACGACTGGAGCAAGCCGGAGCCGCCGCTCTCGTCGTGGTCATTCCTGGTCATACCTTGCCATACGAGCCATTCCCTACCTACTCTGGACGAGCCTGGAAGACGGAGGGCACCATTCCGGTTGTGTTCGTGTCCCACAGGGTGTTTACACGCTGGATGGCGTCCGAGGGACATTCAGCGGCCTCGGCCTTAACGGAACCCGCTGCACCGCCCATTCATCTGGAGCGAGTCCTGTCCGGAAGCATTGCTCTACAAGGGTCATCAACCCAGCTATTCGACTTGTTCGCCGAACAACCAGGCTCTGGCCCCAACTCCCACGAGCGCGTTGTTCTACTCACCCATGCCTCCTGGTACTATGCAGCGCATCCCCCAGAGCTGTCCGCACCGAACGCCGGAGCCAGTAGCTTCGCCACGACTGTCTGCGCCGTTCAGAGCCTCACCGATCTGGAAGAGAGACGAACTCTTTCGCTGGTAGTAACCATCAAAGAATTGGGAACATTGGCCTACCTCACCGACGCTCAAACACGTCATACCACCCGCATAATCTCTGTATTAGACACCAGCCTGCTCTCCACGAACGGACTGCAGTTTGGTCGGTTTCGTGACAAGGACTGGAGACAACAACTGGATGCCGCGACCCAACCTTCAGGGGTCACTTGGCGCCGTGCGCCACGCCTACGATTTCGTACGATGAACTTCCCGACGCCAGATGTTCGCTGGTTAATCCTCGATACCGGAAGCGCAAACGATGTCTCTCCAGATGACTTTGACCTGGTGGGCGTTCACACTTTGACCGACGTCACCACCGCATTGCTCACCCAGCTTTTGACCGAGCCTTCCCCCACCCAATAGCCACCAGCCACTGGCGTCCACCGCATTTGTGGGACACTACGTCGACGGTGGTTGTTCAGACCGCACGCATCAGCTAAAACCGACCTCTCGCTGTAAGCGCGGACGCATGGCCAACGATACAGACCCCGTTGAACAACTCTGGCCGAACGTCTTATTCACAACGATGGAACGAGCCTTCATGCAGTACCTGTTGCGCTGCGACGGCGGACCTGTTCCCACAGGTGAGTTGCTGCGCGAAGTGTGGGGCTACGGGTCGAGCACTCGAACCTCCACCGTCAAGACCACCGTTCACCGTATTCGAGGGAAGATTGAGGGGGACTCAAAGGCGCCGCAACGACTGATATACGTTCATCAACGTGGCTACCGGCTGGTCGGGCTAGAACCACAAGCCAAGCCAGCCAGCTCGCCACGGAACACCAGCACGCCTGAAGACCTGTTCGGCCGCGACCCAGACCTCAACGCAGTGACCGAATGGCTCACAACAGGCAAGCGCATCGTGACCCTCCGGGGCGTCGCGGGGGTTGGGAAGACCCGGCTTGCACGGGAGCTCATTCCAAGATGCCGCCATGCTTTTCAGACCATCGCCTTTGTTGAACTGGCGGCGGCACGGTCGAGCACCGACCTGGCGCTGGCTGTCGCCGATGAAATGGGCATGACCCTGCCCCAGAGCGCCACGCCCATAGAGCCGCTCGCCGAACGGCTTCTGCTGCGACCGAAGACGCTGCTCATCCTGGATAATTTTGAGCAGCTTCCTGCAAGTGCCGCAGAAGCTCTTTCCAAGCTGGTTCAAGCGGTCAACGACCTCACCGTCTTGGTGACATCCAGGCATCCACTTGGAGTCCCCAACGAGTGGGTCTTTGATCTAAGCCCTCTCGCGCCGCCAGACGCAGCCCGCCTGCTGCTCACCCGCATTGTTCAAGCCGACCACCGCATTCAACTCGCAGCAGACAACCCGGAGCTCGAACGCGTCGCCCAGTTGCTGGACGGCATTCCGCTCGCTTTGGAGATGGCCGCAGGCAGAGCGCCCCTCATGCCGCTAGCCGTCCTCCGGGCACGATTAGAGTCGAGCTTTACGTCCCTCGCATTTAGCGAGACCACGCGGACTGACCGACAACAAAGCTGGCACAGCGCAGTCGCCTGGTCGTGGCAGCTATTGTCCGACGATGAGCAGGATGCCCTGTGCTTACTCGCCATCTTTCGAGGTGGCGCAGCACTCGATGCCGTAGAGCCCCTGCTGGAAGGTACCAAGCCAGCGCTATCCGTACTGGGGTCATTGGTGAACAAGTCCATGGCCTGGCCAGAACGAACAGGTACTGGCCGACTCCATGTCTTCGAGAGCGTGCGCGAGTTCGTTATTGCCAACGCAGGTCCCCGGTTGCGGAAGGCTCAACAACGTCATGCGGCGTGGGCAATGGAAGCCTGCGTTCAGCCGAGCACAGCCGGCATCGACTCAGACAACCTGGTTCATGCAGCGCAGTTCCTACTGTCGGAAGCAGATGTACGGGCATTCCCTCTACTAAAAGCCAACCAAGAAGGCGTTCGGCGCTACGGAAACCCAAGGCCTCAAATCCAGCTGCTCCGCACCTCTCGCGTGGCACTGGCGATGGACAGCTCCCACGCCGCTCGGGTGGGCCTGTGGTTAGCCGAGAATCATACATGGTGCGGCGAAATGGAGCAGGCCGATTCGGAGGTCGATAGAGCCCTCACCCGCGTACAACAAGGCACCGAACTCGAGGTACTGCTCTTGATGCGTAAGTCGTCCGTCCTACAGGGCATGGGCGCTCACGAGACTGCCCTGGAATTCGCACAGCAAGCAGTGGATACCGCGGAGACCGCAGGACACTCCTCACTCCTGCCCGTGGTTCACAGCAACCTGGGTAGTGCCCTACTAATGACGAATCGCCGAGATGAGAGCGCGCATAGTTTTCGCGTGGCGATTGCGCGGTATCAAGACGACCAAAGACCACTCGACGCCGCCAACACCTGGGCCAATCTCGGTGCCGTTCTGTCAGACCAGGGTGATCTGCCGGCGGCGCTCGAGTGCCTCACAACGGCTCGAACGCTAGCCGAGCAAGCCGAAGACACCTTTACGCTGCATTCCACAAACATGTTCCTCGCAACGGTCTATGCCCGCCTGGGACGCTTGAGCCAGGCCAATCTCCTATACCGGCAGTTGCTCGACGAAGAAGAGTGCATGGGTACAAAGCTGACCGTAGGTGCCACGCGGGTCAACGCAGGTATCGTCGCGGTACTTGTTGGCGAGCCGACGAGAGCCCTGGCTATTCTGCGCCAAGCGCGTCGGATGCTAGGAACCAAGGGTAAATTAAGCGACGTCGGTACTGTGTGCGACGTCTACCAGCTCATCTGCCACGCCGGTCTCGACGAGTGCGTCGCGGCGGACCTCATCGCAACTCGTCTAAGAGGGCTCCCCGCGCAACCTGCGTCGGTGAGCGGCGAAATCGAGCTCGCATTGGGCCACCTAGACGTCGCGCGCGCTGTCGCTGAGACACAGGCAGGGAGAGACCTCGAAGCTAAGCTTCATTGGCAAGCGGCCAACGCGCGAATCGAGGCGTTTTCAGACTGTGATGGAGACCTCCAAATCTCACGCAAGCTACTGGAGCGTACCCTGCACGATCGGAAGACGGCGCTCAACTCCTAGCGAGAAATGAAGGTGCAACTTCGATTGTCACCGCGATGACAAGATGCTCTACATCAGGCCCAGACGACAGCCATCCCCTAGGAACACTCCATCTCATCTCGTATGGACTCTCGATGCGCCGGCTCTCTCGCCCTCTGCATGGCAGCACGACTCTCACTCTGTGCCTGTGTTCCCAACGGCCTGCCTAACGAAGACGAAGACGGCCTGGTCGGAGACACGGATGACGTCGGAGACTCGGACACAGAGGACGTCACAGACGGGTCCATTGGAGCAGACGTAGACGTTGCTATCAGTGACTCCGTCTCCATCACATTCAAGGTCATTGAAGCCGACACCTTCGTGATGGGCTGTGAAAGTGCCGGAGACGACTGGGACAATATCCGTGAGTCCAACGCCAGCACCGCTCATGGTGTCATAGTCACCCGAGACTTCTTGGTGAGCCGGACAGAGGTCATTCAGCAGCCGTTTTCTTACGTCGCTGGCTACCAAACCACTGACAGGCCCATTCTGTGTGAGGCCTGTCCCAGCCTGTATCTGACGTGGAGTGAGGCAGCGCACTACACAAATCTTTCGTCATCGCTGGACCGATTGGAAGAGTGCTACAGCTGCACCGGCCCGGGCCCGACCCGTGTCTGCGATTCGGACATCTCTCCGCACACCTGTGACGGCTACCGTCTGCTCACCGAGGCTGAGTGGGAGGTCGCAGCGCGTGGGGTGAAGACCACAAGTTCTCGGGCGCCAATACCGTCGACATCGTCGATTGGTACAACGACAACGCCGCCAACGGGACCCATGCCAGCTGCGACCTAATGGCGAACGACTTCGACCGGTGCGACATACGCGGCAACGAATCCAAGTGGGTACCCGACTGGTGGCGGCCCCACCAAAGTGGCATCGCGACAGACCCGGTCGGAACCAGCCGATACACAACCACCAAGCTGGTTATTCGCCGTGGAAACTCTACCGCTTGGGCCTACGCAGTTCGAGTTGCACAGCGGTGCACGGCAACGCGACCTGCACTGACGGCTTCAACGGATTCCAGCTCGGACGGACGGTACCTGGGCAGTAGCCGCCCAGAATCACGCCATCATCGAGCACAGACAGCGTCATATGAGGACACAACGCGGTCTGGACATGGGGAAAAGGCCACGCTGGAGACTACCACTACAGCGTGTCTAACGACCGCATGCCCGCACCGCCCCACCCTTGGTAGGCGGTGGGTTTGTTGCCAACAATCGCCTCAATGGCCTCGCGGTGTGCGGGCGTGATTCGACGAGCCACATCCACGGCACGTAGGTTCTCTTCGAGCTGACTGACCTTCGTCGCACCCAACAAAATGGTGGTGACGTTCGGGTTACCGAGGACCCACGCAAGAGCCAGTTCGGCCATGGTGCAGTCGAGTTCCGACTTCGCAAACGTGGTCAGTAGGCGCACCTTGTCGATGACACCGCTCTCCCGATGCCCTTCCAGCATCTTCTGCAGCCACTCGTAGCCGGGCTGGGTCAAGCGCGAACCTTCGGGGACCTCGTCATTGTACTTCCCGGTCAACACACCCGACATCAGCGGACTCCACACCGTCGTTCCCATGTTGTAAGGCGCGCTGTACAGCGGGTGGTACTCCTGTTCCACGCGGTCTCGGTGAAACAGATTGTACTGGGGCTGCTCAAACTGCGGCGGCTCCAGACCGAGTGTGCGAGCGAGCCAGAACGCCTCGGTAATCTGCTGCGCCGACCACTCGCTCGTGCCCCAGCCATGCGCAGCACCGGACCGAACGGCCTCACTCATGGCACGGACCACGGTCTCGGTTGGCGTGTGGGGGTCAGGTCGGTGGCAGAAGACCAGGTCGACGTAGTCCATCTGCAAGCGTTCCAGACTGGCGTCGAGGCCCTCACGAACATGCTTTCTGGACAGGCCTGCCTCGTTGACGCCATCGCCACCCCAAAAGACCTTGGTGGTCACCAAGTAGTCAGACCGGCGCCACGACTCCGGGTCTTCCTCGGTCAGCTGCGCAATCGCCTCGCCCATGACGGCCTCAGCGGCACCTTTCGGGTTTCCATACACCTCGGCATTGTCGAACAGGTTGATACCGCCTTTCCGGGCCACACGGAGACAGTCTTTGGCACGCTCGATACCGTCGGCGCCGGTCAGCCCGTCCTTCACGGCGAAGGTGGCCCAGAAGCCATAGGACAGAACGGACACCTGAAGACCGGTGTTTCCAAGCATACGGTAGGGCATCGTTGACATGAGAGCTCCTGTTGAAGGCCGGTCTCGTAAGAGACGAGCGACGCGTCGGCTCACCGCTACCTGCAGCGAATACGGACAATGACACACGGCAGAACCACACGGACGTCTTCGACTTGCAGGCCCGTCTACGGACGCGGTCTGTTTGGCCGCCCGCTAGTCGGGATGGGTCGCGAACTCATCGTCGCCGCCGGCGGTCTCAGTCACCTCGGTGTCAGTGAATGCCATCCTCGTCAGCCTTCTTGCGGCGGGTCGCACACCCAAAGAAGCCAGAACACGACCCGTGTGGACATTCCGTCGCGAGCTGCACGGCAGGCCGACCAAGCGCGATGCACAAGTGGGTCGAACAGCGGGTCGACGCCGTCACTCTCGGGGGCGATGCCTAAGTCGAACAGCATGTCCTGCACTCGTCTCTGCCGGTTTGCCACCGAGCTCGGGCCGTGACGGGTGCGAACCGCCCTTTTCTTACGCCGCCTACACGGACCGAACAGCTTGCAACCATGGTTCTTTGGCCCACACCGCCCCTATCCATCCAGGTCAATGCCACCAAGGACATTGGTAACGCTCACTACACTTGGGTCCCGCTCGAGCCGCTCAGCAGCTCGCACAGCGCCCAGTCCAATCCCCAGTGGCAATACAAAGTAGGCGGTTTTCGGCACGCGGGGACTCACACTCCCGTGCAGCCCGCGCTCCTGAAGCCAGCCGAGAATCTCATCCACACCCAGTGTCGGCTGAAAGGCCACCTCGAGATGATTCGACAGCACCATCTGTTCACCGACGCGTGGCCCTACAGCCATAAAAGCCGGTTGCGCGCGCAGTTCTGTTAGGAGACTTGTCCGGCGCGAAGTGGACAACTGGGTGTTCGAGGTGAGCTCAAACGCAAACGCTCCACACTCGCCCATCGAGCCAAGGCATTGCCCCCCAGGTTCCGAAACCGTCAGGTCGTACCGCCGTGCCAAACCGCCAACGATGGCCGCGAGTTCAGCCACGTCTTCGTCTGACGTCAGGTTTGTGACCCCCCAATAAGGAATGTCTTCCTCCCGAGCCGCGTCGATCGGCCACCGCCGGCCCTCCTGCAAGAAGTAGGGCTGCCCCGCGCGCCGCACCATCAAAGTGCCCAGGTGCTGCACAAGACCATACGGTTCCACCCCATACGACCACGTGTCATCGACGAAATCGGGATGGGACACCACAACCTGAACGGTCCCCGTCGCCGGGACCCAAACCGTGCCCCCAAAGGCGCAGTACTCCATGTTCCGCAGTTGCTGTCCCTGCACCTCGACGACGGCGTCACAGACGAAGTCGGTGGTCGAACGCACCTGCAGCCCGAACTGCACCTCGCGCACGGTGGGCACGGCGGGCACGGCGGGCACGGCGGGCACGGTGGGCACCGGCTGCGCCA
>JBLHSN010000235.1:0-9339 GCA_047626195.1 Myxococcota bacterium
TTTGAGTGTCCAGGGAAGATGGCTGCGCAGGTTCCATTGCCCGTTCCGAGGTGAGGTCTGGAGCCGCCAGTCGATTGGCCACACGCATCTCGACCGTCGGTAGTGGCGAAGAATCCTGCAGTGCTGATCCAATAGGTGCTCACCACGGCAGTCCGACCGCCCGTTACGTAATTCCATGAAGGCCAGCTTGACGTCGCCTGTCCGTTGCCCGACTCGGAGAACTGGTCATCCACCAGTACTCCGCTGGCGTTCCACATGCGGATGCGCATGCGCTCCACCGGCAAGCAACCATCCAAGACGTTCTCAGTGACGTCATTGCCGCTCGTGTTGATGAATCCAGCGCACTGAGTCCAGCCGCTGGGTGGGTTCGGATCGACGAAACTGCTGCTGGAGATCAACAGTGTGCCAGGAGGATTGATGTCTTGGCCAGGAGGATCAGCCGAATCAATGGCACCGATTGCACGCCATTCGAGCGCCCCAGAGCCGTCATCTGCACACCACTGCAGAGCATCCGCAACACTCGAACTGCCTGCAATAAATCGAAACGCACCACGGCTGTCTGCGGCGCATGTCGTGCCTGGGCTTACCCAAGCCGCAGAACCATCCACGCGCAGCTCTGAGGCGTCCACTGGGCCGCCTGATAGCGAGTAAGAGCTTAGGGCGGTAGGAACGGGCCGGATGACTTGGCTAGCGAGCGCATTGCCGGCGGCATCAGACACCCGAAGCTGTGGATCCGCGGAGAACCACTCTGCTTGCAGTGGGTTGCCGCTATCGGCTCCTAGGACAACGCTGTAGAAGCCATCAGCTACCGAGACATTCAGCGTCTCGGTCCAGTAGTCGATGGGAGGCGAGCCGGTTTCCTGTAAATCGAAAGTCAACGACGTGTTGCCGTCATTCAGAGGAACTCCTGCAGCATCGAGCAAACGGCCCTGATGGGTCAGCTCCACCGGTGTAGCCGAGGCTGTGGTCACAGCCAACATCATGAGCCAAGCAGAACGGACGAACATGGAGAGCCTCCCAACGGATGGATAGAAGCCTAGATGGGCCATCTTCCCGATGCAAGTAAAAGAGCGTATCCGAATCGGCTCAGCGGCCTTAAACACGACGTACTGTAGCGTGTACCGGCATGCCCGCGTGCAGGCGAGATGCGTCATCACTCGGATGCCGCCGTCGACGGACCGACATGACGCACGCGAAGTCGCGCAGCACCTCTGCGACGACGATCCTCACCGAGGCCGTAGACGACAGCCAGTAGGCGCCCAGTCGTTAAGTGCACTTGAAAAGTTTTATATCTGGAGATCCCGCACACGGTTCCGTACGCTTGATTTCGTACCCGGCTCACCCGGTACCCCCTCAAGTTTATCACCTGAGACCGGCTCTGAACTCCCCCATGTTGAGGTTGTACAGTTCCTTCGTCGCTCACCCGTACTGGATGTGGGAGCGTCTGCTGGAAGACGCGCCGGTGGTGGGCAGCGCGTCCCCGTCAAGCGACAGGGTGCACAGCTCGATGGTAGCTGTGTAGACCGTCCGATAGATGCTCGTAGCCGGACTATGGAGGGAGGATGAGGTGCAAATCTCACTTCCGCAGTGTCGGTCCTGCGGATAAAAACCCCGTGAGGTTCGAGCCAGGGGCCAGTCGCTGAGAGAGCGCATATTGACACCGGATTGCACCGAATCGCGAGCTTCCCGTCGTGCCTCGGAAGTGACCTTCCGCAAACTCGGACGGGCCGATGCAGGATGTCAGCACCCTCGGGTTGCGGAAGACGTCCAAGCGTTCGTCGGGGTTGGTCGCAGCGGTCCTGTCGATGACGCAGAGGTTGACGCGGTCCCCATTCGTCAGATCGCTGTAGCCGAGCCAAGCGCCGCCGCCTTCGCAAAAGAAGCTGTAACTGACCACAACCTCCACCAGATTGCGGCCGCTGTTGCCCGCCTCGTCCACCATTGCAATGTCTAGCGATACCGTCCTGTTGCGAAACCCTTCCTCACCGTCACGCGTAAGGGTGAGGAGTCCCGTAGACGAGATGCTGAAGTACGGTGTCAGACCTCCGGGATCACCCCAGGCAATGGCGTAGCTGGCAATCTTGCCCTCTCCATCAGACGCGATGACTTGTCCCACGGTTGTTCCCGCAGCCGCAGGGACAACATTGCTATGCGACTGCCCACATAGGACGACTGGCGGGTTCGGGTCTAGAGGTAGGCCTTCAACCACAGAACCCCGACGAAGCCAGGTCTCATCCAGCACTGTTCCCCTGGCACCTACCTCCACATTTGCCGTTAAAGTGGGCGCTTAGCCGACATGCGCGTCATCTCCGAGAGTGTTGTCGCGGCCGATAGCCGAGTCGTAGTCCACGCTGACACCGCTCCCCAAGACCACACCGCTGCCGACCCTGACGCGCTCCGCAAGAGTGAGATCAGCTCTCGCGATGACTCCCGGTCCGACGACCACGTCTGCACCGAACTGCGCCCCTTCTCCCAGGCTCACCGACCCGGCAAGCACAACCCGAGCGCCGATGTCGCAGTCCGCGCCGACCGTCACCAGATTGCCGAGTGTGACGCACGTTCGCTGAAAGGCGCAACGGTCCCCGACGGTCGCGGCATACCCTACGGTCAGACTCCCAGGTGACGCATCTACGCCCGTCCCTGCGGTCGCAGCTCGACGAATGGAGCTGTCGGGTCCAACAAGCGTTCCGCTACCACCCTGGGCGCTTCGCCCCACTACAGCCATGGCCCCAATCTCACTGTTCGCGCTCACCACAGACCGCGATGCCAGATGCGCCATAGCGCCAAGTATTGAGTCGGCTCCAACAGGCGCGCCCACGCCAATGTACGCGCCTTCGGGAACGAATACGCCGGCTTCGTAGGTGCCAAGTACTATGGCGTTCTGGTGGATGCAGGTCTTCGCTCCCTCGGGAGGGCTAAGCGCGACGTCATCGAACCCTGCCGGGCAGGCATCCAGCGTCGCCGTGAGCGGCAGCGAGCCCGTGTCACCCGTACTAGGAACGCCCAATCTAGGCTGGCGTCTTCTGACATGAGCCACCGAGTGTTTCTCCACATCCGTCCAACACCCCATTCGACCTGCAGGTCTGACGCAGACTCATGCATGGATAGCGCCCTCGCCTAGGCTTCCCGTGCGCGAGCGAAGGCGACCGTAGCGGATGAACATACGGCGAGCAGCCATGTGTTGACGTCGGGGTGACGTAATGTCTCTTTCATCAGTTTGACCGACTCGGTGTGCTCACGCCTGTCGTCTTCGTTGACCGAGACTAAGAGCGTGTCGAGGCACGCCTTCCGAAGGACCGGCTCGCGATGGCGGGGAGCCGGCCTCGGCTCCAGCGATCCGGCTATTGATAAGCTTCACCCAATGTTTTACGCTCACGACCCTCAGACAGAACCGATCCGTAATTGTTGGGTTTATGGTGAGGCCGTGGGGGACGGAGCCCCCCTGTTCGTCGATGGTGACCATGGTGAGTGAGGTCTGGCAGTGGACCTGCTTGCCGCGTACGCCGGTACAACGCGTGGCCTGGATGGTGCCCAAGCACTCGATGGTCCTAGACGTGCGACCCACGCGAACCGTGCGAAACCAGACCATAACGACCTCGTTAAAGGCTGCGCGAGAGACCGAGCGATGGGCAAGCTTACGGGTAACCACCCGCTTTACCCCGCTCAACTCACGAGCAGTAGACCACTGCCGCAGCGTCCACTAGGCTGTCCATCCGCCGAGTCGTGAGCCGCCCGCTCTCATCGATGTCCTCGCCGATTACCCAGTGGCGAATGATGACCTTCCAGCCTTTCCCGCTTGGCAGCGCGATGTCGGCGTCAGTATCCGTGCCGATGTCCTTACCGACACGGATGACACAAGTCGCGATGGTGTCTCCACGGCTGCTGACCACGCACGCGAGAGTGAGAACCCCTCTGCTGCGGGAGGGGGTGAACGTCACAACGAACTCATCGACTTTCCGAGCCGAACGCTGCGATAGGAACCCACTAATCGTCATCTGCTCTGGCTCTTCGTAACCGAGTCGATTTTTGCAGAACGCTTCGGCCTGCTCCTCAACGTGGGAGAGAAGCACGCCACCGAAGAGCGCGCCGTAGCCATTCAGAACAGCAGCACTCACCACCAATGAGGGAAGACAGTCGTCATCTCTCCGACCTGTTCTTACAACGTCAGCAGGTATGCATTTTGGCTCAATACCCAGCTTCGCAAGGAGAATTGTCTTTGACCTACTGACCTGCTCTCTGGGTTCCCTGCTTACCCACGACAGTCAGCCGAACAGTCCACCCGACGCGAAAAACGAGGCAGTTTAGTGCCATCACTCCGCGTCCCTGTGTCACCTCGGATGTACATCGGCCGCAGGTCTTGGAGCCCCATCAAGCGTACAACGAGGCGCGTAGATCTACAGCGTTGCAAAAGTGCGAAAGGCCTGAACGCCGCCGTCCACCCATGTTGCAGCGGATTTCCCTGGCGTTGGGCATCTCCCGAAGGATTCGAAGCGGAACACAGCAGACAGGACAAGCTCTACCGCCAACCTCTCCTCGTCCCGCACAGTGATGAGCTGGAGAGCGGTCTGCGAATGACACACCGCAGCGGAATACAAGCGACGGCTTTCACCGGCAGGCCATGCAAACATGTCGGCGATAGGCATGCGACTGCCCCATAGCGGACGACTCAACGCGTAGTACCGCCGTGAGCCCGAGTCTCCTAGACGGGCTTCATCTTATCGAACAGCTCGATGCAATCGGATATTTTTACCTCTCACGTCAATCACTGTAGTGCGACCGCCCCCGCACGAACGAACACGCTGACGCGGTTACGACTCGCCAGCCGAGCCCAGTCCGTTACACTGCCGTCATGCGTCGCATCTTCCCAGCGCTGTTCCTTCTCGGCTCCACCGTCACCGCGTGTACGGATGGCAGTGCGGATTCGGCCATGGGCAATGACCCGGACAGCGAGGTCGATGCTGACACCGATCCGGACGTCGGCACAGACACAGATGTCGACACAGACACAGATGTCGACACAGACACAGATGTCGACACAGAACCGGACACGGACACCTCGGGGTCCACCGCGCCAGTCCCCGACTTTGCCCTGAACGACGTCAACGCCACCTCGCCTACAGCGGGTGAAGATGTCTCGCCGAGAGACCTGCTCGAACAGGTCAGCGGCTGGTACTTCACCCACGCTACTTGAAGCTACTGCAGTAGCCAGTTTGGCTACCTCGACGACATTCAAGCGGACCTAGACGCCATGGATCTTGCCGTACCGGTCACCCTTTTCGGAGTGAACGGTGTGGGCTTTGAGTCTGGCAATGCGGACTTCACCGACGGCCGAGACATTGGCCTGTTGCAAGACACTGCTGAAGAGGATGCGTGGACCCAGTGGGCCCCCACCTACCGAGACGTGGTCATTCTCAATGCGGACAACGAGGTCGTGGGTATCTACAATCTGACGGTCAACAGCCTGGCCGTTGCTGAGAACTACGAAGCCCTCACCCAGTTGCTTATCGACGCGACGACCGCCGAGTAGATGCGTCGGGATGACTCCTCAGTCCTCCCAAGCCGTTGTGTTCAGCAAAGCTGCGTTGCCGTATAGAAGGCTTGTTCGATATTCGGTTGAGAGACTTGTTTCCGCTCGGCCGTATGCGGCATGTCCGTCAGAGAATAAGTTCGCTCCACCTTCGTTGCAGCATCTGACCATACGCCGCACTCAGCCCGGCTTGTTTCTTACACAAGGACATCGCCATCTGCCCAGTCCGCCGTTCATGACTCTTTAGAAGGACACGGTTTAAACAGTCTTTTTCACCGACGGACGTGCCGTTTCGGTAGCGTGCTTCAAGCTGCTTCGAGCGTAGTACCTGATAAATACGGCACGACCTTGAAGACAGCGGGGATGATTGTTCTGGGATCGACCGACTTTGTTCCTCCTCCTTACGCCCATCAAGCTCCTTCGGTCCCGATTCGGGGAATTCCGTATCAGCGGTCATCCCATGGCATGGTCGGTATTAAATCCGGATGCCGAGCCGCTCATCTGGCGGGCCTTCACGGTCGTGAGACCGAGCACCAAACTCCCGCCGGTGATGACCACCACTTGTTCTGCGAGTACGGGGTCCGGTATACAGGGATGGGCACCTAAAGACGAGGTTCTACCCATCCTAGGCGCAATGTTAGGAAACGCCGTACGCTAATGGCTGTGCGAGTGCCAATCACCAAGCGATGAGGACTCGATTCAAGCCATCTTCGGAAATCCAGCGTCATGAACAGGTTTCACCGAGTCGAGATCGCTCGTTTTGCTTGCGCTGAAGGTGTGGGTCACACATCCTCGATTTAGCGAGCCCTTCGGCCCAGTCCCCCTACGCCAGCTCCGCACGGCGGGGGCTGGCCTGCGGGCAGCTTGCTCCTGTACCACCAGCATCTCACAACAAGGGTTCGAGGAAGCAAGGGTCAAGGATTCGTCCTGACAAGGCGGAAGGCCACGGCACTGACGCGGTAGCCGGAATCGTAGGAGGTGCGAAACGCAACACGGGCACCACTCGACAGAGTGCCCCAGCTGCCACCACGGCCGGAGCCAGTACTGAGACCGAGGGGGTCCGTCAAAGAACTCCCAACACGCCGTACCAACCGCAGGCATTCGCCTCCAGTTGACCTACGGGATGGGGTTGATTCGACGAATGGCTATCGATCCAGGCCACCTCGTCCATGCTGTTCGAGCCCGAATGCAGCAGGTCCTCAACACAACGGACCGCGCCTTCCCACTGTGCCTCTGTTGGCAGGCGGTAGCCGAAGCAATCGTACGGCGTTCCGAACACATCCCACACCCCTGAAGAGCAGTTGAAGCCGGACTCCAGGCCCTGCGACGACGACAGCGCGTTCGCATAAAGCGCGGTGTCATGCCCAGACGCAGTCTCGACCGGGCAGTCACCGCCATAATCCAGGAATTCGGACGGATTCGTCCCCATCAGCGACGTTGATGTCGTCGTCGTAGTCGATACCGCTGGCCACAAAGCCCTCACTTAAGTGAGTGACCCGACCAACAAGGGTGCTCCCGCTCACCGTGCTGTCTAAGCGTTGGTACCCAGAGGCATCAGGCCCACTCCAAAAGAGGGTGGCCTCACCTTCTGTGCCGTCGAAGGGTATCGTGATCTCCACGGCGGTCTCGAACACCCGTCCATCCGGCTCGAACAGGTAGCGCTGGGGGTAGGTTTCATATCCTGCAACACCGCCGGCAATGGTGTTCACCGTGATCTCGATCTCTTCGGTGAGCGCACCTGCGGGGATGTTCATCTCCATGCCTTCGTGCTCGACTAGACCGCCATCTTCGGAGATAGCAAAGATGGTGCTGGAGGTCACGGTTCCCGGAGCCTCCGTGCCTGTCTCTGTGTCTGAACTATCTGTATCGGAACTCTTATTGCACCCACTGCACAGTAACGGAGCAAATACGCCGAATACGACGAGGGAACGGAGTGTCATGGAATTCTCCATCCCTTGGGAGACTCTCCGAACTGCCTCTCAACAGATCGACCCGCAAGCCTGTCCCAAAACCGTCGATTTGGTCATCAGATATATGGGTGGGTTCGGCCGGAAACTAGGAAAGGCCATTGGGAATGGTGTACCGCCCCTTTATTTATCGGGGATGCCAGCGCACCGTGTTTAGGCTGCACTCACCAACCTCTTCAACCCGGCCCCTCATGCGCCACCACCATGCTCGATGGGGTCGCCGGGTATCCACACACCGAAGCAGCCGCAGCAACACTGTCCGGATGAATCGCCAGCAACCTAGGAATCGTGTTCTACAACCAGGTCAATCCCGGATAAAACGCAATAAACCTTAGTCATTCAGCGACTGCCGCCGTTGTCAGCGCCTCAGCAAAATACTCTCGCTCGGCAATGAACTGGACTCCCGCAACAAGTGGTCGCTGGCCGGCCCTGCACATCCGCGACAAATTCTGGGCACACTGCGCTACGGAGACGTTCACGTGCGCCACATCCCTCTACTTGTCGTCGTCGCCAGCATTGCTACCGCTGGCTGCAACCGAAAACAATCCGAAGACCCACCACAAGCGACCGGCGATATCTTCAGTGAGGTTGTTCCGTTCGGCACCCGACCCGACTGCCCAGCCGACCTGACCGAGCTGGGAACCCCGGGCGAATACGGCCAGGCCTCGAGCCGCTTCGAGTGGGGTTTCGACAGTTTCAGCCGCTTGTCGTACAGCCCGATGTTCTACGCGGACACCGGCGCCGACATCATCAGCATTGCTCTCACGGTGGACGGTGGTTCCGAGGAAGTGGGCTTCATCACCCTGCAGATTGGCGGCGTTGACTGGGTGAACGACGACTGGGGTGCCGACCCCCTCTACCATTTCCCAGCTGTCACAAGCACCATCGCCTTGCCCATGAATAACGAAACCTTCCCGACCGCTGGATGTGTCGCGGTCATGGCGGTCAGTGAAGAAGACCTCACCGACGACGGCCCAGCCACTCTGCACATCAACACCCGCCGCTACGAGGAAGGCACCGGGCTGCTCGACCTGAACCTCGTCATCATTGACGGAACCGAGATTTTCCAAGAGGAGCTCGATGCCGCCATCCAAGTCATGCGCAGCCTGTACACCGCCGGAGACGGCCCGACGTTGGGTACCGTAGATGTGTTCTCAGCGACTCACCCGAGCGGCTCAATCATCGAAGAAGAAGGCGAAGACGCCAATATCCTTCGCGCCATTACCGCTGGCGACAGCGACCAAGCGATGAACGTGTACTTCATCTCCGACTTCGTGGAGCCGGGCACTCTGGGCTTCGCGTCTGGCATCCCAGGTGTCTTAGGAATTGAAGGAACAGCGGGTTCCGGCGTCATCATTGCCGTGGATGGACACTTGAACGACGACGGCAGCAGCCTCGACACCCAGATGATGGGCGAGACCATCGCGCACGAGGCGGGTCATCAAATCGGCCTGTTCCACACCACCGAGGAGCAAGGTGGCGAGGGCGGCTATGACGTCATTTCCGACACACCTCAATGTCCACAATCGCAGGACACGGATGGTGATGGCTCACTGAACGCCGAAGAATGCATCGACTTTGACGGTACCAACTTCATGTTCTGGACCAGTGGCGACGCCCGCCAGAACGCCATGTCCCCCATTCAGTCCGATGTACTCTACTTCAGCACGATTGTGCAGTGAACCCGAGGCTTCCCATGATTCGCTTTGCCCTCCTCCTGACCCTGACCGCCTGCGGCACGCGCCAATCGCCATCGACCACGCCAGATGCCACCCCGGTGGTCGAGGCGGACGCAGCCCCAGCAACCCTGCCGACTGGGGACCGCACGCAGCGCCGGCCCGCAGC
>JBLHSN010000236.1:0-9318 GCA_047626195.1 Myxococcota bacterium
TCCACACGCACGCCGTTGTTCAGGCCTGCGTCGAATCCAACCAGGATGCCTTCACGGGGGTCGTTCGCCGCGGGATGTGCACGGTCTTCGCGCCAGCGTGATGAACGCCAACTGTCTTGGCGCTCCGTGGGTTGTGCGGGCTCGGCGCCTTCTGCCGGGATGGCAAGGGGACGCTCACTCGTCCAGCCTGCGTAGGGATCTGTTGCAGACGGCGCTTGTGCGGGCGGAGCGGTGATGCCACCTGGTGCGTTGAACGTCGGTCCGCGTGCGATTTGCTCGCTCGCAAGCTGTGAGACGAGTCGGAAGGACTCGGCTTGAGCAGGGTAAGCAGACACGCCAGTGATGGCGATAGTCAGAGCCTCTGTCCACCGACGCTGCGTCAGATACTCCGTCGCTTGTGCAAGGGCGATTTCACCAGGCGAACGCGTTTCCGTGGTGACCGTTTCCGATGCGGGTTCGTCTACGCTAGGTGCATCACTGGCAGCTGGAACATCCTCTTCAGGCGAGTCCGCGGTCGGAGCGTCTGGGTCATCGGGGCCGTCGGCGCCAATCAGGAGCAGGGCAAAAAATGGGAGAAGAGTCTTGCGAGTCACGAGCCACTCACTCCGAAGGTGTAGAGGAGCTGAAGTTGGTATTGCACGAGGTCGCCGTCCAGGACTTGAGCGCGAAGCTCAAAGCCTTTGCCGCGGCCTTGGCTGTTGTTGGTGAGCCAGCCAGTGTCGGCGTCCTTGAAGCGAAATTCGATGCTGGCGCCAATACCGATGAGCCGAGGCATCATCACCGTGTAGATGCCATAGCGCATGGACTTCCGACCGGTCACCAGCCCGAAGGAGGGCATGATGTACAAGCCGGCTTGGCCGAGCTCTCGGTACCAGTGCCGTTGGGTGGGGGCTGTGGTGAGAGCGCCGAAGGGGCGAATCTTGCCGCCGAGCGTACACACCATGGACAGCACGGGAGACCCGGTGAAACGCGGGCCACTTCCCAAGAGGTCCCAGCCATCATTTGGGACGACCATTCCGACTGCGCCTCCTATTTGACGACGGCACTCGGGCCCTGGGCGCTGGTCCTCTGGAGCAATGGGGTCTGCAACTGTGCCATCGGTGGCCGAAGTCTGGGCACCCAGGGGGGTAGTTTCCGTAGGGATATCCGTGGCTCGTCGCCAGCCGCTGACGTCGATTCGTGTCTCTTGTGTGGGGGATTCTTCTTGTGCAAGCGCAGGTTGTGCGACCAGAACACCAAGAAAAAATAGGACAAGAGTCTTCATGCGCGCAGCATACCGCGCTGCTCTGTCTTGCGTAGTGACGCTCACTGTCGCTCTCTTTTTCCGGCCCCATTGCACAGTACAGGTGTGCGCAGACCTTCGCTTGGATCAGTACTCGGAAAGGACTCTCAATGCAGCCTCTGCGTCGCCTTCGGCCAGGAGAATGGACGCATGAACCTCGGCCACACGTCGGTCGGTGGGGGCGAGTCGCTTCGCCTCAGCCAGGAGGGTGAATGCCTGAGCTGTGTCGCCGGTGGCCTTGAACAGGGCGTCTGCGCGCAGGATACGTGACTCTGCATCGGTGGGGACCGCGCACGCAGCCTCGAGCGGCGTGAGGGCGGCGAGCCATTGTTCGTCGGCATGTAGGGCAGCGCCAATGAGTGCTGGGAGCTCCGCGCGTTCTGGCGTCAGGCGTCGTTGCTGTGCAAAGGCTTCCGCAGCTTCGCTGAACCGCGTGGAGTCCGCCAAGACATGGCCTAGGACACCGTGGACATCGATGTTGTGGGGGTCGAGTCGAATGACGGCACGCAGGTCGGCTTCGGCTTCCCTAAGGCGTCCGGTCTGCCGTCTGCAGGCACCTCTTACCAACAGAAGCCTGGATGACTCTTCACTCTGGGCGAGACCGGCTTCTGCTTCGGAGACAGCAGCATCACACCGCCCTTCGCGTCGGTAAAGCTCGGCAAGGAGGCCACGGACTGCGACCTGCTCTGGGTGTTCGGTGCGAACCTGTTCAAGCTCCGCGATAGCTGCTCGGGTGTCGCCGTTGGACAGCACCAACTCGGCGTGTCGTGCGCGCAACATGGGGTCGTCTGGACGAGCGTCAATGAGTGGCTGGAGGGCGGCAATAGCGGCTTGTGACTCGCCTGCAGCTTCCCAAGCGGTGACCAGCATCTGCCGGACGCCGGTGACGGCAGGGTACTCGTCCAAGAACTGTTGGAGCAACACCGCCCCTTCTCGAGGGGGGCGAGTGCGAGCACGGACGACGACGTCCTCGAAGGCGGTGGCCATGTCGGGTGCGTCGCGCGGGTCCATCAAGGTGGCACTGTCGGCGATAGGCGTGCCGGTCATGTAGCCAAGGGAAGCCAAGGCCGCGGCGGTCTCGGCGTCTATGGCTGTGGGGCTCACGGTGCGGTCGTGCTCAGCGAGGGTTCGCTGTAGACGGGTCACGTCGGAGAGATACGTGTTGGCCAGGTTGTGCAGCTCGCCAGGGTCGTCTCTCCACGCGAACAACTCTGGATACCGGCCATCAATGAGACGGTATGTGTCGTCTTGGGCAACGGCAAGGTCATGCAGTCCAAGGGTGAGCCGTGGATAGAGTGACTCGGCGTACTGGCTGGCTGACGTCGCATGCACGGTGGTCTTGTTCCCGATGGGCTCCAGTCCAGCCAGCATCAGTAGCGTACCGGCGACATCGGTGATGCTAGCGGGACCAGGGAGTCTCTGGGGGGACACACCGGGACCGGCCACGACCCACGGAATGCGCATTGTTGAGCGGTAGGTCAGCTGCCCGTGTGTCAGCTCGCCGTGGTCGCCATTGCCCTCGCCGTGATCGCTCAGCACGGAGACGACCACATCACTTCGGCCCTCTAATGCGGAGAGTAGCGACGCAATCTGCGCATCTGCGTAGGCTACCTCTGCGGCGTAGGGGTCGAACCGTGACGCGTAGGGCTCGGGTGCCTGGTGTGGCCGATGCGGGTCGTACAGATGTACCCAGGCGAAGAAGGGCTGGTCGCGTGGGGTGGAGAGCCAGGCGGCAGCGCGTTCAGCGACGTCCTCACCTTTGTGTTGGGTGACCCCAATGCCTTCGGTTCCTGCGGTTGTCAGGTCGAAACCGTCGTTGTAGGTGGCGAACCCTTGGTCTAGGCCGAAGCTTGCGTCCAGCACGACGGCAGCCACGAAGGCAGCGGTGTCGTAGCCGGCCGATTGGAACTGTTCAGCGAGCGTTACCTGGGCATCTGGAAGGACAAAGCCCAGGTTGTCGCGCACGCTGTGTTGGTCGGGCCATTGTCCTGTCATCAGCGAAGCATGTGCCGGCAGAGTGAGCGGGACGGTAGTCTGAACCTCCTCAACCACCCATCCCAGTTCTCCTAGCGCATCAATAGTGGGGCTAGGGGATGGCAAGGCACCGTAGATACCCAGAGCGTCCGCGCGAGTTGTGTCGACCGTGATGAGCAGGACTGAGGGGGGCGGTGGCTCCGGCGTGCCGCATGCCACCAAGAGCCAGGCGAGAATCATCCGGCAACTCGACCCGCGAGACTCCATCCGAGAGCACCTGCGGCGAGCGCACCGAGAAGCGTCGCGGCCATCAAAGCCACCGCGCGCTGACCATTACCGTCTTGCAGCGCCTTGAGGACTTCGAGGTTGAAGGTGGAATAGGTTGTGAACCCACCCATCAGTCCGACACACAACGCGAGCTTCCACGGGCCGACAATGCCCATGTCTGGATGGGCTAGGAACGCGAGAACGGCACTGCCGATTAGGTTCACCGCTAGCGTTCCGACGGGGTCCAGCCACTGGCCGACTCCCCACCGCAGTACAGAGCCTAGGCCGCCGCCGATGAACACATAGAGTGGGTTCACTGGCTACTTACGACGGCGCAGGCCGATCAGCGCTGCAAGGCCAAAGCCCCAGAAAGTGAGGCCGGCCGGCGTGGAGCCGGTGCTGCAGGAACAGCCAAGGAACTTCTTGCCCTCAAGATCACTGAAGCTCGGGGGCAGGAGTACACCATAATCTTCTGGACCTTCGCCGCACCAGGCACGAGACCCGTCTTCGCAGCGGGACCGCATCTCCTCATCGATCCAGCCGGCGTAGAAGTCGACGCGTGTGTCGACGCCACCGGTCTCGAAGCAGTCGGTGTCGTCGTAGGCATGCGAGGTGACGCCGATGAGTCGCCGGGTGAAGGGCTGATCTTGGTCTTCCATTTCCAAGAAAGAGGGGCCGCCGCTGTCGCCGTGACACTTGCGTGCGTCCGTCTCCAGCTCGCCGACCTTGAACTCGTAGTCGGCCATTTCACTGATGTGGGAGACCGCTTGTTGCTTGATGTAGATGGTGCCGGCTGGGGGAGCGGCAAACGGGTCGGTTGCCGTCTGCTGACCCCATCCGACAATCGTTACATTGGTATCCAGGGTGATTTGACCGATTTCGTCGGGTGTGGCCAGGTAGGCGTAGTCGACGTCCAGCACGGGTTCTGCCAAGAACATCAGCGCGATGTCCTTGTTCTCGCCAAGTCCCAGACCGAGTGCCTCGATGACCCAGTCCGGATGCATGACGACGTCTGATGCAACTAGGGCGTCTTGTGGGAGGGGCTGGATGGCGCCACTCGGGTCAGCCAGACCGGAGAGGTCGGCACTGCGCGACCAGTACCAGGTCGCGTTGTTCACTTCGCCGATTCCGAACGTCAGTGCCGCTGGATCGATGCAGTGTGCGGCGAGCAAGATGACATCTGGCGCGATGAGCGTGCTGCTGCACACTGGGGTGCGTGTGGGGCCGCCACCAAATCCACCAAAGTCGAGCTCGCCGTCGAAGAGGAGCATTCCGGTCTCGGGAAACTCCGAAGAGGTTGCAGCCTCACCGTTGATGATGCGTGCGTCGTTGGGTTCGGTGGGGGCATCGAGGCGTTGGTCTTCGCTGGACTCGATGCCTTCTCCGCCCTCGAGCCCGCCGAATGTAGGCGGGGAGGCTAGCGCAAGAGCGGGAATGGCCAAAACGAGAAGGGGTGCAAAACGGGTCATCGGGGCTCCCAGAGGTCAATCGGCGGTCACTCTGCCTAGCGAGAGGGCACCTCGCAACCGCAGGCGACACAGGTTGACCACGCTTTTGCGACGTCAGTGACGTAGTTTACGCATTTACTGGCGTTTCGACTGCTTTAGCGGTGGGTTCTTCTTCGCCGTCAATTTCCCATGGATGTTCGAGCAGACGTCGAATGGTCTTTGCCAGCGTGCCGCCCTGAAAACCATCCATGTATCGGTGGTCGACGGTCGCTGTGATGGTCAGCTGACGTCGGGCAACGATTTCTCCGTTGTGAACCGTAGGACGCTGCTTGACTGCCCCCACCAACACGTAGACGGGAACGCGGGCAAACGGGGTTGGCGGCGCGTAGCCTTCGTCGAGACCAAACATGCCCACACTCGTAATGATGGCGCTACCAAAGGCGAAACGTTCGACACCAAGTGCGGGAACCGACCAGCCCATCGACGACGCCATCCAGCCCGTTAGGCGTACGAGCGGCTTAAGAATGAAGGTCGGCAGCAGTTTAATTGTACCCTTGGCTTTGTTGAAGTCATCGTCCTTGCCAGCGCGGAGGCGTGCGGCGCGCGTCATCAGTGAGTCCGTCATGTCGACCAGACTCATGGGACCGGCGTCTCGGACAGTGGCTTTGGCGAGATCCGCGCCTTCTTCCAAGGCAACCAAGAAGGTGATGTCCACAGTCTTGTGCTCGTAGAACTGGCCAAAGCGGATGTAGCCGTTGAGTCCTGGAGACTTCGCAAGGGCGCGTGCAACGGCCAGACCTACGATGGTCGTGACCGTGATTCTCTTGCCAGTGGTCTCGCGCTTGTGCTGGATATAATCCATTAATTCTTCGGCATCGACGGTTAGCTTGCCGTAGATATTCCCCTCGCGTGGGGCGTCCCAGGTAGCAATGGCGAGCTTGCGGCGGGTCGAGTTCATGGCCATCGGGATCTCCTGAGTGCGTGGCGATTGTACATGTGGCGCTTCAGCGCTAGGAGACTCGGCCGGGAGGGCAGATGTCCAATTTTGATGATCACCAGCTGAAGCTGGCCTTGGCCCATCATTTAGTAGAGACGGTTGTCACCGCCGATGGAAACGTCACTGATGGCGAAAAGCGGTATATGGATCTGCTGTTTCCCATCAGCGTGATGGAGGCCGAAGGGTTCTGTGATGACGGCGGCATGTTGACGGCCATGCTTGACGAAGCCCGCCGAGCGGCGCTGCAGAGTCTGCCCTCGAGAATGGCACTGGCCGACAAGCATGAGTTGCTGACCATGTGTATTGACGCGGCCTTGGCGGATGACCAAGCGGATGCCTACGAGCTGGTCCATGTACGGGTCGCAGCCGCGATTCTGGACGTAGGCGATGACGAGTTGGATACCTTTCTGGCCACACTTCCGACAGTTGGTGAAGTCTGTGCGGACGACTTGATGGACGACGACGCCTAAGTCGATAGGCGCCGCTCAGTTTTCCAGCAGATGTCGCGGTCATATTTTGGCAGAGGCTGTTGCAACGCTCGGTTATGGTCCGCCGCTTGATACCGGAGAGTCTCGTGGGTCGTTCTGCACTGTTGTTGTCGTTGTCGTTGTTGTCTGTGGGTTGTGAGCGGGAACAGGTGGGGCAGCCCGACGAACCAACCGGCTGTGACCCGATGGATACCGCTCTGTGCGCGCTGCCGTACCCGTCGGACCACCACACGGTCGTCGATGACAGTACGGCAACCGGTCTACGGGTGCACTTCGCCGAATCCATCATGCCCGACAACGCAGATGACGTGGCCTTCGACTCCACCTTGTGGAATCGCCACGATGGGTTCTCGGTCGGCTCCGCGCTGCTGACCTACTTTGAAGACGTCTCGCTAGATGGCGTCATCGCGTTGGCGGATGTCTCTACCTATGAGGATGCCACCGCAAAGACGGTCATCATCAATACCGCTACTCTTGAGCGCGTCCCACATTTTGTCGAGCTTGATTTGAGTACAGATGACCTTGATGAGCAGCTTCTGATGCTTCGGCCGATCGACCGTCTCGAATCGGGGACTCGCTACGTGGTTGCCATTCAGGGACTCGAAAAGACGACCGGTGGCCCCGTGGATGTGAGCACGAACTTCCGTGCGGTGCGAGACGGTACGCTGACCCAAGATGGCGATGTTGAGCGTAGACGTGAGCACTTCGACAATGAGATTTTCCCCTTTCTGACCGCAGATGGGCTGGATAAGTCGGACCTGCAGATCGCTTGGGACTTCACCACCGCAAGTCGCGTCAGCTCTCTTGGCGACATGCTGTGGATTCGAGATGATGCGCTGTCGTTCATTGAAGCCGGCATGGACTACGCCATCGACGAAGTCGAGAATGGCGACTGCAGCACGACCAACAGTGGCCGGGTTGTGAAGGGTCGAATTGTCGACTTCCCGCTGTACCGCACCGAAGACGCTGGCGGCCAAGGCCTCGCCCGCGACCCAGACGGCAACCCCATGCGCAATGGAACCACAGAAGTTCCGTGGACTCTGCGGATTCCATGTTCTGTGGTTGAAAACCCTGGACCCAAGCAACTCATTCAGTATGGCCATGGATTCTTCGGTAGCCAAGGAGAGTCGGGAACGGGCTGGCTCCGTGAGTTTACGGATGCCAATCAGTTGATTCTCATCGCGAGCGACTGGACGGGAATGGAAGAGCGCGACTCCACCGCACTTGCGGCGGCCATCGCCGGCAATGCGTCCAACTTCAGTGTACTGCCAGAAGGCACGTTTCAGGGCTTTGTGGAGTACATGGCAGTCCTTCGTTTAGCGCGTGGACCTCTCGCCGAAGACCCCGTCAGCCAGTTCGACGTCGACGGAACCTTGGTACCGACCATCGATCCGGAGAACTTCGGCTATTACGGCATCTCTCAAGGTGGCATCTTGGGTGGCGCATACGTTGCGATGTCTCCGGATATCGAGCGTGCTGTCTTCGGCGTCACCGGTGGACCCTACTCCTACCTGACCCACCGGTCTGCGGACTTCGACCCCTTCTTCACTATCTTCAAGGCGAAGTACAACGACCATCGTGAGATTGGTCTGTTGATTCAGCACTTCCAGATGCTGTGGGACGCGGGCGAAAATGTTGGCTGGGGCTACGATATGAACCGGAGCGTTCCGTCCGGGTACCCGGCCAAGCAGATTCTTATCCAGAACGCTCTGGGAGATGCACAGGTCTCTACCTCTGCCGGCGAGCTTCAGGGTCGCATGTACGGCGTCAGCACGGTCGCTCCACAAACGCGGGCCATCTACGGTGTGGAAGAGCGCACCGCACCGTTCGTGGGCTCGGCCATTGTTGAGTGGGCCTACACAGACGTGGAAGACGCACCCTTGACGAACACGCCGCCGAACTCCGACACGGACCCACATGAGTGTCCTCGTCGTCATCCGGCAGCACAGCAGCAGGTCGTTCACTTCCTGGAGACCGGTGAAGTCCAACAGTTCTGTGAGGGCGTGTGTACAGACATCCAAGAGGGGTGTCGCTGATGTTCCGCTGCGCTGTTGTTGTATTGGCCCTTGCGGGGTGCAACGGAGGAGAGGACTCGGACATCCTGCCCGAGATTCAGCAGGTGTTGGGCATGCCTCTGCTTGTGGATGACGTGACCTACGCCGGCGTTGCGGTCATCGACATGACTCCAAACATCCTAGAGACCTTCACTGATCTCAATGGGGACAACACCTTCGACGGTTGCCTGGACGACCCCACTGCCTCTCGCAGCGGTTGCACTGAGCCCTTCGACGACGCGAACGGAAACGGCATCTTCGAGCCGGTTTGGATTGGTGGATTTGGCCCGCTGAGACCCGCACTGGATGTTCGCGACCCGGTTTATGCGCGCGCCCTTATCTTTGCGCATAACGGAGAGTATCAGGCGTTTGTGGCCTTGGACTTTGTCGGGTTGATGTTCCCACGCATTCACGAAGCACGCGATGTCTTGGTCGCGGAGGGGTTCGACAAAGACCGCTTGCTGATCTCGTCCTCCCACAACCATCAGGGCCCAGACACCATGGGCTTGTGGGGAAACCCCTACGATATTGCCAATCCCACTAGTGGCTTGGACCGCAACTACCAGGCGTTCGTGGCAAGCGCGCTTGAACAAGTTGTTCGAGACGCAGCGGCGAATATGGTTCCTGTCGATTTGACGGTTGGCGCCAAGAACCTGCGCGACGTCAGCTCCTTGTTCAACGGCAGTGACTGGGGCGGACACAGCCCCGACGACATCCAGCACGGCCTGGTACACGACGGTCGCGACCCAGTGGTGGTGAGCGACCAGCTGCTCGTCATCCGTGGCGTTCATGCCGAGACGGAAGAACC